>PLPK01000004.1 GCA_003159795.1 Acidimicrobiaceae bacterium | reverse complement strand
AATTCCGCGGCGAGCGCTTAGCCTGGAAACCTGTGAAATCGGCCCGGCTGCTCGGCGAGGCGCTCCGAGCGATGGCGCGCCACTACCCGCTCCTAGTGCTTGTGGTTGCTGCCGGGGCCGAGTTCTTGCTCGCACACCTGGCCACGAGCGCGCATCGTCACGTCCTGGTCGAGGCCGGCGCTTTTTTCCTAGTTCTGGGCGTACTCGGCCTCCTCGGGGTCGTTCGATATGCCCACGCTGAGTTACGAAGAACCTCCGGCATCAACCAGATCGACACGATGAGCGGCGAGCAGTTCGAGCAACGCCTCGCGGTTCTCTTCCGCGCATTCGGTTTCCGCGTCTCGACGACGCGGGCGACCGGGGACTTCGGGGCCGACCTCGTCCTCGAACGCGAAGGAGTTCGCACCGTCGTCCAGGCGAAGCGCTGGGACTCCAGTGTCGGGATCGAGGCCGTCTACGAGGTCGTCGGGGCGAAGGCCCACTACGGAGCGAGCGAGGCCGTGGTCGTCACGAATATGGTGTTCACCCCCGCAGCAATAGAGCTGGCGAACGACAACGGCGTGGCCCTGGTCGAGCGCGACGAACTTGTGAACTTGTTGGCCTGTCAAGCCTCGATAGCACCGCGCACTGGTCTTTTCTTGGCCCTGAGCCAAATCGCGAGCGGTATCCGCTTCGTGTTAGGTGTCGTCCGGACTGCTTGCATCGCCGTTATCGGCCTGATTGCTCTCATGGCCGCGCGCCGGGCTTACCGGCGGATCGTCCGGCACGCCTGAGCGCACACGCCGGACGATCCGCTGTGCCCGTTGCTGCCGTGCGACGTGTTCCTCCTGTCGTGGCACGCACGTTCGTTGCCTACAACCACCCGTAAACAGACTCTTCGCAAATGAGTGGAGTGCGCCGCTCGCGGCAGCAAGGACTTGACGCTCCGAGAGCCAGAAGGTGCCGCACCTACCCGGCGGTCGGGGACACTTGACGCGCACGGTAGCCCTGGTTGTTATGGGACACGCGACCCAGCGCCCGATCCGTCGCTAGGTGCGGCCCCACCTGGCGACGCGCCTGGTCGTTTCGGATGGCGTTCTGTACGCCATTTCCCCAAGCCGCTTACACGGGTGATCCACGAACTTGGCCGTCTCAGTGAGAACGCCCTCGAGGTCGAACAGACACGCCCGCACCTTGGTGGGCAAGCCGAGCACGCGATCCGTGCTCAAGGTCGCGCCAAATCAGCCGGCGCGGCCGCTTCGCCGGTCTCTCGGTGCCTCGTGGCGGTGAGCAAAGTCACGACCCCTTACTTGCAAGGGTCAACGAGGTGGCGTGCCCAACAGCTACCTCTCCTCGACGTCAATCCGGTAACGACGAGCGAACCGTTCGACTCGCATGAGGTCACCGTCGCAACAATCGTCGAGGACGTTCGATAGTGGGAGCGTCTCGCTCCCACCCCGAATCGGGTCTCGGCCGCCACCCGCGAAGCATGATCAAGCTGCTTACGATGCTGAGCTAAGCAGAGCGGTGAAAGAGGCACGAGCATGAAGCGCGCAGCCCGCAGGTCAAGCCGAATACGCGGTAACGAGAAAGCCGTGCCCAGCGATGGGCCGAACACAAAAGTCCCTGAAGACAAGCCGCGCTCGAAGCCAACCGCGAAGGATGACCTGAAGACTCTCCCTCTCGCGGAGGTGGAGAAGCGGCTGGGGTCCTCGCCGGACGGCCTCACTCAAGTCGAGGCGACCAAGAGGCTCGCCCAGTATGGGCCGAACGAGATCGAGGAGAAGAAGGTCAACCCGCTCCTCCAGCTACTCAGCTATTTCTGGGGTCCCATCCCCTGGATGATCGAGGCTGCAGTGATCCTGTCCGGCGTGCTCCGGCACTGGCCGGACTTCATCATCATCCTGATCCTGTTGCTTGCCAACGCTGGGATCGGGTTCTGGGAAGAACACCAGGCAGGCAAAGCCATTGCTGCCCTCAAGGCCGAACTGGCGATCAAGGCGCGGGTGCTCCGTGACGGCAAGTGGATCACCCCGCCGTCGCGTGAGCTGGTTCCGGGTGACGTCATCCGCCTGCGTCTGGGCGACATCGTGCCTGCGGATGCACGCCTGCTTGACGGAGACCCGATCGAGGTGGACCAGTCAGCGCTGACCGGAGAGTCACTGCCTGCCACCCGCAAGTCCGGTGAGGCAGTCTTCTCCGCCTCGATCATCCGGCAGGGTGAGATCGGCGCTCTCGTCTACGCCACAGGTGCGAAGACCTTCTTCGGCAAGACAGCAGAGCTAGTGCAGGAAGCGCAGACCGTCAGCCACTTCCAACGGGCAGTGCTGAAGATCGGTACTTTCCTGATCATCCTCGCAGCAGCGCTGGTGGCGTTGATCGCCGTCGTCTCGATCCTCCGAGGTGACCCGATCCTCGACACGTTGCAGTTCGCCCTGGTGCTCACCGTGGCAGCGATTCCCGTCGCAATGCCGACAGTGCTCTCCGTCACGATGGCAGTCGGAGCGCGACTGCTCGCCACGAAGAAGGCGATCGTGAGCCGGTTGGTGGCCATCGAGGAGCTGGCGGGAGTGGACGTGCTCTGCACGGACAAGACTGGCACCCTCACCCAGAACAAGCTGACCCTCGGCGAGCCATTCACAGTGAACGATCTTCCCGCCGAGCAGGTCATCCTCAGTGCCGCGCTGGCATCGCGAGCTGACGATGCTGATGCCATCGATCTGGCCGTTCTGGGCGGTCTAAAGAGTAAAGCGGCGTTGCACGGCTACAAGGTGGTCCACTTCCAACCCTTCGATGCAGTGCGCAAGTGCACAGAGGCGACGGTCACGGGCGCTAATGGAACCTCGTTCAAGGTCACGAAGGGCGCTCCTCAGGTGATTCTGGAGCTGTCGACCAACGCCTCCAAAGTGAAGGCAGACGTCGATACGGCAGTCAACGAATTCGCGGCACGGGGCTTCCGCTCGTTGGGCGTGGCCCGAGCCGAGCGAACAGGCCCATGGCAGTTTCTTGGCGTGCTGCCTCTGTTCGACCCGCCACGGAAAGATGCCAAGGCAACCATCGCCACCGCGTTCCAGATGGGCGTGGACGTGAAGATGGTCACAGGCGATGCACTGGCCATCGCCGAGGAGACCGCCAAGACGCTCGGCATGGGCAGCGACATCCTCGATGCCTCCGGGCTTGGCACCACGAGGCGCAAAGAGACCGTCGCGACCGCCAAGTCGATCGAGAACGCCGACGGCTTTGCCCAGGTCTTCCCCGAGCACAAGTTCCACATCATCGATGTCCTCCAGCAGCGCGGCCACATCGTTGGCATGACCGGTGACGGGGTAAACGATGCCCCGGCGCTGAAGAAGGCCGACTGCGGCATCGCCGTCTCGGACGCCACCGACGCCGCCCGAGCAGCAGCATCCATCGTGCTGACGACCCCCGGCCTGACGGTGATCATCGACGCCATCAAAGAGAGCCGGAGAATCTTCCAGCGGATGACCAGCTATGCGATCTACCGCATCGCCGAGACGCTCCGTGTGCTGCTGTTCATCACCGCCGTGATCCTGATCTTCAACTTCTTTCCTGTGACAGCGATACAGATCGTCATGCTGGCATTGCTGAACGACGGAGCGATCCTGTCCATCGCCTACGACAACGTTCGATACAAGGATCAGCCCGAGGCCTGGAACATGCGCCTCGTGATTGGCATAGCGACGGTGCTCGGCGTTGTTGGCCCAATCGCGGCTTTTGGCCTGTTCTACCTCGGCAAGGAGGTCTTCCTCCTCGACCATGCCCAGTTACAGACGCTCATGTACCTGACGCTGTCAGTGGCTGGACATCTGACGATCTTCCTCGCACGCACTCGGGGGCCGTTCTGGTCGATACGCCCAGCCCGTGTTCTTCTTCTGGCCGTCTTAGGTACCCAGACGCTGGCGACCCTCATCGCGGTCTATGGGGTCTTCATGACATCCATCGGGTGGGGGTACGCAGCCTTCGTATGGGGCTATGCCCTGGCATGGTTCCTCGTAACGGATCGAGCGAAGCTGGTCGCGTATCGGGTTCTTGATCCCACCAAGACGAAGACACCGTCCGATGTGACACCGCAGCTCGCCAAAGTGAGCGAATGAGCAGCACCAACGGCATAGCCGTGCAACAGGGCGAACCGACGGGAGAGGGAACACGGAAGGCCGACATCGGATTGGTCGCGGCCCTCAGTATCGGGGTCGGCGGCATGATCGGTGCTGGGATTTTCTCCATCCTCGGAGTCGTGGCACGTGTTGCAGGTTCCGCCATGCCCCTTTCCTTCGCGATCGGCGGGGTGGTTGCAGGGCTCGCTGCCTATAGCTACGTCGCCCTCGGGAAGACGTTCCCAAGTGTCGGTGGTGCTGTCACGTTCTTGGTGCGTGGGTACGGCGAAGGCGTGGCTTCTGGTTCACTCAACCTCTTCCAGTACTTCAGCTACATCATCACCATTGCGCTGTACGCCACAGGGTTTGCTGCCTACGCCGTGACCTTTGTCCATCTGCCGTCCAGGCTGTGGGCAGTTGGTGTCGTGCTCACCTTCACGGCGATCAACTTTCTCGGCAGCCGACTCATGGGCCGAGCAGAGTCCGTGATCGTGATCATCAAGGTGGCTATCCTCATCGTCTTCATCGTGGCAGCTTTCATGGCTCCCACCGGGAAGGGGGTTGTTCGGCTCTCGCCAGCGTCCTGGCCCGGTCCACTGGCGATCTTCACCGGGGCAGGCCTCCTGTTCGTTGGCTACGAGGGCTTTGGCCTGATCACGAATGCTGCAGCCAACATGGCCGAGCCGAAACGTGGGTTGCCACGTGCGATCTATGGCAGCGTCGCCATTGCGATCGTGATCTACTTGCTGGTCGCAAGCGGTGTCGTGGCTAATGTGCCGCTCGACGTCCTGAAGGGACTTGGGAATTCCGCCTTGGCCGTCGCAGCCAAGCCGTCCCTGGGACAGGCCGGATTCAGGTTGATCGCCATCGCGGCCTTGCTTTCGACCGCATCGGCAGTCAACGCCACCTNNCCAGCGTTCGACCGCAAGCTTTGGGGTCGTGATGTTGAAGGGCTCTTCATCACTTCTGGGTTGGTGCTCGTCTTCGTCCTGCTCTTTCCCTTGAGTGCTGTCGCCTCCATGGGAAGCGCCGGGTTCCTCCTCGTGTACTCGGCAGTGAACATCGGTCACATGAGGATTCGAAAGCAGACGGGGGCGAAGGCATGGCCGGTCGTGGCGTCGGCGGTCACGTGTCTTTCTCTCTTCGTTGTCCTCGTGTACCACATGATCGCCACAGCGCCGTCGTCAGCGATTGCTCTCGGCGTCACGCTGGCGGGGAGCCTCTTGTTCGAGACTGTGTATCGCCGCAGGACCGGGCGGACTTTCAAAGCGATTCTGACGCAAACCGAACCCATGCCTGAGGTCGCGGCTTCCGTCCCTCAATGAGCAGCAGAACCGTTCCGGCGTTGCGTAGGGGCACACGCCAACGGAACGTCAGGGAAGGTGAGGGCCACCACCTGTTCCAGGCCGCCGGGGCGGAGGCGTACTGAGCGTTCCACCTCTCGCCTTCCGAGGGACCCGGTGGCCGCGTCAAACTCACCGATCTGTATTCCGAGAAGTGCCCCAGAATGTGCAGTCACAACGACGTACCACGCGTCATCAAAGCGCAGCCGTTGCAGGGTAACGATCGCAAGCGCGGACACCTCACCGTGACCGCACCCCGCTCATTTCCGAAGCGCCCGTAAAGAGATTCCCCCGGTTCGTCCCGCCGGCTCGTCCCCTTGCCGCTCCGCTGCGCGCCCACGTCAAAGCCGCTCGAAAGTTTGCGTCTGAAAGGACAGGGGGTCGGCGTGCGGGTCGTCGGGGTGGGCGAGGCGACGGAAAGAGCACGTTCAGTCGTTGCGTAAACGAGACGGCGGGACGGATCTACTAACAGATTGGGGCGAGCCGAGGGATGGCAGGAACAGAGAAGTGAAAAGGTCGACCGATGTAGAAGTATGGGTGTACCGGGAAGTCCGGGCGGTCCGGAGGGACGTGAGAAATGACCAGAAATAAAGGATGGCTTCGGGACGGGGACTGGGAAGAACCAGAGATTTCGCTCCGCCACCAAGACTTCAAGAACGGGAACAGGCGGACCGTGGTTGTGGTCGACGGTGTGCCTCAGCGCACCCGTGACTACCGCTACCCACGGATCACCCCTGCGTTCGCCTCGCCGCTCGTGAACGACGTGAACCTGGCGCTCTGCGGGGGGTTCGGCGTGTGGGAAAAGGAAACCAATAAAGACCTCGAAGGCTAGATGATCATCAAGCAGTTATTCGACGGACACAAGCCTCTCGGTGCGGTGTATCTCTGTGTCGACGGCGAGAACGGCCTCCCCCCGCAGGCCACCGCTCTGGCCCAGGCTCGCGACAAGGTTGCGGCGCTAGTCGAAGAAGCCGAACGACGGGGACTGGCAACACGGGTCAAGGAGCGCAATATCCCGGGCTATTACGGCGAGACAATCTGTGTGGACGCCATGCTCTCGCATCGCGGCACGCTCGGGAAGCTGTTCGACCTCGACACCCTGGCCGAGGACTGGCGGTCCTATCTCGCGGGCCACCCGGACGAGGCTTCGGAAACAGCGAATATGTTCAATGCGATGCGTGACGAGCGTTTAGAGCAGTACATGGACGTGGATGACTTTGGCATGATCCCAACATCGGAGTGTGGTCTGATATTCGGTTACCCGGTGTGGAGTTCCGCGGCTTTGTGGTTGGATGAGTTGGGGCCGCGGAAGCCCTTGCCCTCCCGTCGGAAGCAAGCCGTCGCGATGACAGCTCCTAATCCCGCTCGAAGTTCTTCCATCCCCCGCGGACAGTGTGGCGTGTGGATGCCGCGCTCGAAGGCGCGCTGTGTACTCGACGCAGGGCACGACCCAAAGAAGGTCCACCACTCGTCCGTCCGCTGACCCCCGCTGGCCCGGTCCTGCCCCAGCCCGCGGTCCCAGAGAACGCGTCCACCTGGAGCCGCGTGTGCCACCTGCTCGCCTTCCGACGCGAGGTGTTCCCTGCCCGCTACCACCAGTGGTCGAACGTCGAGACGACGTTCAGCACGATCGAGATGAAGTTCGGCGACTCGCTCCGGTCGAAGTCCGAGGGGTGGGCGACGTCGACGAGCCGCGCCGCCGAGAGTTCGGTCCGCGTCTCGTCGCGGTTGCTGCCTCGGCGGACAGTCGAGACGTGGAAGCACGGGCCGAGCGGGAAAGCAGCCAAATAGCCGTCGGAAAGTCGCAACAGGTCGCCTTGATCGACCTAGGCGGTCGCCTGTAGGAGCGACACCCGATAAATACACGGTGCTACTGCCTTGCCGAAACTCCCTGTTCAGAGGGGTTTCTGACAGGCCAATCCGGATTGCCCTCACGGTGCCAACTGAACGTATGGCAGGGGTGGAGAGTTCAGTACCCGTGTCGACGCACCGCCGTTTCGTCCGACTCGTCCTCAGCGTCGAGGACGGCTTTGACGGTCTCGGGGTGGTCGTCGTCCCCTGCGTCAACGACGGGACGTCCGTCACGCTCGCAGAGACTCCGCCGGCTCCCGAACCGGGAGACGTGCTGCACTACGACGCGATGGTGAACCGCATCAGCGACAAGTTCTTAATGTCGCCAGTACCTGGGCGTGGGGGGTTCGCGTCGGAGAGCCGACGTCGCGGATCTGCGACTGGCGACTTCAGCCTTGGACAGCGACCCAACCAGGCGATCGACCTGCCCCTCTTCAGCAAGGTGGAGGTTCCTTACGGGGCGCCTTCGCCAGAGCAGTTGTATGTCGTTGTTGCAATGTGCTGCCCGCCGGTCCCGATGAGCAGCATCGCTATGGCTGAGATGCTCGCGTCCGGTTTCGAGCAGGGGGAGGTTCGGCCGCGGTTGGTGCCAGCCTCTGCAGCCCGCTACGCGACTTCTGGCCGAGCATGGCCGCGACCTCGCATGCCGGCACCGCAGGTGAAAAGAGGTAGCCCTGCCCGAGCTCACAGCCAAGTTGGCGAAGGCGTTCGAGTTGTATTTGCGTCTCGATCCCCTCGGCGAGCACGGTGATGTTGAGCTTCTGGCCCAGCGAGACGATCGCCTCGAGCAGCGTGTCATTGCGGGTGCTCGCCTTCGATGGGTTGATGAACGACCGATCAATCTTGATGATGCTTGGACGCAAGAGCGCCAGGTAAGAGAGCGAGGAGTATCCGGTGCCGAAGTCGTCGAGCGCGATGTTCACTCCGAGCCGGTCGAGGTGCTGGATCACGCGCGTTGCCCCGACGACGTCGGCGAGAACCCCGCTTTCGGTGATTTCGAGGATGAGGCGCTCCGGTGCAAGTCCGTTGATCGCCAAGAGCGCCTTGATCGTCGAGATCAGGTCCGGGTCGTGGAACTGGCGCGTGGAGAGGTTGACGGTGACATAGGGCAAGCTGGCAGAAGTACCGATTGGCCCCCAGGAGCTCGCCTCGGTCATGGCGTTGTCAAGGGCGAACGAGCCCAGCTGACAGATCAGATCGCTCTGTTCTGCAAGCGGGATGAACACGTCGGGGGGTACCTCTCCCCGCTCGGGGTGTTGCCAGCGCATCAGTGCTTCGAAGCCGACTATTCCCGTCGCGGTGGGCTCGACTTTCGCCGAGCCGAGCTCGACGATGGGCTGATAGTGCATCGAGAGCTCGCCAGAGTGAAGAGCGTGACCAAGCTCCTGGATGAGCGCGAAGCGGCTGACCGCTTTCTGGCGCATAGCGGGGGTGTAGAGGAGATGGCGACCCTTGCCCAGGCGCTTGGCCTCATAAAGGGCGACATCGGCCTCTTGGAAGAGTTCGGCGCAGTCGTCGGTGATCCCGTCGAAGACCGTGACCCCGACACTCGCGTGCAGTTCTAGGCTGGACCCTGCTAGGGGGAAGGGCTCGTCGAGCACGCCGAGGAGGCGCTTGGCCACAACCTGTGCCTTAGCCTCGGATGTCAACCCCTCGGCTAAGTAGAGGAACTCGTCGCCTCCGAAGCGAGACAGCGTGTCCCCCACGCGAGTCACGTTTTCCAAACGCCGCGCGAGCGTAATGAGCACCTGGTCACCGGCGAGGTGGCCAAGAGAGTCGTTCACGTCCTTGAAGTCGTCGATGTCGAGCAACATCACAGCTCCCCGCTCGCCCCGGCGGGCAGCTCTTGCGTGCGCCTGGCGGAGCCGGTCATCGAAGAGAAGCCGGTTGGCGAGCCCGGTGAGCGAATCGTGCAGTGTCTGTTGGACGAGTTGGGCGTTGAGCGCCCGCTCCTCGGTGCTGTCCCGGACCGAGATGACAAAGTAACGCGTGCCCCCCGACGCGTCGCGCGCAACGGTCTTCGACACCTCGACACTGATGACTCGTCCGTCCTTGTGCAGGAGGCGCTTGACGTAGCTCACACGGTCGACCTCGCGGGTGACCAGGCGGCGGTACGTCTCCTCGGCAATACCGAGGTCCTCCGGGTGGGTGAACGGTTCCATGCCCCTGTCTATGATCTCCTTCCTGGTGCGTCCGATCATCTGACAGAAGGCGCCGTTGACTGCGAAGACCTTGTACTTTTCATCGACGAAGAGCATGCCGGCCACGTTGGACTCGAACGCGTGGCGGAATCTCTGCTCGCTTTTGGAGAGCGTCTCGGCGGAAGCAAGCTGGGACGCGATGGCTGCCAGCTTGACGCGCACACGTTCGGCCTCGGCCTTGAGGCGCACGCGTTCGGCTTCGGCCTTCTCGCTTTCGGCCTTGACACGTTCGACCTCGGCCTTGAAGCGCACGCGTTCGGCTTCGGCCTTCTCGCTTTTGGCCTTGACGAGATCGGCCTCGGCCTTGAGGCGCACGCGTTCGGCTTTGGCCTTCTCGCTTTCGGCCTTGAAGCGCACGCGTTCGGCTTCGGCCTTCTCGCTTTCGGCCTTGACGCGATCGGCCTCGGCTTCGGCCTCGAGGCGCTCACGTTCGGCTTCGGCCTCAATCCGCTCGGTAGCGTCTCGAATGGTCGCAGAGATCAGAAGTCCATCATCGGTCGCCATCGTTGACACTGAGATCGACGCTGAAAACTCGCTACCGTCTTGTCGTCGACCAGGCATTTCCAAGCCGGTAGCAGAAGGTCGGAATTTCGGATCCGCAATGGGGACGAGCAGTTCGACGGGCCTTCCGATGAGTTCTGTACGCCGATAGCCGAAGAGCCGCTCGGCTTGGGCGTTCACCATTACGATCAGGCCAGCCTCATCGATCGCGAGCATCGCGTCCGGTGCCGCATCGAGAAGATCCACCAGCGTGCCTTCGGCGAGCGGAGTCACACGACCTCCTTTGGAGGTTGAGGACCAGTCTGCAGCAGACCCGATCGCTGGGTCATCAAGAGACCTAACGACCGGTCGGGACGGAATTTGAAGTCGTCGCGGCCGCACTGGGCAGCACACCCACGCCGGTCGACATGAGCGCCGCGCCGGAATCGGCGATCTCGTCCATGGAAGGTGTCCCAGAATGTGCGGTGGATCGACCGTTCGGCGCGTAGCGAAAGTGCCGCTCCGGGGCAGGCAACGGTCACGAGCACGACACCGGTCACCGTGCCCACACCCGCTCATTTCCGAAGAACCAGATTTGTACGGAGACTGGATGAAATGCCGACACAAGTATCTGATGGATGGATAGCTGTCGGGTCATACGCCGATCCCGTGGGTCTGCTGCAGGGTCGATGTCCGGCCTAGAGGGTCAGGCTCCGAGCTGCCCACCGTGGCGTGGATCAATGATCCAAACGAGGAGGACGTACAAAAAGCGCGATAAGACCGTGTCCCAAAACACTTGACAGGTTCCGACCCGAGCACGCACCAACAGAACGACGACCGCGTGAACGAGATCGATCCCCGCGCAGGTCAGCGGTCACCGCTCACATCCGGAGGTACGACGCGCCGTTCATGTCGAGCACGGTGCCACTTGCCATCGCCGCCTCCGGGGAGGCGAGGAAGACGACCGCCGCGGCCACCTCCTCGACGGTGTTGACGCGGCCGAGCGGGCTCTCGGCACGGCGCTTCTCACCCTTCTCCCCTACGAGTTGCTCCACGGTCATGTCGGTCTCGGTGAATCCGGGCGCGACTGCGGTGACACTGATCCCGTAGGGACCGAGCGCGCGTGACATGGATTGCCCGAACGCAATGAGCCCCGCCTTGCTGGCCCCGTAGGCGGGTTGCGACGGTTCGCCGCGGAAGGCGCCGCGGGACGAGATGTTGACGATGCTTCCGCCTCCGCCGCGGATCATGTGCTGCACGGCGCACCAGGTCACATTCGCCGCTCCGACGAGATTCACCGCCAGCGTGTCTTGCCAGACACGCTGCCACTGCTCGTAGCTCGACTCGGTGATCGGGTGCGGCCCGAAGACGCCGGCGTTGTTCACCAGCACGTCCAGGCCGCCGAGCTCCTCGGCTGCGGCGTCGACCATGCGGCGCACGGCGTTTGCGTCGGCGAGGTCGGCACCGACGACCATGTGCCCCGAGCCCGGCAGTGACTCCAAGACCACCGAGGCGCTGTCCGCGCGCTCGTGGTAGTGCACGGCAACGCGGTCGCCGGCTGAAGCGAACGCGCGGGCAACCGCGGCGCCGATTCCACGAGACGCCCCGGTCACGAGCACCGCGCGGCCCACATTTCCGCCCATCACCGGTCATCGTACGCGCGGTGCCACCGCGGGCCGTCGATCGACGGACCCGCGTCGTTCTCCGCCAACCGTCGTCACTCCTCCGTGTCGGAGCACTAGCAGTGGCGAATCCGAACGACCCCAGTTTGCCGGTGGACACGCTGGCCGGGGTGCGTCCATGGCACTGCGTCTGTACGACGAGGAGGGCTCCTGCGCCGCGGTGGCCGACAACACGCGTCCGCGACGGGTCGTGGCCCGATCACACGGTCAGCGCAGCACGACACCTTGATCTGAGGCGCGCGGTGATGACGCCGCAGGCGATGGCCACGACGACAACAGCCAGGATGTTGCCTGCCATGCCGATGATCTGCGCCCCTAAGGGTCCTGCAAGGCCCGGATTCATGATCACCCAGGAAACCAGGCTGGCGATGGAACCCACCCCAGTTGCGAGCACCAGAATGAACGCCGCAGACGCCAGCGCGCACGACCGCGGGGCGATGCTGGGCGCGTCGGAGGCTTCGGGCTCGATCGCGCCATGTGCGCGCCGCTGGTGTTCGAGATGGTCACACCACCTCACACCTTCATGCCACGACGCCAGGCACGAAAGCAGGAGAGCGAACGCCACGAGGGGATCAGCCCACTGAGCGGCGTACGACACCTCCATCACAGCTCCGAGCGGCGTCCCGCTGAACTCCACGATGGCCGCGGCCGCGGAGCCGACGATGGTGATTGCGATTGCAACGACGATGGCAAGTGATGCGATCTCGAACGGCGGCCATTTCGGTCCGCGCCATCGAGCCCGCACCCCGGCAATCAGTCGCTCCGGCGGCGAGGGGGTGATCCGCGGTAACTCCTCATCGACCTCCCCGGCACCCAACTGGACCTCTGGTCGCTGCTCGGTCATGCGTCCACGCTCCTAGCTGAGGCGGGGTCAACCCCCTGAGTCGGCCCAGACCGTAGGAATAGCGCGTTTCCGATCGCCAGGCGTTGGGTTGTCGCGGGCGATCATGAGGACGGCGGCGCCCCTGTCGGTTCCCTGGAACGGGACCCTAATGTCACCTGTACCCATCTCATACCCTTCGCGCAAGTACCGCCCAGCCATCCGGCCGGACCAGGTGCCGACGGGACACCCGGCGCAGGCGCGATTTGACCTCAGCGTGCAGATTCCGGTTCGGCTCCTGACTACCTTGGGTGAGGAACTTCACCGACAGAAGGGGAATCTCGTGGCCAACGGCACGATGGCGGCACTTCGCAAGAGTCGTCCGGCGCCGGGGCTCGAGCTCGACACGATGTCCGCCGTCCCCGGGATCGGACCCCGCGACGTGCTCGTCGCGGTGCGCTACGCGGGCATCTGCGGGACCGACCACCACATCTTCGACTGGGACGAGTGGAGCGCCAACCGCGTGCCCCTCGGGATCGTCGTCGGCCACGAGTTCACCGGGACGGTCGCCGCCGTCGGCGAGGGTGTTTCGCAGGTGACGGTCGGCCAGCGGGTTAGTGGCGAAGGCCATATCGGCTGCGGCGTGTGCGAGCTCTGCCGCACGGGGCGGGCGCACATCTGCGAGCGGATCGACATCATCGGCATCGACCGGGACGGCTGCTTCGCCGAGTACGTCGCCATGCCGGACCACAACCTCTGGGTGCTCGACGAGCGCATCCCCGACCTGGCGGCGGCGATCATGGACCCGCTCGGCAACGCCATGCACGCCGTGAGCGCGGCACAGGTCTCCGGTCGCAACGTGCTCGTCACGGGCTCGGGGGTGATCGGCCTCGCGTCGGTAGCAATCGCCCAGTCACTGGGGGCCGCCCGCGTCATCGCGACCGACGTGGATCCCCACCGCCTGGAGCTCGCCCGGCACTTCGGCGCGGATGACGTCGTCTTATCGAGCGACCCCGGGTGGGTGGCCGAGGTGCGAGGGATCACCGCCGGAGAAGGCCCCGACGTGCTGATCGAGATGAGCGGGCACCCCGACGCGCTATCCGGGGGGTTCGCGGCGCTGCGCAACGGCGGCACCGCCGCCCTGCTCGGACTGCCCAAGTCGGCGGTGCCGCTCGACCTGTCGAACGACATCATCTTCAAGGGCGCGACCGTGCTGGGCATCAACGGGCGGATCGTCTACGACACCTGGTACGCGGTCGAGCGGTTCCTCCTGTCGGGCCAGCTCGACCTGGACGCCCTCGTCACCGACGTGCTGCCGCTGGAGAAGTTCGAGAAGGCCTTCGCCCTGATCGCCAGCCGGACCGCGCTGAAGGTCATTTTCGAGATCGGCGCGCGATGACCGCCGTCGACGACTTCGACCGGAGGGCGGGCACCGCCCTGGACGGGCTGCGTGCCGCCGGCCAGTACAAGGAGTTGCGGGCGATCTCGGGCCCGATGGGCCCCGTGGCATCGATCGGGGGACGCGAGGTCATCGTGCTCTGCTCGAACGACTACCTCGGGCTCGCAAACCATCCGGACGTCGTCGCGGCAGGGATCGAGGGCCTGCGGTCCCACGGCGCGGGGACGGCCTCGGTGCGCTTCATCTGTGGCACGCTCGACGTGCACGAGCGTCTCGAACGGGCGGTCGCCGGACTCGTCGGTACGCCGGCGGCGCTCTCCTTCGTCAGCTGCTGGACCGCCAACGAGGCCCTCTTCCCGACGGTCACGGCACCCGGCGACACCGTCATCTCCGACGCCTTGAACCACGCCAGCATCATCGACGCGGTGCGCCAGACCCGCGGCGTCGAGCGGAAGATCTACCCTCACAACGACCTGGCGGAGCTCGAGGCCGCCCTCACCTCCGCCGACCCGGGCGGCGTGCGCTGGGTCGTGACCGACGGCGTGTTCAGCATGGAAGGTGACCTCGCGCCCCTTCCGGAGATACTGGATCTCTGCCGGGCGCACGAGGCCATCGTCGTCGTCGACGACTCGCACGGCATCGGGGTCCTCGGGGCAGCCGGGCGCGGGGCGCCGGAGCACTTCGGTCTCCTCGGTCAGATTGACGTCATCACCGGCACGCTCGGCAAGGCGCTCGGCGGGGCGGCCGGCGGTTTCGTCGGGGCGTCGGAGCGTCTCGTCGAGCTGCTCGTGCAACGGGCACGCCCGAGCCTGTTCTCGAACGCGCTGCCCGCGACCGTCGCCTGTTCGGCGACACGCGCGATCGAGATCCTCCTCGCCGAACCCGAGCGGGTCGCTCGCTTGCACGACAACACCGCCCGGCTGCGGCAGGGACTGCGCAAACTCGGGTTCTCCTGCCCGGACGGCGCGAGTGCCATCATCCCGATCATCCTCGGCGACGCTCACAAGGTGGAAGCAGCGAGCCGGCGCCTCTACGAGCTGGGTGTCCTCGTCGTCGGCTTCTCGTTCCCGGTCGTGCCCGAGGGCCAGGCCAGGCTGCGCGTCCAGGCGAGCGCCGCCCTCGAGGACGCGCACCTCGACGCCGCCCTCGAGGCGTTCGGGCAGCTCTGACCCGGCGTCCGCCGGGGAGGCGGGTCAGTCGGTCCCGAGAAGGCGCGGCGTGACGAGCCAGCGCAGCGTGCCCTGGCCCGCGGCGACGTCGTACCAGCGTTCGGCGTCGAAGTCGACCCGGGCGAGCGCGGCGGTCGGCATGAGGACCTGCCCCCCGCCGATCAGGCGGGCGACCGCCTCCGAACACGTCGGCTCGTGCCCGACGACGAGCAGGGTGTTAGTCGAGTCGGCTTCGAGGCGGATCTCGCCGACGAGGCCGTCGAACCCGTACCCGTAGAGCTGATCCGACTCGCGCACCGCGCACCGCCACCTCCCGGCCGCCATCGCCCGCTCGAGCGTCTCGACGACGCGCCGGGCAGGCGAACGGACCACTCCGTCCGGGACGTTCGCCGTCTCGGCGATGAAGCGGCCGATCGCGTCGGCGCTGCGCCGTCCCCGGGCCGAAAGCGGCCGGGCGAGGTCAGACGCGCCCGGCCCGCGCGACCAGTCGGACTTGGCGTGGCGAAGGACGAGGACGGTGCGCATGCCCCAATTCTCGCTCGCGCACCGACCCGGCGGGGTCGCCCGGCGCGGATACGTGTCGCGTCAGCGCGAGACGCGGTGGAAGTACTTGTCGAGATCGATGAGCCAGACGTGCAGGTCGAAGGTGCCGTCGGAAAGCACCCCCCGGCGCACGACGTCCGGATCGAAGTGCGCGTGCGCCCGTCGGAGCTGCCCCAACGCCGTGGAGAAGCCGTCACCGGTCGTGCTCATGAGCAGGATCTGCGCCGGCCGCCGGTACTCGATCTTCGCCCTGGCCCCGGGGAGGAGGATGGGGTACGAGACGACGCTGACCGCGTCGTACCCGGAGTGGAACATCCCGATTGGCCCCATCAGCTCGCCCGTTTCCGCATGGGGCCACCACGTGAGGAGCTGCTCCCCCGGATAAGCGGCATGCCCGACGAAGCCCGGCAGCTCCGAGGTGACCTGGTACGCGTCGACCAGCTCGGTGTCGCTCCCCCCGAGCGCCTTCGCCCAGGCGGGCGACGAGTCCGGCTCCACCGCCACGTTCGGCAGCGGCCGGTGCGGCG
>PLPK01000058.1 GCA_003159795.1 Acidimicrobiaceae bacterium | reverse complement strand
GTTTGGTGGTGCGGGTCATGGACCATGCACACTCCCGTGCCGGGCTCCTCGTAGAAGCGAAGCGCGGCGGCGTCACCGGGAAGGGCCATCGTCCCGGCCGGTCGAAGAGCCGACACCCTGGCTCGGAACTCGGTCTGCCGGGTGAACTTCCGCACCGTCCAATGGCCGACAACGGGGACCCAATCGACGAGCGCGACACCCTGCCAGGTAAAGAACGTGATCGCGAGCAGCGGCACCCACACGAGGCCGCTCGCGACAAGGCCAATCCCACCAGCAGCCACCAGCCCGAGAACGAGGACGGCAATTGCGGCGCCGGCCGAGATACAGCGAGGGGCCGACAGCCCGAGCAATAGCCCACGCGTGGACCTTCGGCCGAAGCGGACTGGAGCTGGACCGGTAGAGAGAGCGGTGACGGACGACATGATGACGGTTCCTCTCGTGCTGACAGCGACGACGGGTCAGGACGTCTTCGGGGGTGGCGGCGGCCCGGAAAGACGGGTCACGCGGACGACGGAGCGGGCGAGCTGGTCGGGGCAGCGGCCGACGACACGTCATCGACGTGTACCGCCTGCTTGTCCACTGCCCCCTTTGCAGCGGCGCCCGCCATCACCGCAACGCCCACTCCGCTCGCCGCTGCGGCACCGGCTGCGGCGCCACCTCCGGTACTGGCAGGGGCGCTCGGCGTCGATGGTGACGACGCAGAGCCGGCCGAGGTCGGGGTGTCGCTGTGCGATGTGGGCGTACTGCCTTGTTTTCCGGGCGACCCGCTTGACCCACGCGAGCCGCCGCCGAAGCGTCCGGTCAGCGATTGAATTTTCTGTGGGGCCGCGACGACGGTTTGCGCGCCTGCGGTCGCGGCTTGAGCGTGGCCGTGAATCTGTTGAAAGTGGTCGCCGCCGAAATGCACGAGCTTGATGGCGAGCCACGGCGCGAAGCCGCCCATCAACAAGATCAGCGCGCCGATGATGATCTGCGTGATCGTCTGCGTNNACGAAGATGATGACCAAGATGAGCTTGGAGACGATGAGCGCGACCATCATCTCGATCCACTTACGGACCCACGAGGTCGAGATGTCGGCGGTGGCCCCGGCGAAGGCGAGGGGGGCGAAGACCGCGGCCACGATGATGAGGAGCTTTCGCACCATCATTGCTCCCCACACCACGACCACGGCGCCGAGCACGATGAACGCGAGCACAAGCATCACGGCCGGGTTCGTGATCGCGGTGATGCTCGTCGCGCTCAAGATCGCGGACCCCATCTGTGAGATGGAGTCGCCCGTGGCGACCTGCACGAACCCCGCCGAGAGCGCATCTACCGCGGCGAGCAAGAGCGTCGTGGTCGCGATCGCGGCCACACTCCCCAAGAAGGCGACCAGGAGCCCCTTGACGCCTCGGGACAAGCCGCCCCCGTCGCGCCGCAGTACCGAGGCGATGATCTGAATGAGGAACAGGCCGGTGGCGACAACGACAGCAAGGGTGGTCACGATCGCCAGGTCGTTCGTGAAAGCCGACCCGGTGAGGGAGATCGCGGTGGCACCGCTGATCTGGCCCCACAGCCAGTTCGTCGCGTCGCCCGCGGCGGTCCCGAAGTCCTTAGCGATTCCCGTGAAGGCGCTGTCGGCGATGGAGCTGACCGCGGTGCCGACGAGGCCGGAAAGGCAGGCGGCAGGGTCGGTGAGCGAGCAGGCCATTAGTTGACGGTCCAGTCCCCGGCCGCCACCGCGCCGTAGCCGCCGTGGAGGTGCGCGGCGGAGCCGAGCGTCAGGGTGAGCCTGAAGGACTCGGGGGCCGCGGTGTGGCCCTTGGTGGTAATCGTCACGTTGCCCGTGACGGTCTCGATCGTCATCAGCGGATCGCGTGGTTGCCAACCTTCGGAGACGATCTGTGTCCAGTCGGGGTCGACCTCGGCGGTCACGTCACTCACGCGTTGCACGACACCGCTCTCCGCATCGGTCGACCACTGAGCGGGTGAGGGCGTCGGTGACGGGGTGCCGCCCGGCAGGTTCGGGTCGGCAAGTGAGAGCACGAGGGCCTTGCCGGCGACCGAGGCCGGGACGCCAGGGAGGGTGTTCGGGGCTTCCTCGTGCTCAGCCCACGCCAAGAGGGCGGCTCGGGTCTGGCTGGCGTAGTTCGTGTCCAAGAGTTCGGTGGTGAACGCGATCGCGTAGGTGGTCGGGTCGGAGCGGTCTGCGGTCGGGATCGACCGGTACGCCTTGGAGGTGGCCGGGGCGGGCACGCTCGTCTGCGCGGCTGCCGCGATCGACGCAGCGGTCTCTGCCTTGGCCAGCTCGGCGTCGACCTGCTTCTGGATGGCGGTCTGCGGCGGGTTGATGGTCGGCGTGGGTGTCAGTTGATGGCGCGAGGGAGTCGTCGTCGTGGTGGTGGATGACGTCGGTTGGCTCGGTCGGGTCGCCGGCCGGGTCGAACTGCGACGAGCGCCGTGGCTGCCGGCGAGGACCAGTCCGGCCGAAACGGCAAGGACAACGATCACGACGATCGCCACGAGGGGGCGGCGGTGGAACGTCCAGAGCGAGCGCATCACGTCACCTCTCCGTTGCGAGTGGAGCGGCTCAGAGCCCTTGGCCGGCGGTGACGAAGAAGTCTACGAGGACGTTGGCGCCGCCGATCAAAATGGCGGCGACGAGCGCGATAAGCACGCCGCTCTTGCCTCGACTGGCCAGGTTCGGGTTGGAGCTATGCGACCCGATGGCCCAAACGATCGCGGCGAGGACGAGACCGGCCACACAGGCGATGAGTCCGATGGTGAGCAGCGCGCCCACGATGTTGCTGAGGCTGCTGATCCCCGGAAGGCCCGTGGTGTTCGGGGCCACGTCCGCGATGATTGGCGGGCCAGTAATGGGAAGCACCGTGGTGTCCTCCTCGGTTGATGGCTGACCCGAGTGGCCCGCGTGTCTCCTCGTCCGATCGGCGGCCACCATCGCCCCCCTGTGATCTCCGGCCAGTGGGTTCAGCCGAGGGAGCGGATGCCGGAGAGCCCGCCCGCGGTGAAGTTCGCCCAGGTCTGCACGATGACGCCCTGTTGTGGATCGACGGCCGAAAGCACGAGGCCATTGCCGATGGAGATGCCGACGTGGCCGGGGTCCGCCAACGTCCCGTCCGAGCCGGGGATCAGCACCAGGTCGCCCGGCGAGATCGCGGCGTACCCGTCGACGGGGGTGCCCTCGTTGATCTGGTCGCCGGTGTAGTGATCGAGGGTCACGCCAGCCTGTGCCCAGGCCATCATCGCCAACCCGGAACAGTCGAAGCTGTCCGGTCCGGCTGCCCCCCACACGTACGCGTCACCGAGCTTGGAGATGGCGTAGGTGATCGCCAGCGTCTCGGCCGGCGTGGCGTCGGAGGGGATCGCGTAGCCCGTCGGCAACCCGTACTGGCTCGCCGGTCCGGCCGGCTCGGCACCGTTCTCCCCGCCGCAGTTCTGCGCGTTGCTGAGCCCGGTAATTGTCGCAAGGAACGTGCCGGCCAGGCTCCAGTCCGCTTGGTAGTTGCCACCAATCACCGAGGAGTTGCCGTTGGCGGCCGACGGCACGCCGCTATACGCCGAGTTCTGCACGTCTTGGGCCGCGACCCACGGCTGGATGGTCTGCCAGTCCGGGACAGCGAGCAGGTGCTCGATGAACAGGCCGGCGGCGTCAGTCGCGTCCTGTTCCTCGGCGGCCGTGCCCCAGCCCGCTACGGCCTGCTGCTGGAACAGCCCGAGGGAGCCGGCGTTCCCGGACTCGGGGCCGAGGTTGTCGAGGGACGATTCGGTGTCGGCCGTCATCAACGCGATCTGCGCGCCTTGCTCGCCCGCTCCGAGCGCTTCGGCCGCGGCCACGATCGTCTCGGCGTTCGATGCCTCCGCAGCGGTGAGGGTCGCGACGGGGCCGGTGGCCACGCATTCGTTCTGTTGGAGCTGGCCGAGGATCGAGACCGCCACGTCCCCTTGGGCAGCGGCCGACGAATTGATCCCGCCGGCCAGTGTCACGAGGCCGAGGACGAGGGCCAACAGCGCTCCGGTGACCCCGACACCCACCTTCGCACCGCTCCCCACGACCGAACCTCCCGAGGCGGACCCCGCTCGATCGGCGGGACCTTCGCCTAGCGAGGCGAGGGAGCGACCATCGCCAACCCCCGAGGGTTGAACGGCCCGAAAGGGCTAGATGGCAGTCGGGGCCGGGGAACGGTCGGCGTCGGTAGCGCCAGCCAGCTCGAAGGCGAGGTGAAGGTCGTCGCCCCTCCGGCAACGGTCGCGCATTCGTCTCCGACGCCGGTCGGTGAAGGCGAGCATCGTGGGGCTGAGCGCGGGCAGGTCACCGCGCCAGTCGGCCGCGATCTCGTCAAGGATCGCGGCCGGAGCAAGACCGCTCATCTGACGCCATAACAGTGCGGAGAGCGGGTGGTGGTCCGTGCCGAGTAGGAGATGCGCCAGGGCAACGCTCGTCGGGTGCGGTAGGTCTCGGAACACGTCGGTGATCCGGTCCAACTTGTTCGCGTGGCGCGTCGGGCGAGCCGCAGCGAACAACGCCAGACCGGCGAGTCCGTCGGGAAGCTCGACCGTGACGCTCTTGACCCGGACCGCGTTGAGGTGATCAACCGCAAGGTCGATGGAGCGGTCCAAGAGCGCAGCTGCCGCCGAGGTCACCATGTAACCGTGCTCACCGAGCGCCAAGCGCAGGTCCGCGACGACAGCCCGGCCGAGCGTGGACGTGACCGATCGAGTCGGCGTGCTCTCGTCGGCTGGCTCGAAGCCGAGGGCGTCGTAGCTCACGAGACGAACGGCCTGGCCGAGATGGCGGTGGGCTTGGTAATGCTCGCCGCGCTTTCCGGCCTTGGCGACGACGGCCACCAGGTGCTCGCTGCTCCACCCACCGTCGCGCACGCGGTAGGCGGCAGCGATAGCTGTCCGTGCCATTGTGTCCACCCGGTCGAGCATCTGGTCCGGCCACGCCGCCATGACCCAAATCGTGACCGCCTCGTAGACAGGATCAGCAATGATCGACGCCCATGCCAGATGCGCGTCGGCGCCCCGCCTCGACATCAGATCGGTAGGGATCGTCGCCGGGAGCAGCGCGACAATGATGGCCTTCAAGTCCTCGGGAGAGCCAGGCCGGAGGACTGGCCGTTCGCTCCGGGCTCCGCCGGGCCTTGGCTGTTCCCCCAGTCCTGCGGCGAGCGGCGGCGGCGCGAGAGCCACCGCGATGACCTTTTGTTGGCGGAGAACAATGGTCATCCGTCAGATGAGACCACCAAATATGCAGTAGTCCTGTGACAAAACTGCGGTAGTACAAAGGTGCGGTCTCGCTCCAACGAGACCGCGCTGCATAGACCGGGAGCTGTATTCGGACACGGCCGTTGGGACGGGTTTCTAGCCGCGTTTGGTTCGTCCGTGGCGGATGGTCAATAACGGTCGTTTATGGGAACCGAAGTCATCGCCCAGTCATTGACGCTACCATTCTTGTTGTTATGAGTCCTGTCAAGCCACCCGACTACGGCGACACAGCGCTCGTTCTCGGAGCGGTGGACCGCTCAGGCGGGGTCGATCTGCACGAACAGGTCGCCGCCGAAATCCGACGAGCGATCGCCGAGGGGGGAGCCACCCCAGGCGAACGAGTTCCCCAAGCAAAGGACCTTGCCTCGGTCCTTGGAGTGCATACGAAT
>PLPK01000039.1 GCA_003159795.1 Acidimicrobiaceae bacterium | reverse complement strand
AGGTCACAGCACCGGCGTCGGCCCGCGGAAGCCGGCGAAGCCGAGTCGGAGGAACGTGTAGTACTGGGCCACGACCCAAGCGGGGCGGCAACGAAGGCGCGCCCCCGACATCTCCAGCGCCAACCCGACCGCTTCAGGCCGAGAGCGGCGCGTGCGTACTCGGCCGTGATGGCGGCGGGCAGCCGGAGCTTCGCCGCCCGCCACGCCGGCAGGCGGCGACCGGCCGACCGCTACAGCGTGAGCGCGGCGAGGACCGCTTTGAGCGTCGCGTCGACGACGTCCGGGGCGCGAGCCCCGCTGATGGCGGTGTCGGGATCCTTCAGCCCGCTCCCGGTGAGGACGCAGACGACCTTCCCGCCCGCCGGGACGTCGGCTTTCAACAGCCCCGCCACCGACGCCGCCGAGGCGGGCTCGCAGAAGACCGACTCCTCCTCGGCGAGGAAGTGGTAGGCGTCGAGAATCTGGTCGTCGGTCACCGCGGCGATCGCGCCGCCGGACTCACTGGCGGCCGCGGTCGCGCCGGACCACGACGCCGGGTTGCCGATGCGGATCGCCGTGGCGATCGTCTCGGGCTTGTCTATCGGGTGACCCGCGACGATCGGCGCCGCCCCGGCGGCCTGGAAGCCCAGCATCCGGGGCAGCCGGGTCGAGATCCCCGCTGCCCGGTACTCGCGGTAGCCGCGCCAGTATGCCGTGATGTTCCCGGCGTTGCCGACCGGGATGCAGAACAGGTCGGGCGCATCGCCGAGCGCGTCGACGATCTCGAAGGCGCCGGTCTTCTGGCCCTCGATCCGGAACGGGTTGACGGAGTTCACGACGACGACCGGGGCCCGCGACGGCAGCTCGCGCACGACGACGAGCGCGGCGTCGAAGTTGCCTCTCACCTGGAGGACCTGGGCGCCGTGCACGAGCGCCTGCGCGAGCTTGCCCAGTGCGACGTGACCCTCGGGCACGAGGACGACGCAGGTCATCCCCGCCCGTGCCGCGTAGGCCGCGGCCGACGCCGATGTGTTGCCGGTCGAGGCGCAGACGACCGCCCGAGAGCCCTCCTCGAGTGCCTTGGAGATCGCGACCGTCATACCCCGGTCCTTGAACGACCCCGTCGGGTTCAGCCCCTCGACTTTCAGGTAGACCTCGGCGCCGACCCGCTCCGAGAGCCGCGGCGCCGGGAGCAGCGGCGTGTTCCCCTCCAGGAGCGTCACGACCGGGGTCGCCCCGGTGACGGGGAGGAACTCGGCGTAGCGCCGGATCACACCGGGCCAGGTCGGGCTTGTGGCACGTGGCGTCTCGTCGGGCGAGGACCGCGCGCCTCTCACCACGTCGGCACCGCCCCTACCGTTCCTGCCCGATGACCCTGATGAGGCCGCCGACGCGCCGCACGACGTCGAGGGGCGCGAGCTCGCGCAGCGTCGCCTGCACGTCGGACTCGACCGCGAGGTGGGTGATGAAGACGAGCCGGGCCTCGTCACCGAGCCCGACCTGCTCCATCGAGCGCACCGAAACGTTGTGCCGCCCGAACGCCGTCGCGACCGTGGCGAGGACGCCGGGACGGTCGGTGACGTCGATCGCGACGTAGTACTGCGCACGCAGCTCACCAATCGGCCTGATCTGGGCGCGGTGCCGCGGTGCGAAACGCAGGCTTCCCTCGGCCCCGAGCGCGCCCGCCGCGTCGACCACGTCGCCGAGCACCGCCGACGCCGTCGGGCGCCCCCCCGCCCCGCGCCCGAAGAACATCAGCTCGCCGGCCGCGTCGCCCTCGACGAAAACGGCGTTGGACGGGCCCCGGATCGAGGCGAGCGGGTGGTCGGCGGGGACCATCGCCGGGTGCACGCGCACCGCGATCATCGCCGGACCGCCGTCCGGGGCCACGAGCTGCTCCGCGACGGCGAGCAACTTCACCTCGTAGCCGAGCCGGTGGGCGAACTCGATGTCGGCGGTCTCGATCGCCTCGATCCCCTCGCGGTAGACGTCACCGGCGACGACATCGGCGCTGAAGGCGATCCCGGCGAGGATCGCAGCCTTGGCGGCGGCGTCGTGCCCGCCGACGTCGGCGGCAGGGTCACGCTCGGCGTAGCCGAGCTCCTGGGCCGCGACGAGAGCCGCGGCGTAGCTCAGGCCCTTCTCGCTCATCTCGGTGAGGATGTAGTTTGTCGTCCCGTTCACGATGCCGAGCACGCGGCGGATGTGCTCGCCGACGAGCGAGACGCGCAGCGCCCGCACGAGCGGGATCGCGCCCGCGACGGCAGCCTCGAACAACAATGCCCGTCCAGCCGACTCCGCGGCCGCGAACAGCTCCGGCCCATCCTGCGCGAGGAGCTCCTTATTGGCCGTCACGACGGGCTTGCCGGCGTTGAGCGCCGCCAGGATCAGCGACTTGGCGGGCTCGATCCCGCCGATGAGCTCGACGACGACGTCGACCGACGGGTCGGCGACGACACTCGCGGCCTCGTCGGTGATCCGGTCCAGCCGACCGAGCGGGCCGCGGGGCTTGGCCGTGTCGCGCACCGCGATCCGGGTGATCTCGAGCCCGAGCCCGACGCGGCGGTTGATGCCCTGCTGGTCGTCGTCGACGAGTTCGGCGAAGGCGGCGCCCACGTTGCCGAGGCCGAGCAGCCCGAGACGCACGACGTGCGGCGTGGCACGCCAGACATCCCTGCTCATCGGCACAATCTAGCGACTCTCAGGATTCCAGGCGGAGGAGGTCCGCCACGGTCTCGCGCCGCACGACGACCCGCGCGCTCCCGTCGCGCACGAAAACGACCGGGGGGCGACCCACCCGGTTGTAGTTCGAGGCCATCGAGAACCCGTAGGCCCCGGTCACCGGGGTCACGAGCACGTCGCCGACGGCAACGTCACCCGGTAGGCGCGCCTCGGCGACGACGACGTCGCCCGTCTCGCAGTGCTTGCCGACGATCCTCGCCGCGTAGGGGCGGTCCGCGGTGACGTCCCGCGGGAGGAAGGCCTCGTAACCACTGCCGTAGAGGACCGGCCGCGGGTTGTCGCTCATGCCCCCGTCGACGGCTATGTAGTTGCGGATGCCCGGGAGCTCCTTGACCGTCCCGACCCGGTAACAGGTCATCGCGGCGGTGGCAACCAACGCGCGTCCCGGCTCGGCGCTCACCCGCACGCCGGAGGGAAGTCCGGCGCGCGCCGCAGCGGCGAGCACCGCCGCGGCCCACTCGGTGATCGTCGGGGCCGACTCGTCAGAGAGATAGGCGACTCCCAGCCCGCCGCCAACACAGAGCTCGGCGAGACCCCGGTCGGCCGCGAGCGGGGCGAGGACCTCGGCGATGCGCGCGAATGAATCGAGCCGCATGATCTGACTCCCGATGTGCGCGTGGACACCGACGACCTCGACCGCCACCACCTTCCTCAGGGCGTCGATCGCTGATCCCGCGGCACCCGAGGCCACGGAGAACCCGAACTTCGAGTCCTCGCGGCCCGTCGCGATGAATTCGTGCGTGTGCGCTTCGATCCCGGGATTGACCCGCACAAGGACCTGCTGGGTGGCACCCCGCGCGCCGCCCCCGGCGAGACGGGCCAGCCGCGCGATCTCGTCGAACGAGTCGACGACGATCCTTCCGCCACCGAGGGCCACGACGGCGGCGAGTTCAGCGTCGGACTTGTTGTTCCCGTGCATGACGATCCGGTCCGGTTCTGCGCCGGCGGCCAGTGCCACACCCAGCTCGCCGTCAGTAGACACGTCGAGCCGGAGACCCTCTTCGAGCGCCAGCCGGGCCATCGCGCGACAAAGGAACGCCTTCGTCGCGTAGGCGCCGCCGGGACCGAAAGCCCCGACGAGCTCGCGGCAGCGCGCCCGCAGGGTCGCCTCGTCGTAGACGAAGAGCGGCGTGCCGAACTCCTCGGCGAGCGCGACGACGTCGATGTCCGCGACCTCGAGTCGCCCCGCGGCCGTCACCGCGGTGCTGTCGGGGAGCAGGTGCCGCGCGACCGGCGTCTCACACGGTGTCGGGCCGGGACTCTCGTCGTCACCGGAGAGGAACGTCATCACATCGACTCGGGGGTAGACACGCCCAGCACGCCGAGCCCGATCGCCAGGCCGATGCGCACCGCTTCGACGAGGGCAAGGCGCGCCCCGGTGAGCGGCAGAGCCACGTCGTCGCCGAGGACCCGGCACTCGTGGTAGAAGCCGTGGAAATCGGCGGCGAGCTGGCGCACCCAGTTCGTCACCTTGTACGGGGCGCGCGCCGTCGCGGCATCGGCGAGCACTACGGGCAGGTCGATGAGGCGCCGGACGAGCTCGAGCTCGTGGGGATCGACGAGCAACGAGAGGTCGACCTCGCCGAGCGCGGGACGCACGACCCCCCGGTCGGCGGCGACGCGCTCGATCGACGCGATCCGGGCGTGCGCGTACTGCATGTAGTAGACGGGGTTCTCCATCGACTGCCGGCGTACGGCGTCGAGGTCGATAGTCGTCGCCTGGTTGATCGAGCCCATCAGCGCGAGGAGGCGCGTCGCGTCGGGCCCGACGGTGTCGATCAGCTCATCGAGCGGCACGTACTGGCCCGACCGTTTCGACATCCGGCCGCTCACGAGCGAGACGAGCTGGCCGAGTTCGACCTCCAACCGGCTCGGGTCGATGCCGAGCGCGGCGACACCGGCGCGCAGACTCGGCACCTGGCCGTGGTGGTCGGCACCGAAGACGTCGATCACGCGATCGAACTCCCGGGTGAGGAACTTGTCCCGGTGATAGGCGATGTCCCCGGCGAAGTAGGTCTTGTCACCGGCCGACGTGACAAGGACACGGTCGCGGTTGTCGCCGTACTCGCTCGACGCGAACCAGGTCGCCCCGTCCCTGTCGTAGACGAGGCCCTTGGCGCGCAGGATGGCGATCGTCTCCTCGACCTGGCCGCTCTCCTCGATGGAGGCCTGGCTATACCACTGGTCATAGACGATCCCGAGACGCGCGAGGGTCGCGCGGATGTTCTCGACGATGGCGACGGAGGCGAACCGGCCCGCCGCGATCGTGTCCTCGGGGCCGTCGTAGCGGGCCGCGAGCTCGACGAGGTAGGCCCCCTGGTAACCCTCCTCGGGCGGGGCGACCCCCGCCCGGCGTGCGAGCAGGCTCTCCCCGAGGAGGCGGATCTGGTTCCCGGTGTCGTTCAGGTAGTACTCGCGCTCGACGACGTAGCCGCAACGCTGGAGCAGACGCGCGAGCGCGTCACCGAACGATGCGAACCAGCCGTTACCGACGTGAAGCGGCCCCGTCGGATTGGCGGAGACGAACTCGACCTGTACTCGTTCGCCCTTGCCGACATCGGGGCACGCGTAGCGGTCGGCTCCCGCCTCCAGAACAGCGGCGAGCGCCTCGTGAAAGTACGAGGGCCCGACGCGCAGGTTGACGAATCCCGGCCCCGCCACCTCCACCGCCTCGACGTGGGGCAGGTCGAGAGCGGTGAGCCGACCCGCGAGCTCCTCGGCGATCGCGCGGGGGGCGCGACCGGAACGCGCCGCGACGATGAGGGCGACGTTGGAAGAGAGATCGCCGTGCTCCGGTCGCTGTGGACGCTCGAGCACCACCTCGCCCGGTTCGACCACAATCCCCGCGCTGCGCAGGGCACGCACGACCCCGTCGACGATCAACTCGGCGTTCGTCATCGCGGGAAGCCACCAGCGGGTGCGCGACTACCATGCAACCGAGAAGCCGTGCCAGGCGCCGGACTCGGGCAATTTGCCACGAGAGACGGTCGGCACGTTCCAAGCCCTCGTAGCTCAGGGGATAGAGCACCGGCCTCCGGAGCCGGGCGCGTGGGTTCGAATCCCGCCGAGGGCACCAGTTGAACGGCCGCCGTCATACGACGCTCCGGTTCCACGTCACCCGATCCGGCTCGGGGACTCTCGCCAGCTCCTCCTCGGCGAACCCAACGAGCTCGGATACCGGCACCGCCGAGGTCACGATCACGTCGACGCCTCCCTGGTGGACGACCACCGAGTTGAGACCCCCCCGGTGGTAGCTGACCATCCAGACGCCGAGGTCCCTGATCCTCGACAGCACGACACCACGGGGCCGGGTCTGGCTCGCGCTCGGACGCAGCACGATCTCGATCGACGCCGCGTGCCGCGGCTTGCGGCCCGGATTCCCGTACACGCAGCGGACCGTGGACCGGACGCCGACGGTCGTCGACCGCTCCACGATCCTCGAGGCGGCGGTCGTGGGGACGGGAACGTAGTAGTCCACCTCCGCGAGCGTTGGGCACAGGGTCGAGGCGCCCGGGAGTGACACCGGGTACGGGCCGTAACCCGCGCTCCCGCCCGGTCGACCGCAGCCGGTCACCGCAAGCCCGAAGCCCGCGACGAGAGCCGCCGCCAGCCACGGCGCGCGCCAGAGCCGTCCTCGTGGCGACGAGGCGCGCGACCCGGCGGCGGGGGATCTCCCGGGGGTGACACGCCTCGGCATCGCCCCAGCATACGAAAAGGCCTTGGCACCAAACGCAAAGGCCGGCAACGACGGCCCGCGTCGTCGACACGCGCCTGGACCGGGCCCCGTTGACAACTTATTAACGCTCCCGCGCCAAGATTTGACACCTTCTTGACGCGGTCGCCCACAGAGTGGACCCGTGGGAGATCTTCTCGCGGTCCTAAGCGTGTTCATCTTCGCGGCCGTCATGCTCGGGCTGGTCTGGGTACTCGAACGCGTATGACCGCCGTCCAAGGCGCCCTGCTCGCGATCTCGATCGCCGTCTTCATCTACCTCGGATTCGCGATGTTCCGGGCGGAGCACTTCTAGTGAACCTGACATGGACGCTCGTCATCTTCGCCGTCGTCATGATCCTGATCTGGCGGTTCCTCGGCTCGTACCTCGCCGCCGTCTACGAGGGACGCGTCAGGTACCTGCGCTTCGTCGAGGGACCGATCTACCGGCTCATCGGCGTCGACCCCGAGGTCGAACAGAGCTGGCAGCGCTACGCCGGGTCGGTCATCTCCTACTCCGCCGTCGCGATCCTCGTCGTCTACGGGATGCTCCGCCTGCAGGGATCGCTACCGCTCAACCCACAGCACCTCGGCGCGGTCGGGCCCGCGCTGTCGTGGAACACGGCGATCTCGTTCCTCACCAACACGAACTGGCAGGCCTACTCCGGCGAGTCGACGATGTCGTACCTATCCCAGATGGGCGCACTCGCCGTCCAGAACTTCGCCTCGGCGTCGGTGGGCATCGCCGTCGCCATCGCTCTCGTCCGCGGCTTCGCCCGCCGCGGCTCGCCGACGATCGGCAACTTCTGGGTCGACCTCGTGCGCGGTGTCGTCTACGTGCTCCTGCCGATCTCGCTCGTCGCGGCCGTCATCTTCATCGGCCAGGGGGCCATCCAGACCTTCGCCGGGCCGGTAACGATCCACGACGCCCTGAACCACGTCACCCAGGTCATCCCACGCGGGCCGTTCGGCTCTCAGGAGGCCATCAAGCAACTCGGGACGAACGGCGGGGGAACCTACAACGCCAACGGCGCGACCCCCTTCGAGAACCCGACGGCGTTCACGAACTTCCTCTCGATCGTGCTGCTGCTCGCGATCCCCTTCGCCCTCACCTACACCTTCGGCAAGATGGTCGGCAGCTTCCGCCAGGGCGTCTCCGTGGTCGCCGCGATGATCATCCTGTTCGGCGCCTGGGTGGCGATGGGCGAGATCGCCGAGCACGGAACGAACCCGGCGATCGCGAAGGCCGGCCTCACCTTCCAACCAGGTGGGAACGTCGAGGGCAAGGAGGTCCGGTTCGGCGTCTCCGACTCGATCTTCTACAACGTCGCCTCGACGCAGACCTCGACCGGCTCCGTCGACGCGGCAAACGATTCGCTCACGCCGATCGGGGGCTTCACGGTGCTCACGGGCATGATGCTCGGCGAGGTGAGCCCTGGGGGCACCGGGAGCGGGCTCTACACGATCCTGCTCTTCGCCATCATCACCGTCTTCATCGGCGGACTCATGGTCGGGCGGACCCCCGAGTTCCTCGGTAAAAAGATCCAGTCCAAGGAGGTGAAGCTCGCCGCGCTCGGCGTGCTCATCATGCCGATCGTCGTGCTCATGCTGACGGGCATCGCGGTGTCGATCCACGCGGGCCGTGTCGGGCCGCTCAACCACGGTCCACACGGATTCACGGAGATCCTCTACGCCTTCACCTCGATGGCGAATAACAACGGCTCAGCGTTCGCGGGCCTGAACGCCAACACGGCCTTCTACAACGTGGCCGGGGGCATCGCGATGCTGCTTGGCCGGTTCGTGGTCATGATCCCGTGCCTCGCCATGGCGGGCGTGCTCGCCGCCAAGCAGGCCGTCCCCGCCTCGGTGGGAACTTTCAAGACCGACACGCCGATGTTCACCGGCTTGCTTCTCGGCGTGATCCTCATCGTCGGCGCGCTCACTTTCTTCCCGGCCGTCTCGCTCGGACCAATCGTCGAGCAGCTCCTCAGCAGGAAGTTCTTCTGATGACCACCGACACGACCACCGACACGACCACCCGGCCGGCCGCGCACGGCGTCGCCGAGCGACGCGGGCTTTTCGACCGCGAGATCCTCGGCCGGGCGTCGATCGACGCCGTTCGGAAACTCGACCCGAGGGTGGAGATCCGCAATCCCGTCATGTTCGTCGTCCTCATCGGGGCGATCGTCACGCTTGTCGAGTCGATCGCCCACCCCGGGATCTTCACGTGGTCGGTGACGATCTGGCTGTTCCTGACGGTCCTGTTCGCCAATTTCGCCGAGGCCGTCGCCGAGGGCCGCGGCAAGGCGCAGGCGGACACGCTGCGCAAGATGCGCGCCGACACCGAGGCAAGGCTGCTCAACGCCGACGGCGAGGAGACCCGGGTCGCCGCGGGCGCCCTCGCAAAGGGCAACGTCGTCGTCTGCGAGGCCGGAGACATCGTCCCGTCAGACGGCGAGATCATCGAAGGGGTCGCGTCGGTCGACGAGTCGGCGATCACCGGCGAATCGGCCCCGGTGATCCGCGAGTCGGGTGGCGACCGCTCGGCTGTCACCGGTGGGACCAAGGTGCTCTCCGATCGCATCCTCGTCCGGATCACGGCCGAGCGCGGGCACACGTTCCTCGACCGGATGATCAGCCTCGTCGAGGGTGCGAGCCGCCAGAAGACGCCGAACGAGGTAGCACTCACGATCCTGCTCGCCGCCCTGACGATCATCTTCCTGCCCGTTGTCGTCGTCCTCCAGCCCTTCGCGCACTACTCGGGCAACTCCGTCCAGGTGGTCGTCCTCGTCTCATTGCTCGTCTGTCTCATCCCGACGACGATCGGCGCGCTGCTGTCCGCCATCGGCATCGCGGGTATGGACCGGCTCGTGCAACGCAACGTCCTCGCGATGAGCGGGCGGGCAGTCGAAGCCGCCGGCGACGTCCAGACGCTGCTGCTGGATAAGACCGGCACGATCACGCTCGGCAACCGGATGGCCTCCTCGTTCACGCCGGTCGGGGGGCATGACGAGCGCGAGGTCGCCGAGGCGGCACAACTCGCGTCGCTCGCCGACGAGACACCTGAAGGCCGCTCGATCGTCGTGCTCGCCAAGGATCGCTTCAACATCCGCGAGCAGGCTCTCGGCCCCCACGAGTTCGTCCCCTTCTCCGCCCTCACCCGCATGTCCGGCCTGGATGCCGGTGACCGCCAGATCCGCAAGGGCGCCGCCGACTCGGTCCGGCAGTGGGTTATCGGCCAGGGCGGGAGCATTCCGCCGGAGCTCGACGGCATCGTCGAGCGAGTGGCGCGTGCTGGCTCGACGCCGCTCGTCGTCGCCGACGGTCCGGCTGTCGTCGGGGTCATCGAGCTGAAGGACATTGTCAAGGAGGGCATCCAGGAGAGGTTCGCGGCGATGCGGGCGATGGGCATCCGGACCGTCATGATCACCGGTGACAACCCTCTCACCGCGGCCGCGATCGCCGCCGAGGCGGGCGTCGACGACTACCTCTCCGAGGCGACCCCGGAACGCAAGATGGCCCTCATCCGCTCCGAGCAGGAGGACGGCAAGCTCGTCGCGATGACCGGCGACGGGACGAACGACGCGCCCGCCCTCGCTCAGGCCGACGTCGGCGTGGCGATGAACACCGGGACCTCGGCCGCCAAGGAGGCCGGGAACATGGTCGACCTCGACTCCAACCCGACGAAGCTCATCGACATCGTCGAGATCGGCAAGCAGCTCCTCATCACGCGAGGAGCGCTCACGACGTTCTCGATCGCGAATGACGTCGCCAAGTACTTCGCGATCATTCCCGTGCTCTTCGCCGGCACCTACAAGGTCCTGAACCGGCTGAACATCATGCATCTCCACAACGCGTCGAGCGCCGTGCTAGCGGCCGTGATCTTCAACGCGCTCATCATCATCGCCCTCATCCCGCTCGCGCTGCGCGGCGTGCGGTTCCGCCCGATGAGCGCGTCCGCGATCCTGCGGCGCAACGTCTGGATCTTCGGGGTCGGGGGTGTGATCCTGCCGTTCCTCGGGATCAAGCTCATCGACCTCATCCTCACGGCGACGGGAGCCTACTGATGCTCGTGCAGATCCGCCGTGCCGTCGTCATCTCGGTCATTTTCTTCCTGCTACTCGGGCTCGCCTACCCCGCCGTCGAGACCCTCGTCGGCAATGTCTTTTTCAGCCACCAGGCGGGAGGATCGCTGACGGCGAATGGCTCGACCCTCGTCGGCCAGCAGTGGACGGGTCCGAAGTGGTTCCAAGGCCGGGACGATCCCGACAATCCCGGCGCGACAGGCTCCGCGAACTGGGGACCGCGTTCGGAGGCCTTCGTCAAGATCCTCGAGGCGCGCATCTACCTGCTGCGCAGCGAGGGCATCACCCCGACTGCCGATCTCGTCACCGGTTCCGGAAGCGGTGTCGACCCTGACATCAGCCCCGCCGACGCCTACGCCCAGGCGGCGGCCGTCGCGAAGGCGAACGGGTTGAGCCACGGCGTGGTCCGGCGCCTCATCGCGTCACAGGTCGTCGGCTCGCAGTTCGGCTTCCTCGGCAATTCCTACGTCAACGTGCTGCAGCTCAACGAGGCACTCGCCCGCCTGCACTGAGGTACGGCAGAAGGTCCGAGCGGGCCTGCTCATTCCGCGACGAGCTCATAGCCGATGCCGGGATGGTTGCGCAGCATCCGGCCGTCGGCGTCGCCGAGTTTGCGCCGCAGCCGGTGGGCGTAGACGCGGACATACCTCGTCTCCTCGCCGTAGCCGGGTCCCCAGACGGCCAGCAGGATCATCTGGTGCGTGCAGACCTTCCCGGCATTGCGGGCGAGGTAGCTGAGGAAAGAGAACTCGTGCGGGGTGAGCTCCAGCGGCCGCCCGTCGAGCCTGGCGGTCAGGTGGACGAGATCGAGTGAGATCCGGCCGGCGCCCACCTCGGTGGGCTCCGCCGAGGGCAAACCGGCGTGGCGCAGCGCGGTGCGCAGGCGCGCCTCGAGTTCCGCCATCGAGAAGGGCTTCGTGACGTAGTCGTCGGCCCCCTCGTCGAGCGCGGCGACCTTGCGCGACTCGGACCCCGCGGCGCTCAGCACGACGATCGGAACGCTCGACCAGGAACGGACCCGCCGGCAGACGTCGAGACCGTCCATGTCGGTGAGCCCGAGGTCGAGCACGACGAGGTCGGGCGCGCCGAGCGCCACCTGGGCGATCCCCTCCTCCCCGGTCCGTGCTAGCAGCACCTCGTAGCCACGGGCCGTGAGGCCAATCTGGAGCGCCTTGCGCAGCGAAGCGTCGTCGTCGACGACGAGCACGCGGGTCACTCAGGCGACCCCGACCGTCGTGTCCGCGACCGGCAGCGTGAAGACGAACCTCGCCCCGCCTCCCTGCGCGCCCTCGGCCCGGACCGTCTGCCCATGTGCCTCGACGAAAGCCTGGACGATGGCGAGACCGATGCCCGCCCGCCCTCCTCCGGAGACCCGGTTGAACATCTTGAAGATCCGGTCCCGGTCAGCCTCGGGAACTCCCGGACCTCGGTCCTCGACCGAGACCTCCACCACGTCGCCGACCAGGCTGCCCGCGACCAAGATGAGCGTCCCATCGGGCGCGTACCGCGCCGCGTTCTCCAGGAGGTTGGCGAGGATCTGGCAGACGAGGAGCCGGTCGACGTCGACAGCCGGGAAGTCCGCGGCAAACGAAGAGACGACCCGTCCGGTCCACGGCTCAGCACCGAACGATGCCAGGGCGTCGGTGAGCAGGCTGGCGAGCGTCGCCGGCTCGCGGCGCAGCTCCAGCTCGCCGAATTCGATGCGCGACATGTCGAGCAGGTTGGTCACCAGCCGCGCGAGCCGGTCGGACTGTGACTCGATCAGTGCGAGCAGCTCGTCGGCGTCCTCCTTCGACAGTTGCAGGTCGTCGCGGCGCAGGTCGGAAACGGCGGCCTTGACCGAGGCGAGTGGGGTCCGCAGATCGTGGGAGACGGCCCCCAACAGGGCCGAGCGCCAGCCGTCGACCTGCCGCAGGAGCTCCGTCTGCACCGTCTGCTCGCGCAAGCGGGCCCGCTCGACCGCGAGCGCCGCCTGATTGGCGAAGGTGCGCAGCGACCCGAGGTCGCCGAACGAGATCGGTCTCCCGGAGAGAACGAGCACGCCGATCGGCCGGCCGGCTGCGGCGAGCGGGATGCCGAAGAGGCGGCCCGACCCCGTGGACACGCCCCCCAGGCTCCGGGGTTCGCCAGCGGCGGGGAAGACGGCACGCAGGTCCTCGTCGCGCAGCGGCTCGCCGGCACGGGCCGCGACGCTGAAGTCATCGCCATCCGGCAGGAGCAGGTACACACTCGCCAGCCCGAATGCCTCGTACACCAACGTCACGATCGCCGCAAGCAGGACAGGAAGCGGCTGGTCCGCGGTCAGCGCCTCCGAAAGGTCGAACAGTCGCCGCGTCTCCGCCTCGCGTCGCCGTGCTTCCGCCCGGGCGCGCCGCAGGCTGGCAAGGATGCGGGCGACAGCGAGCATGACGACCAGGTAGACGCCGAGCGGGACCCAGTTCTGGCCCGGGCCGACCGCCAACGTCCCATATGGCGGGATGAAGAGGACGTCGTAGAGAACGAAAGAGCCGATAACCGCGACGACGCCGGCGACGTAGCCACCTGCCGCGACGGCGACGAACACCGGGATCACGAGGATAAGGCCGATCGTCTCGCGGTCGACGTGCGCACGGAACGGCAGCAGGATGAAGCCGATGGCCGCGATCGCCGCCAGGACGATGAGCACGCGAACGAGGTAATGCTCGAATGTCTTCATGGCGTCCCGCGTCTCATTCGCTGCGGTGGCAGTCTACCGAGCACCCTGCGGGACACGCCTGAGGCCAGGACCGCGCGAGATGGCTCCCACGATCCCGCGCCGATAACGACGGCGCAGGCGCACGCCGTCGGCGGCAACGGGGAGATAGCCGACCCGGCGAACGAGCCGCCTGACGCGGTCTCCACTGCAGTCGTCGCCACCGCGCGGTTCCAGATCCACCTTGGCGCAGTCGCCGGGGTCCACAAGACCATCACAGAGCTCGGCGGGGGACGGCACCGGCTCGAACGGGGCCGGGACGTCGTCTTCGGCTAGGTCGAAACCCGTGGGCGCCAGCGCTCCGCCCATAAGACCGGAACACTCGAGGTCGGTCCGCATAAACGCGTCCCGTGCCGGGGGACGACCTTCGTGGAGATGGACCTCGAGGCGATTCTCGCCCGCCGACGAGCTCGCGCTCGCCCCGGAGCCCGCCCATACGAACGTTCCGAACTCCGGGCGCAACGAGAAGCGTTGGCAGGACGTGATCGAGCTCTCAAGGCGGGGATCGCCCTCAAGAGGACGGTCAGGGTCCAGCGGCGCACGAGCATGGGCGCGCGAACCCAGAATGGTGGATCGTGCTCGTCATTTGGGGAACTCCATCCCCGCCCACTCAGTGCAATGGATCGGCAGCCCGATCTACCTCACCGGGAGTTGACCAAGGCGACCCTGCTCGGGGCCGTCCGGCAATGGGCGTATCCGGATCGTGGAATGAGACGACCTGTGCCGAAGTCGTCACTCCCGATGAAGCCGGAACCGGTTGGGTGATCCCGTTATTCGCTCAGGTGCACTTCCAGCTGCCCTTGAGGTAGACCGTCCCCGTCGCCGTACCCTCGTGCAAGCCGAGTGTCGCATTGATGGAACCGGTCATTCCCCCCTTGCCGACGGTCAGCTTCCCAGCCGAAGAGACCCAGGCGTAGGCGATGCCACCCATGAGTACGACGTTCAGCTTGGTGTGCAGGATGGTCGAGGGGACCAACTTGAACGTACCGGGACGGGTCACTTTGTTGAAGATGATCGACCAAGCCTGGGCCTTCTTCGGCGACAGCTTGGCGCTGTTCCAGCTCAGCGTCTCCTGACCACTGTTCAGCCCCGAGCAGGTGACCCGCGGCACGACCTTGAGCGTGCCCTTGAGCGCCCCGCTGACGGTAATGGCGTTTGTCGACCCGGCACCGGCGCCGCTCGCGGGCAACAGGGCCGCCGCGAACGACACAGCGAGCACCAGAGGCAGCAGACGCAGCATGCCGAATGTTCTGGACTCGTGATTGCGGACTGTCATGGCGATCCTTTCGCTGGAAAAGGCGGTCGAACCCGATGGCAATCGGCTCCGCTCGCCCGTGACGATAACAGTGGGGCGGAAGCCTCGCGTGTGAACGCGACGACCCGCCGCGCCGAACCCCTGCCCCTGGTGTTGCGCCTGGTGCTCACACAACCAGGCGATTCGTCGCGTCGCGCTGCGGCGGCCCGGACGCGTCGCGTCGCCGGGTCGCAAGGCGATCCCGGCGCCGACGCCGCAAGCAAGGGAGGTTAGCTTGCGAGAACCGCTTCCGCCTCGATCTCGATCCGCACGCGGTTGCCGACGACGACGCCTCCACCGTCAAGCGCCGTGTTCCATGTGACGCCGAACTCGGTGCGGTCGATGTCGGTCGCGGCAGAGAATCCGAGTCGGACCCCGCCCCACGGATCCGAGGTCGCGCCGTTGAACTCGAGGTCGAGCACCACCGGCCGGGTCACGTCCTTGATGCTCAGGTCTCCCGAGACCTGCCATTTGCCGTCGCCCGCCGGACGAACGGCGGTGCTCGAGAACGTCATCGTCGGGTACTTGTCTTGTTCGAAGAAGTCACCCGAACGCAGGTGCGCATCGCGCTGGGCCTCGCCCGTCGACACGCTGTCGGTCCGGATAATCGCCTGGACGCTCGACTCGGTTGGATCCTCGGCGACGATGATGGTTCCCTCGAACTCGCCGAAAGTGCCGCGTATCTTGGTCACCATCAGGTGGCGGGCGACGAAGGCCACGACGGTGTGGGTCTTGTCGAGTGTGTAGGTTCCCGGGTTCGGGACGGTCTCGCCCCCGACGACCCTCGTCAGCTCTGCGGTTGCTGCTGCCATCGTGCCTCTCCTCCTCGGTGAACTGCGGTTCTGTCTTGTGTCCTTGATCTGTCACTAATTGTATCAGCAATTATTGCCCAAGCAATCATTTTCCCGAAAATCCGGTACACTGCTGACATGGACGACGAGCTCGAACCGACGCCGTGAGCGTCGAGGCGGTAAACGAGCACGTCAGCGATGTTTGCGCCGCCGGCGACCCTTCAGAGGCCCCCGGAATCACGCTCACCGGGCTCGTGTTCGAGACGGCCGGGGGCCTGCGACGAGCCCTCGCCCCGGGGATCGAATCCGAGCTCGGCTTGGGCGGGCTCGCCCTCGAGGTACTCGTGCGCCTGGAGCGCTCCCCCGGCACCCGGCTGCGGATGATCGACCTGGCGGCGCAGACCGGCCTCACGCCCGGCGGGTTGACCCGCGCTATCGACCGCCTCGCGAACGCTGGCTTTGTTTGCCGGGAGGCGTGTCCCGACGACCGGCGGGGTGCGTTCGCGGCCCTCACCCCGCTCGGGCGGACGCGCACCGATGAGGCCCTCCGGCGCCATGAACGGGACATCGAGGCACTGATCGCCGGCGTCCTCGACACAAGCGAAACCGAGACCCTCGTCGCGCTGCTGCGCCGGCTGCGCGACCGCGTCCGCCCGGAGGCGGCCCGCGTCACCGGCGACTCGGAGGCTCCCAAGACCGTCCCGCCCAGTTAGCGTCGGCCCCGGGCGGGGGAAAGGAAGGCTTCATGGGGCTGAACTCGTTCGGCACCGCGGGGCGCATCAGCGTCGGCGGCACCGACTACACGGTCGAGCAGCTCGACGCCCTGCCGGGCGAGTTCGGCGTCGATCGGCTGCCCTATTCGCTGAAGGTCCTCCTCGAGAACCTGTTGCGCCACGAGGACGGTGAGGTCGTCACCGCCGCCGACATCGCCGCCCTCGCCTCGGCGGCGGGGCAGGCCCCCGTCGCGCGCGAGATCGCCTTCTCCCCGGCCCGCATCCTGCTCCAGGACTTCACCGGTGTGCCGTGCGTCGTCGACCTCGCCGCGCTGCGCGACGCCGTCGGCACACTCGGTGGCGACCCGGGATCCGTCAATCCCCAGATCGCGGTCGACCTCGTCATCGACCATTCCATCACCGTCGACGTGGCCGGCCGCCCCGACGCTCTGGTGACGAACGCGCGTCTCGAATTCGAGCGCAACGCCGAGCGCTACCGGTTCCTCCACTGGGGCCAGCAGGCGTTCTCCGGCCTGCGCGTCGTGCCCCCCGACACCGGGATCTGCCACCAGGTGAACCTCGAGCTGCTAAGCCAGGTCGTCTTCACCGACGGCACCGGTGCCGCCTACCCCGACACGCTCGTCGGGACCGATTCCCATACGACGATGGTGAACGGTCTCGGCGTCGTCGGCTGGGGCGTCGGGGGGATCGAGGCCGAGGCGGCGATGCTCGGCCAGCCGATCTCGATGCTCGTCCCCGAGGTCGTCGGGCTCCGGCTGGACGGCGCGCTGGTCGAGGGGGCTACGGCGACGGATCTCGTCCTCACGATCGCCGAGCTGTTGCGGGCCCACGGCGTCGTCGGCAAGTTCGTCGAGTGCTTCGGAGCCGGCCTCGCGAACGTGCCTCTCGAGAACCGGGCGACGATCGGCAACATGTCGCCCGAGTACGGCTCGACGGTGACGATCTTTCCCATCGATGCCGAGACCCTCCGCTACCTGCGCTTCACCGGTCGCCCCGATTCCCTCGTCCGGCTCATCGAGGCGTACGCGAAGGCACAGGGACTTTGGCACGACCCGGCGCACGAGCCCGTCTACTCCACCACGCTCGCGCTCGACCTGTCGACGGTGGTCCCGAGCATCGCTGGGCCGTCCCGCCCCCAGGACCGGGTGCCTCTCGACCGAGCCCAGGAGGCCTTCCGCCGCTCGCTCGCCACCTCGCGCTCGGCGACGACACGGACTGGAGCGGCGAGCCGCCGCGTGCCCGCGCCGCTCGCCGACGGCCGGGCCGTCGAGATCGGCGACGGCAGCGTCGTCATCGCCGCCATCACGAGCTGCACGAACACCTCGAACCCCCAGGTCATGATCGCCGCCGGGCTGCTCGCGCAGCGGGCCGTCGAGCGGGGTCTCACCACGAAGCCCTGGGTGAAAACGTCGCTCGCCCCCGGTTCGCGCGTCGTCGCCGACTACCTCGACCGGACCGGGCTCATGCCGTACCTCGAGAAGCTCGGCTTCGGCATCGTCGGCTTCGGCTGCACGACCTGCATCGGCAACTCGGGGCCGCTCGCCCCCGAGATCTCCGCCGCCATCGAAGCCGGGTCTCTCTCCTGCGTCTCGGTCCTCTCGGGCAACAGGAACTTCGAGGGGCGCATCCACCCCGAGGTGCGGATGAACTACCTCGCGTCACCGCCGCTCGTCGTCGCCTACGCGCTCGCCGGCACGATGGACGTCGACCTCTACCGCGATCCGCTCGGGGAATCGCCGGATGGAAAGCCCGTCTACCTGCGTGAACTATGGCCGACGGCGGTTGAGGTCGCAGCGGTCCTCGAGGACGGCCTCGAGTCCGCGATGTTCACGAGGGACTACGCCGACGTCTTCGCCGGCGACGAGAACTGGCGGTCCCTCGACGTCACGCCCGGCCTGCAGTTCGCGTGGGACGACACGTCCACCTACATCCGCCGTCCACCGTTCGTCGAGAACATGCCCCGGGAACCCCGGCCGGTCACCGACATCACCGGAGCCCGGGCGCTCGCCGTCCTCGGCGACTCCGTGACGACCGATCACATCTCGCCGGCCGGTTCGATCCGGCCCTCGAGCCCGGCGGGCCAGTGGCTTGTCAGAAACGGCGTCCCGCCGACCGAGTTCAACTCCTACGGGTCCCGGCGGGGGAACCACGAGGTCATGATCCGAGGCACGCTCGCCAACCCGAGGATCCGCAACGGGCTGGCGGGCGGCGTGGAGGGCGGCGTCTCGGTCCACCTCCCCGAGGGCGTCCCCGGCTCGATCTACGACGTCGCCGAGACCTACCGCACTGAGGGCATGCCGCTCATCCTGCTGGCGGGTAAGGAGTACGGGTCGGGGTCGTCCCGGGACTGGGCCGCGAAGGGGGTCGCCCTCCTCGGCGTGCGAGCCGTCCTCGTCGAGAGCTACGAGCGGATCCACCGCTCGAACCTCATCGGGATGGGTGTCGCGCCCCTCGAGTTCCTCCCCGGCGACGATGCCGCGACGCTCGGGCTCACCGGCACCGAGGTGTTCGATGTGTCGGGCCTGGCTGGAGCGCCGCCGGGCGGTCTCATCCATCGCCACGTCAGGGTGTGCGCCGACGACAAGGAGTTCGAGGCCGTCGTCCGGATCGACACCCCGACCGAGGAGGAGTACTACCGGCACGGCGGCATCCTTCCCTACGTCGTGCGCAGGCTCCTCGGGACCTGACGGCACCGCGCCGGGCGGCAGGCTTCGGGCGCGGGGCGCCCGTTCGCCGGACGGGTCTCCGCCGCGCAGGTCCTCCGTCGCGGTCGATGTCGCCTCGGTGGACGCCAGCCGGGCCTCGCCCTGTACCACCTTGCCCGGAGATAGAGCCAAGAATCTGGCCGTGGCGCGCGTGCTCGCCGCGCTCCGGCCGCTCCCTCGGTCGTCCGCGTGCCGCCGAAATGCCCCGGATGGGATCGCTCTCGGTAGTGCACAACCCGCCTAAAAGGCGGGACAGGCAAGGATGCTTGCTTCGCGGGCCTCGTCACGGCATTGTCGAGCTGTGGAAAACAGGCCATGTCGCTGACATCACTCGAGCGCGCGGTGCTCGATTTCGAGCGCGAGTGGTGGACGCTGTCTGACAAATCGAGCAAACGGGACGCGATACGTGCCCGGCTCGACATCTCCCCGGCGCGGTACTACGCGATCGTCTCGGCGCTCGCCGACTCCGACGATGCCGCCGCGTATGACCCGCTCGTCGTTCACCGCATGAGGCGCCGCCGCGTCGAACGTCGGCGCGCCGTGTTCTTCGCCGAAGCCCCCCGTCAACGTCGACCGCACTGAACCCGGCCGTCGAGCGGGCACTGGCGCTTCTGTCCACGAAGCCGTCCACGACCGGGGTCATCATCGACTACGACGGCACGCTTGCGGAGATCGTCCCGAACCCCAACGAGGCGCCACCACTCCCCGGTGCCATCGACGTGCTCGCGCGCCTGACGGCACGTTTCGGCGTCGTCGCCGTCGTTTCGGGCCGGCCGGTCGCCTTTCTCGTCGAGCGCCTCGGGATCGGGCCCGCCCTCGCGCGTCTCGGGGTCTACGGGCACTACGGCCTCGAACACCTCGAGCCCGACGGCTCGATCGCCTACGACCCGCTCGTCGACGACTACGCAGGGGTGGTCGCCGCGGCGATCCGCGAGGCCCATGCCCGCGTCCCCACGGGCGCCTTCGTCGAGGACAAGGGGCTCGCGCTCACCCTCCACTGGCGCCAGGCCCCGGAGGCGGCACCGGCCGCGATCGAGCTCGCCCACGAGATCGCCGAAGGCCACGGCCTCGCCATCCGGCAGGGCAGGCGGGCGATCGAGCTCGTCCTTCCGGTCGCTAACGACAAGGGGTCCGTCGTCACGTCGCTGCTCGCGGCTTGTTCGGCCGGGTGCGTCCTCGGCGATGACGTCGGCGACATCCCGGCGTTCACGGCGGTCGACACACTCGCCCAGTCCCGCCACTTCGCGGGCGTGCGCGTCGCGGTGACGAGCCCCGAGGCGCCCGAGGCCCTCATCGCCAGCGCTGACTTCGTCGTCGAGGGGCCGGCCGGCGCGCTCGGCTTCCTCGACGAACTCGCCAAGCGGGCTTCCCCGGCCAGCTAACTCCAGCCGGCGGCCCGCTAGCTCGTGCTCGCCCGTCTGCCGGGCCGCGCCTCGGCGACCACGCCCTCGAGCCACTCCGCTGGCGGGTGGAGCGCCGCGAGCTCAGCGAGCCGTCGTGCTCGGGCGTGGCGGTCGGAGGCCGGCATCTCCAGCGCCTCCCGTATCGCCCGGGCCGTCCCCGCGATGTCAAACGGCTCGACGGCTACTGCCGCCTCGCCGAGCGCTTCGAAGGCGCCGACCTCCTTGCTGAGACACAACACGCCGTCCCGCGTGTTCAGCACCGCGCCCTCCTTCGCGACGAGGTTCATCCCGTCGCGCAGGGCGTTGACGAGGAGCACGTCGTACGAGCTCAGCGCGGCGAGGGAGGCGTCGTGGTCGTCGGCGATCTCGAGGATGACCGGTAGGCGGCCCGGCTTTCCGAAGCGTTCGTTCAGGCGCGTGGCCGCGCGCTCCACCTCGTTGCGGTAGGCGAGGTATTCGGGGAGCTCCTCCCGCGACGGGTAGAGGTGAGCGAGAAAGACAACGGAATCTCGCCAGCCCGGCTCCGCCTCGAGCAGCTCCCCGAAGGCCGCGAAGCCCCGCACGATGTTCTTCGCCAGCTCCAACCGGTCGCTGCGGAAGACGATGCGCCGACCGTCGACGGCCGCGGAGAGCCTGGCGCGCGCGGCCTCGACGCCCGGCGAGGCCGACTCCCGGGCGAGCCGCCGCGGGTCGACTCCGAGCGGGGAGACAAGGGTCCTCGGCTCGTCGGCCAGGTACTCGCCGGCGCAGCGCCGGAAGTTGCCGGCCCAGCGTTCGGTGTGGAACCCGGCGGCACCGCACGACGCGATCGACCCGACGAGCTCGGCCGCGACGTCGCTCGGAAGCGTCCGCAGTTCCTCCGGGACACAGAACGGCGTGTGGGTGAAATGGACCGTCGCGAGATCCGGACGCAGCTCGGCGAGGCGGCCGCCGACGAGTGAGAGCTGGTAGTCGTTGATGACGACCGTCGCCGAGGCCGGCGCGAGCCGCGCGATCTCATCGCCAAACAGCGCGTTGTAGGCGCGGTAGCGCTCCCATGCCTCGTGCCAGCGGCGGTCGACCGTCGGCCGATGTGCCCTGTCGAACAGCCCGTGGTGGAGGAACCACAACGTGCCGTTGGCAATCAGCCGGTGAGCGGCGGCGATCTCGTCGGGTACCACGACGAGTCGGACGGTGAGACCCTCGGGTGCCGGGATCGGCAGGCCGCGCGCCGCGATTTCCCGCTCGTCGCGGGACGCCGCGGCGGCGATCCAGAGGGCACGCCGTCCCTCGAGCGCCGCGGCGAGGCTTGGCGCGAGCCCGCCGGCGGCGCGACCGGCCACCACCTCGCCCGCCTCGAGGCGGAGCGCGAACGGTCCCCGGGTCGCGACGACGACGAGATCGCTCACGATCCGGGCGCCTCGCCGCAATCTCCCGACACGGGACCGACCCCGGGAAGCACGTCGGAAAGGGCCGTCACACCGACCATCTTCGCCGCGTCCCAGGTAGCGAGCAACGACGGGCCATTTTGACTTGTCGGGACCCGCCGACCAGACTTGCACCCATCATCCAGAGCGGCTGAGGGACGGGCCCGAAGACGCCGCGGCAACCAGTTCCGAGTGTTCACCACTCGCCACCAGGTGCCAATGCCCGATCGATGAGGAGGAAGCTGTGACCTCGCCGACCAATGGTCTGCGCTGCCGCGAATGTGGGCGGCTCTTCGGCTCGAAAGCCCTCTACGTCTGCGAATGGTGCTTCGGCCCGCTCGAGGTGGTCTACGACTACGACGCCGTCGCCCGCCGCGTGGATCACGCCCGGATCGCCGGGGGGCCGCCGTCGATCTGGCGCTACGCCGACCTCCTCCCCGCCGACCCTGTCGGGGCGGTCGACCTCGGGGCCGGCTACACGCCGCTCATCCGCGCCGACCGGCTCGCCGCCGAGCTGGGCCTCGGCGAGCTCTGGCTGAAAGACGACACCCGCAACCCGACCGGCTCGTTCAAGGACCGGGTCACGTCGGTCGCGCTGACCCGGGCGCGCGAGCTCGGCTTCAAGGTGGCGGCGTGCGCGTCGACAGGGAACCTCGCCAACTCCGTGGCGGCGCACGCGGCCCGTGCCGGTATGGAGTGCTACGTCTTCGTGCCCGCCGACCTCGAGCGCACAAAGATCACGACGACCGCGGTGTTCGGGGCCCGCGTCGTCGCGATCGACGGCGTCTACGACGAGGTCAACCGCTTGTGCGCCGAGATCGCCGACGAGCGCGACGACTGGGCGTTCGTCAACATCAACCTGCGCGCGTACTACGCCGAGGGCTCCAAGACGGTGGCCTTCGAGGTCGCCGAACAGCTCGGCTGGGAACTCCCGGACCACGTCGTCGTGCCGATCGCCTCCGGGAGCCTGCTCACCAAGATCGACAAGGGATTCAGCGAACTGGGCCTCGTGGGGCTCGTCGAGGGGGACCGGCGGGTGCGGATCTCGGGCGCCCAGGCGGCGGGCTGCGCCCCGGTCGCCAAGGCCCTGGCCGCCGGGGCCGAGGTCCCCACCCCGGTTCGCCCCGACACGATCGCGAAGTCGCTCGCCATCGGGAGCCCGGCCGACGGCGAGGCCGCGCTGCGCGCGGTGCGCTCATCGTCCGGTTCGATCGCCGCGGCGACCGACGCCGAGATCATCGACGGGATCCGGCTGCTCGCCCGGACCGAGGGGATCTTCGCCGAGACCGCCGGCGGCGTCACGATCGCCTGTCTCGCGATTCTCGCCCGGGAGGGGGTCGTGCGGCGCGACGAACGCGTCGTCGCCTGCATCACCGGGACGGGCCTGAAGACGGTCGAGGCCTTCGGGGACACGCTCGGCGCCTCGGCGGTCATCAAACCCTCGTTCGACGCCTTCACGGAGCTCGAGGAGAGCTGGAGGAACCCCAAGTGAGCATCGTCGTCCGAATCCCTTCCCAGCTGCGGCCCCTCACCGGCGGCAAGCGCGAGGTCGTGGTGGAGGCCTCGACGGTGGGCGAGGCCCTCGACGACCTCGAAGCCCACCACCCCGGCCTGAAAGCACGGATCGTCGACGAAACCGGCCAGCTGCGCCGGTTCGTCAACGTCTTCCTCGCCGACCGCGACGTCCGGTTCCTCGACGGGCTGGACACGCCCGTCCAGGACGGCCAGACGCTCTCGGTCGTCCCGGCGATCTCCGGCGGCTGAGACCCCACCCCGACGACCGCCCTGAGCTGGGCGTGTTGCGTCCTGGCAGCTGGCGTGGTTTGCTATTAGCACTCGACAGATGAGAGTGCTAACGCTCGGAGGACCCGAGCGACCAAGGGAGGACATCCGAGATGTCGAAGTTGATCGAGTTCGATGAGCACGCCAGGCGTGCACTCGAGCGGGGCATGAACCAGCTCGTCGACGCGGTGAAGGTCACGCTCGGGCCGAAGGGTCGCAACGTCGTCCTCGAGAAGAAGTGGGGCGCGCCGACGATCACGAACGACGGCGTCTCGATCGCCAAGGAGATCGAGCTCGAGGATCCCTTCGAGAAGATCGGCGCCGAGCTCGTCAAGGAGGTCGCGAAAAAGACCGACGACGTCGCCGGCGACGGCACGACGACGGCGACGGTGCTCGCCGGGGCGCTCGTGCGCGAGGGTCTCCGCAACGTCGCCGCCGGGGCGAACCCGATGTCGCTGAAGCGCGGGATCGAAGCCGCTGTTGACACCGCCGTCGCCCACCTGAAGAGTCTGGCGAAGGACACCGACTCGAAGGACCAGATCGCCCAGGTCGCGGGAATCTCCGCTGCCGATCCCGAGATCGGTTCGATGATCGCGGAGGCGATCGACAAGGTCGGCAAGGACGGCGTCATCACGGTCGAGGAGTCCCAGACCTTCGGCATGGAGATGGACCTCGTCGAGGGGATGCGGTTCGACAAGGGCTACATCTCCCCGTACTTCGTCACCGACACGGACCGCATGGAGGCCGTGCTCGAAGACCCCTACATCCTGATCTGCGGTTCCAAGATCTCCGCGGTGCGCGACATGCTCCCGGTCCTCGAGAAGGTGATGCAGACCGGCAAGCCTCTCGTCATCATCGCCGAGGACGTCGAGGGCGAGGCGCTCGCCACGCTCGTCGTCAACAAGATCCGCGGCACGTTCAAGAGCGTTGCCGTCAAGGCGCCCGGCTTCGGTGAGCGACGCAAGGCGATGCTCCAGGACATGGCGATCCTCACGGCGGCCCAGGTCATCACCGAGGACGTCGGCCTGAAGCTCGAGAACGTCACACTCGACCTGCTCGGGCAGGCGCGCAAGGTCGTCGTCACAAAGGACGAGGCGACGATCGTCGAGGGTTCCGGTGCCGAGTCCGAAATCAAGGGCCGAATCAGCCAGCTCAAGACCGAGATCGAGAACTCGGACTCCGATTACGACAAGGAGAAGCTCCAGGAGCGGCTCGCCAAGCTCTCCGGCGGCGTCGCCGTCATCAAGGTTGGCGCGGCGACGGAGGTCGAACTGAAGGAGAAGAAGCACCGGATCGAGGACGCCGTCTCGACGACGAAGGCCGCGATCGAGGAGGGTGTCGTCCCCGGTGGCGGGGTCGCGCTCCTGCGCTGCCAGAAGGCGATCCTCGCCCTCGCCGAGAAGCTCGAAGGCGACGAGGCGACCGGTGCCCGCATCGTGGCCCGGGCGATCGAGGAACCGCTGAAGCAGATCGCGGTGAACGCCGGCGCCGAGGGCGGGGTCGTGATCGAGAAGGTCCGCAGCCTGAAGAACGCGGCCGAGGGCCTGAACGCCGAGACCGGGGTCTACGAGAACCTGTTCACCGCGGGCGTCATCGACGCCGCCAAGGTGACGCGCTCGGCACTGCAGAACGCCGCCTCGATCGCGGCGCTCTTCTTGACGACGGAAGCAGTCGTCGTCGACAAGCCCGAGGAGAAGCAGGCGGCTCCGACACCGCCCATGGACGACTACTAGAAACTGCGCACGTCACGAACTCGACGGCACGACCGCGGGCGAACCGCGGTCGTGCCGTCTACGCGGAGGGGCCCTTTCCCCGGTCGCCGTAGACTCGCCCCGTGACGAGTCCCACCCCGCCCGCCGAATTCGAGGGGACCGACCCCCCCGAAACCGGGCAAACCCCCGGGTGGGCGGCGCTCCACCTGTTCTGCGACACCCTCTCGGCCGACGGGCACGCCACCGAGTCCGCCCTGCGGCGTTGCCGCGCCGACGGCTACGAGGTCGTCACCGTGGAGGTCATCGGACACAAGGCCGATCTTGGCGTACTCGCGCTCGGCCCCTCGTTCGGGCGCCTACGACAGCTCCAGACCGAACTCGCCCACGCCGGTTGCCTGCCCCGGTACTCGTACGTCTCGCTCACCGAGGTCTCCGAGTACGCGAAACGCGTTTCCGCCGAGATGAAGCAGGCGCGCCTGCACCCGAAGCTCCCGCCGGAGGGGCTGCCCGCCTTCTGCTTCTACCCGATGTCACGCCGCCGGGAGGGTGACGACAACTGGTACCGCCTGCCCTACGACGAGCGGCTGCGGATGATGATGAACCACGGCAAGCTGGGCAGCACCTTCCGGGGCCGCGTCATCCAGCTCGTCACCGGTTCGAGCGGGCTGGACGACTGGGAGTGGGGCGTGACGCTCTTCGCCAGGACGTTCGACGACATCAAGTCCTGCGTCTACGCGATGCGATACGACGAAGCGTCCGCGCGCTACGGGAAGTTCGGCCCGTTCTTCACGGGGCTCGTGCAGCCCCCCGCCGTGATCCCCGCGGCGCCCACCGAGGACTGACCGTGTCCGCTGGCGCCGCGGTGACCGCCCCAGTCCCCGGGCTCGAGCGCCTCGCGCGCGTGCTCGACGAGCTCGGGCGTGTCGTCGTCGCCTTCTCCGGCGGCGCCGATTCGTCGCTGCTCGGCTACGTCGCGAACCGGACGCTCGGGCCGGCCCGCGTCCTGTGCGTGACCTCGTCCTCCGCTTCGCTGGGCGCCGACGAGCTCGCGCACTGCCGGGCGCTCGCCGCCGAGTGGGGGCTGCGCCACCTCGTCGTCGAGACGAACGAACTCGCCGACGAGTCCTACGCCCGCAACGACCTCGACCGCTGCTACCACTGCAAGCGGGAGCTGATGGACGTGCTCGCCGGGCCCGCGGCGAGCGAAGCCGCCACGATCACCCTGGGGGTGAACCTCGACGACCTCACCGACTACCGGCCGGGCCAGCGCGCCGCCGCCGAACGCGGCGCCGTTTTCCCACTCGTCGAGGCGGGACTCGCGAAGCACGATGTGCGGGAGCTGTCGCGGCGGCTCGGCCTGCGCACCTGGGACAAGCCGGCGGCGGCGTGCCTCGCGTCGCGCATTCCCCACGGCACCCCCGTGACGCTCGGGGTGCTGCGGCGGGTCGAGGCCGCGGAGGCGGCCCTCCGCGGGCTCGGGTTCCGGGTCCTGCGCGTCCGCCACTACAGCGACACAGCCCGCATCGAGCTCGGTCTCGACGAGCTACCCCGCGCGCTCGACGAGCGCGAGTCCATCGTCGCGGCGATCCGTGCTGTCGGCTACCGCCACGTCACGCTCGACCTCGAGGGGTTCCGCTCGGGCAATCTCACCCGGACGGCGCTCAAGAACGACTCAGCTGAGCCGGACCGCGCCGCCCGGTAGGCGCGGGGCGGCGCGCTTCCCTAGGGGGCCGGCGGGGTCTCGCGACCCTCGCGGGAGACGCTCCAGCCGGCCGACGAGGTGCTGCGCTTCTCGTAGAAGACGCAACCCTCGGGGCAGGCGAAGGGGACCTGCTCGTTGACGCCGAGCTTGCAGGCCTCGACGCGCTCACCGCCGCGCACCGTCTGCATCACGTAGTGACGGCAGTCCTCTCGCACGGCCATGGACCATCGTCGCACGCGCGCCGCCACAGATGGGAACTGGCTCCCTACCCGGGGGGTTCGTCGCGCAGGTAGCGCTCGATCTCGTCGGTGAGGACCTCGACCGATCCGTCCGGGACCGCGGCGGCGTCGTCGTGGGCGATCCGCGCGACGTAGGCCGCGACCGTCTCGTCCTCCCCCACGAGCTCGTCCATCTGGCGCTCGTACTCGAGCGCCTCCCGGGTGAGCTCGGCGAGGTCGGCGTGCCGGCCGACCATCCGGGTCGTCGCCTCGGCGAGTGCCAGCGCGGCCTTGGCCGAGACCGGGATCGAGTAGCAGGGCACGCTCGCCCAGATGGTGACCGTCGGGACACCGGCCACGGCGAGCGCCGCGCCGAGCACGCCGACGATGCCGGTCGGCCCCTCGTAGCGCGAGAGGGCCACGCCCTCGGGCCCCAGGAGGGCGGCATCGCTGGTGGTGGCGGCAAGCGGGACCGGCCGCGAATGCGCGACCTCGGCGAGATAGGCGCCGAGGATGACGACCCTGCCGGCCCCGAGCGCGAGCGCGAGCTCGACAAAGGCGTCACAGTAGGCGCGCCAGCGCAGCTGGGGCTCCGGCCCACGGGCGACGACGATGTCGACCGGGCCGGGGGCGACCGAGAAGACGGTGGTGGGCCAGGTGATCTCCCGTACCAGCCCCTCGACGACGATCAGTTCCGGGCGCGCTTCGGTGAAGTCGAAGAACTCCTCGGGGTCGATCTCGGCGAAGGGTACGGCCTGCCAGGCCTGTGCCAGGTTCGTCAGCGCGTACGAGGCGGCGTCGGCGGCGTCGTTCCAGCCCTCGAAGGCGACCACCATCAGCGGGTGCTCGACGCGCGGTCGCCCGGAGAGACGGACCGCCTCGGCAACGCCCCGGTGCGAGACGAACCGGAACGGGCGCAAACCTGCCCTCTTCCTGTCACCGCTGGCCACAGCCACCTCCCCGGGTCACCGCCAAGCCTAACGGTGGTCGCGCGCGCCACTCGCCGGGCGGGCGGCACACTTCGGTACGCTCGACCCGATGCCCGAGACCCCGATCACCGTCGAAGCACTCACCGAACCGACCGCCGAGGACGCCGAGGCGTTCGCGCTCCTCGTCACGCACCTCTCCGCGGCGCGCCCGCCCGACCTCGCTGAGCTGCGGGACCTCGTCTCCTCGAGCCCGATGACCGTGTTCGTCGCGCGCCTCGCCGGCGAGATCGTCGGCACGCTGTCGCTCGCCACGTTCGCCATCCCGACGGGGCGACGGGCTTGGATCGAGGATGTCGTCGTCGACCCCACCCACCGGGGCAAGGGCGTCGCCTCACAGCTCGTCGAGGCGGCCCTCCAGCTCGCCGCCGAGACCGGGTGCCGGACGGTCGACCTCACCTCACGCCCGTCGAGGCTCGACGCGAACCGCCTCTACGAGCAGCTCGGCTTCATCCGCCGGGAGACCAACGTCTACCGGATCTCGCTCGAGAGCTGACCGGCCCCCGATCCCGGACGGGCCGGATCGCCAAGAGAGGGTGCAGGGTGGCCGTTTTGATTCGTCCCCTAGGATCGCACGGAGACACGAGGCCGATCCGAGGAGGTCGTCGTAGTGGCTGACAGTGTCACCATCACCGACAACCGCACCGGCGAGTCGCTCGAGATCCCGATCGTCGACGGCGGGATCGCCTCGTCGGAGTTCTCCAAGCTGCTCCCCGGCATCTGGTTCTACGACCCCGCGTTCTCGGCGACGGCGCTGTGCAGGAGCGAGATCACCTTCGTCGACGGCGAGGCCGGGATCCTCGAGCACCGGGGCTACCCGATCGAGCAGCTCGCCGAGCAGTCCTCCTACCTCGAGGTCGCCTACTTGCTGACCCACGGCGAGCTGCCGACTACAGCACAGCTGGCCACCTGGAACGCCGACATCGCCCGTCACGCCCTCATCGAGGAGAAGTTCGTCGAGCGGTTCGTCGCCGGCTTCCACAAGAGCGCCCACCCGATGGGGATGCTCGTTTCGGCGGTCGCGGCACTTTCGACGTTCTACCCGGAGTCCAAGGACATCGCCGACCCCGAGAACCGCCGGCTCCAGGTCACGCGCCTCATCGCGAAGATGCCGACGCTCGCCGCCGCGGTGCACCGCTTCTCGGTCCGGGAGGAGTTCGTGCCGCCGGACGAGATGCTGCCCTTCGGCGAGAACTTCCTGACCATGATGTGGGATACGGGCGAGCCCGAGTTCGCGGTCGACCCCGTGCTCGCGCACGCGATCGACGTCCTTTTCATCCTGCACGCCGACCACGAGCAGAACTGCTCGACGGCGGCGCTGCGCGTCGTCGGCTCCGCCCACGCCGACCCGTACTCGGCGTGTTCCGCCGCCTGCGCCGCCCTCTACGGCCCGCGGCACGGGGGTGCCAACGAGCAGGTCGTGAAGATGCTGAACGAGATCGGGTCGATCGACAACGTCGGCGCCTTCGTGAAGTCCGTGAAGGAGAGCCACGGGCGGATCCAGGGCGTCGGGCACCGCGTCTACAAGCACTACGACCCGCGCGCCACGATCATCCGCCAGATCGCCTATGACGTCTTCGAGATCTCCGGCAAGAACCCGCTGCTAGACATCGCCCTGAAGCTCGAGGAGGCGGTGCTCGCCGACGAGTACTTCACGTCCCGCCGGCTCTACCCGAACGTCGACTTCTACTCGGGGTTCATCTACGAGGCGATGGGCTTTTCGCCCGAGATGTTCACCGTGCTCTTCGCGCTCGCCCGCACGTCCGGCTGGGTCGCCCACTGGGCCGAGATGCTCGACTGCAACGAGCGCATCGCCCGTCCGCGCCAGCTCTACACGGGCCGCCGGCAACGCGACTACGTGCCGATCGGGCAGCGCGCCTAGCAGCCGGACCTTCCGGCGCCGCCGGCGCCGTGCCGCCGCGCCGCCAGCGCGAAGAGCGCCACCGCCGTGGCGACGGAGACGTTGAGAGACTCGATCGGCCCGTAGAGCGGGATCCGGCAGCGTACATCGCACCGCTTCCGGACGAGCGGCGCGAGCCCCCTCCCCTCGGCGCCGACCACGATCGCCAGCGGCTCGGTCGCGATCTCGAGCTCGTCGAGCGACCGCTCCCCCTCCGGGTCGAGGCCGACGATCCACACGCCGCGTCCGGCGAGCAATGTCAGCGCCGGGCCGATCCCGGACACGAGGGCGATCGGCAGGTGCTCGACCGCCCCCGCCGCCGCCTTCACCGCCGAGGGCGTGAGGCTGGCCGTCCGGTGCCGGGCGAGGACGACACCCGTCACCCCGGCGCCGAGCGAGCTGCGCAGGATCGCGCCCAGGTTGTGCGGGTCGGTCACCTCGGCGATGACGACGAGGAAGGGCACGGCGCCTGCTGGGGTGCGCGCCGGCCCGTGGCCGGGGTTCGGGGCGACGAGCTCATCGAGCCCGACCGATTCTACCGGCGCGGCCCGGGCGACAACGCCCTGGGGCGCCTCCGTGCGCGCGAAGCCGCGCAGCTCGAGCGCCGAGACGGTCTGCAGCGGCACGCGGGCGGCGGCGGCCAAGGAGACCACCTCGTCGAGCAGGACCGAGGCGTCCTGGCCCTCAGCGACGAGGAGCTCGCGCACCGCCCGGCGGCCGACGACGAGGAGCTCGCGCACGGCGCGGCGCCCTTCGACCTGCTCGCCGCCGAGGCCACTCTCGCCGCGGTCCGAAGGCAGGCGCCGGTCACGGGCCGGCGCGCCCCTCACCGCTCGAGGAGCGCGACGGCCAGGCACGCGACCCCCTCCACCCGACCGAGGCTCCCGAGACCTTCGGGACGCGTCGCTTTCACGTGGACAGGACCGCCGGCGGCGTCGGACAGGCGCTCAACCATCTCCTCCCGGACCTCGGCGACCCGGGGGCGCTCGGCGACGAGGGTGCAGTCGGCGTTCACGAATCGCCAACCCGCGGCCGCCGCCTCGGCGACCGCCGCGGTCAGGAGCCCCAGGCTGTCGGCACCGCGCCAGGCGGCGTCGGTGTCGGGGAAATGGCCACCCATGTCGCCGAGCCCCGCCGCACCGAGGACGGCGTCGGCCACGGCGTGGGCGATCGCGTCGGCGTCGCTGTGCCCGACGAGAGGTCGTTCGCCGGCGAAGTGCACACCCCCGAGTGTGAGCGGCGCGCCGTCGGCCTCCGCCCCTGCGGCGAAACGGTGGAGGTCGACGCCGAGGCCGACCCGGAGTTCACTCATGTCGCCCTCAAGGCTGTCCGCCCTCGAGCCAGGCCCCGACGAGGGCGAGGTCGGACGGGTCGGTGATCTTGTGGTTGCGCGCTTCCCCCGGCACGGCAGCGACAACGCCCCCGATCGCCTCGACGAGGGCAGCGTCGTCGGTCGCCTCGGGACAGCCCTCGTGGGCCCGACGGAGTACCTCGACGCGGAAGGCCTGCGGGGTCTGGACGGCGTTGAGCCCGGTCCGGTCGACTGTCGCGACGACCCGGCCGCCGCGCACCCGCTTCAGGGTGTCGGCGACCGGCAGGCACGGGATCGCCGCGTCCGCGCCCCGGTGGACCGCTGCGATGACGGCGGCGAAGAGGTCGGCCGACGCCAGGGGGCGCGCCGCGTCGTGGACGATCACGATCCCGGCGGTGTCCGGCACCCGGGCGAGCCCGGCGCGCACCGATCCCGCCCGTGTCGGCCCCCCGGCGACGACGATCGCACACCCGGCGTGGAGCGCGGCGTCGGCGACTCTGGAGGGCGGGACGACGAGGACGACGCCATCGGCCGCCGAGCGCGCCGCGTCGACGGCCCATTCGACAATGAGGCGCCCGCCGACTGGCGTGAACTGTTTCGGCCCGCCGAAGCGGCGACCCTCACCCGCTGCGACGACGATCGCCCAGACGCCGTCCGGCACGGATCCGGCCCGCGGTCCCCGGGTTAGGGGAGTGCGGCGTTGAGCCGCTCCTCGGCCTCGGCCTCGTTCACGCCGATGGCGAACGTCAGCTCCGACACGAGGATCTGCCGGGCACGGTTCAGCATGCGCTTCTCGCCGGCGGACAACCCCTTGTCCTTGTCGCGGATCGAGAGGTTCCGCACGACCTCGGCGACCTGGTAGATGTCACCGGACTTCAGCTTCTCGACGTGGTTCTTGTAGCGACGGGACCAGTTTGTCGGCATCCGCGCCTCCTTCTTGCGAAGGACGGCGAAGACCTCCTCGACCTCCTCGTCGTTGATGACCTCGCGCAGCCCGACCTCCTCGGTGTTGTCCGAGGGGACCATCAGGGTGAGGTCGCCGTAGGCGAGACGTAGGACGAGGTACTCGCGCTTCTCGCCGAACGCCTCGCGCATCTCGCGACGCTCGACCACCGCCGCTCCGTGGTGGGGATAGACGACCTTGTCGCCGACGTCGAACACTCGCGACTCCTCACGTCTCGAGAGGAATTCTCGGCCGTGAAGACGGGGCCCGACGGATCCCATGAACGGTTCCACCCCGGCCTGCAGCCACGACTTGCTATAAGTCTACCGGTCCCGGGACAGGGGCCGAGTGGCGAGCCATCGGGCGCCGGGCCCGGGGCCGGCGGGACCGGGATCAGGTGACCGGCTCGCAGATGACGTCAGGGATCTCGCCGGTCGGAAAGCACCCGTATCCGGCCAAGGCCGGGTCGTCGCGCCCCTGTCTCCCAGATCGGTCTGCGCGCCTTGTCACCGGCCTCGCGGGCCCCGACCTCGAGCCGCGCGGTGCCGACGCGGACCGACGCTGCCGGGTGCGCGGCCGGATTGTGGTGCCAGTCCGGGTTCGAGGCGGCGCCCTCCTTGGACGCGAAGATCGCTTACCCCCACGAACCCGTTGGTGCCCAAGGGACTCACGCGCTCGGCCGCTTCTTGCGCCGGAGCTTTGGAGACCGAGAGAGTGTGTCCTCGGACCCGTCACCGACGCGACCACCGTTGGCGCGAAACTCCTCGATGGTCCTCCGGTTCCAGTCGTCCGCCTCGGGCACGACCCCTCCTTCGCCAACACTCGCCGGCATTCCAACGCCCAGCGCCCGGCCGGCATTCCCGTCGCGACAGGACCACGACGACCAGCACGGCCGGAGGCGCACATCCCGGCGGCGGAGCGAACGCGAGGCCCGGCCCGAGCCGGGAGATGCCGGGACCGCCGGGTCTATGAGTCGGCGCCCGCCTCGGCGAGCTCGACGGGCGGCGGGGAGATGCCGGCGACCGTCTTGAAGACGATGGCGCCCTCCTCGGCGTCGACGATGATCGTCTCGCCGACCCGGAACTCCTTCCAGAGGATCTTCTCCGANNAGCGGGTCCTCGATCAGCTGCTGGATCGCCCGCCGCAGTGGCCGCGCCCCGAGGGTCGGTTCGTAGCCGCGCCCGGCGACGAGCTCCTTGGCCGACCGGGTGAGCTCGAGCCCGATGCCCTGGCTGTCGAGCTGGTCGGCCAGCCGGCGGATCATCAGGTCGACGATCTCGACGACCTCTCCTATCGAGAGCTCGTGGAAGGTGATGACCTCGTCGATCCGGTTGAGGAACTCCGGGCGGAAGTGCTGCTTCAGGGCGTCCTGGACCTTCGACTTCATCCGCTCGTAGGTCACGGCCTGCGAGGAGTGCGAGAAGCCGACCTGGGTCTTGCGCAGGTCGGCGGTCCCGAGGTTCGAGGTCATGATGAGCACGGTGTTCTTGAAGTCGACCGCGCGGCCCTGGGCGTCGGTCAGGCGGCCGTCCTCGAGGATCTGCAACAGAGCGTTGAACACGTCCGGGTGCGCCTTCTCGATCTCGTCGAAGAGCACGACGGCGAAGGGCTTGCGCCGGACGGCCTCAGTGAGCTGGCCGCCCTCCTCGTAGCCGACGTAACCCGGCGGCGAGCCGACGAGACGGCTCACGGTGTGCTTCTCCATGTATTCGCTCATGTCGAGCTGGATGAGCGAGCTCTCGTCGCCGAAGAGCAACTCGGCGAGGGCCTTGGCGAGCTCGGTCTTGCCGACCCCGGTCGGGCCGAGGAAGATGAACGACCCCGAGGGGCGCTTCGGGTCCTTCAGGCCGGCCCGCGTGCGCCGGATCGCCCGCGACAGGGCGTTGATGGCGTCGTCCTGGCCGATGATCCGCTTGTGGAGCTCCTCCTCCATCCGCAGGAGCTTCGCCGTCTCCTCCTCGGTGAGCTTGTAGACGGGGATCCCCGTCCAGTTCGCCAGCACCTCCGCGATGACGTCCTCGTCGACGACGTCGAACAGTTCCACGCCCTCGGCGCGCCACTCCTTCTCGAGGGCGGTCTTGCGCTCGAGCTTCTGGCGCTCCTGCTCGGCAAGCTTCTCGACGAGCTCGAGGTTGTTGCGGGCGAGGGCCGCGCTCTTGTCCTCACGGATCTTCGCGAGCTCCGTCTCGACCTGGTTGTACTCCGGGGGCGTCGTCATCCGGCGGATCCGCAACCGGCTCCCCGCCTCGTCGATGAGGTCGATCGCCTTGTCCGGCAGGTAGCGGTCGGAGATGTACCGGTCGGCGAGGTTCGCCGCCGCGACGAGGGCCTGGTCGGTGATCGTCACGTGGTGGTGCTGCTCGTAGCGCTCGCGCAGGCCCTTCAGGATCTCGATCGTCTGGGCGAGGGTGGGCTCCTCGACCTTGATCGGCTGGAAGCGGCGTTCGAGGGCGGCGTCCTTCTCGAGATGCTTGCGGTACTCGTCGAGGGTGGTCGCGCCGATCGTCTGCAACTCGCCCCGGGCGAGCATCGGCTTCAGGATCGAGGCCGCGTCGATGGCCCCCTCGGCAGCCCCGGCGCCGACGAGCGTGTGCAGCTCGTCGATGAACAGGATCGTGTCGCCCCGGGTGCGGATCTCTTTCAGCACCTTTTTCAGCCGCTCCTCGAAGTCACCCCGGTAGCGGCTGCCGGCGACGAGCGCCCCGAGGTCGAGGGTGTAGAGCTGCTTGCCCTTCAGCATCTCGGGCACGTCGTTCGCGACGATCTTCTGCGAGAGCCCCTCGACGATGGCGGTCTTGCCGACGCCCGGCTCGCCGATGAGCACCGGGTTGTTCTTGGTGCGGCGCGAGAGCACCTGCAGGACGCGCTCCATCTCGCGCTCGCGCCCGATCACCGGGTCGAGCTTGTGCTCCCGGGCGAGCTGCGTCAGGTTCCGGCCGAACTGGTCGAGGACGGGCGAGCTGCCCGGGTTCTGCTCGGCCCCTGCCGGTCCGGCGGTGGCACCGACGGTCTCGCGGCCCTGGTAGCCGGAGAGCAGCTGGATGACCTGCTGGCGGACACGGGGCAGGTCGGCGCCGAGAGCCTGGAGGACCTGTGCGGCGACACCCTCACCCTCGCGCACGAGGCCCAGCAGCATGTGCTCGGTCCCGATGTAGTTGTGACCGAGCTGGAGCGCTTCGCGCAGTGACAGCTCGAGGACCTTTTTCGCGCGGGGAGTGAACGGCGGCGAGCCCGTCGGCGCCGAGCCGGCAGGACCGATCGTCTCCTCGACTTTCTCGCGCACCGCTTCGAGGGAGATGCCGAGGGACTCGAGCGCTTTGGCGGCCAGTCCGTCACCCTCGTGGATGAGGCCGAGCAGGATGTGTTCGGTTCCGATGAAGCTGTGGTTGAGGAGGCGCGCCTCTTCCTGGGCCAGCACCAGCACCCTGCGCGCCCGGTCAGTAAACCGCTCGAACAAAACCCACTCCCTCGCTAGAAGTTTCTGCCCGCAGTCTATCGGGAGGTCCCCCTCCGACCGCGTTCGGGTCGGCCCCGACCCATCACGCCGGGGCCGCCCGCAACGCAACCACGTTGCCAAGGGCACGCGGCGGTGGCGTATCGTGCTGGTCTGATGAACGCCCAGGACCCCTTCGCGCTCCCCGTCGACACGGCTGACCTCGCCCGTCTCGAGGAGACCCTGCGCGAGATCGCGCTCTCGGGCGAGCCCTTCGTCGACGAGATCGCGACCCACCTCATCGAGGCGGGCGGCAAGCGGCTCCGGCCCGCGCTGACCCTCGCCGCGGCGGGCCTCGACGGTGACCCCGTCGGCGAGGAGACCTTGCTCGGGGGCGTGTCGGTTGAGCTCGTCCACCTCGCCTCGCTCTACCACGACGACGTGATGGACGAGGCGGTGAGGCGCCGCAACGTCGTCAGCGTCAACGGCCGCTGGGGGAACCTGCTCGCCGTCGTCGTCGGCGACTTCCTGCTCGCCCGTTCCGCCGAGATCGCCGCCTCGCTCGGAACGGAGATCGCGGCGACGATCGCCACGACGCTCGCGCGCCTGTGCCAGGGGCAGATCGCCGAGGTGCGCTCCGTCTACCGGATCGACCGCAGCGTCGAGGACTACTTGGCCGCCATCGCCGACAAGACCGGCGCGCTGATGGGGACGGCCTGCCGCGTCGGCGCCCTCACGGCCGACCTCGACCGGCGCGACACCGAGGCGCTGACCGCCTTCGGGGAAAGCCTCGGCTACGTCTTCCAGATCCGCGACGACATCCTCGACATCGTCGCGACCGAGGAGGAGTCCGGGAAGCCCCCCGGCCAAGACCTCGCCGAGGGGATCTACACGCTGCCCGTGCAACGCGCCCTCGTCGACCGGCGCATCGGGCCGGAGCTGCGACACCTCCTGGGCCACCCCCTCGACCACGAGGACGTCCAGTTCGCCCGGGCGCTCGTCGCCGAGTCCGACGGGATCGCCGAGTCCCAGGACGTCGCCCGCCGGTACGCGCTCGAGGCGGGGGAGATTGCGAGCGGCCTCGACGACGGCGTCGTCGCGCGGTCGCTCCGCGGGCTCGGGATGCGGCTCGTCGACGACCTCGACCGCTCGATGCGGGCGCTCGCGAGCTAGCCGCCGTCGCCCGGCTTGGCCTCCCCGGGCCGGTCGGCCTCCGGGCGCAGGGCCGGGAAGAGCATCACCTCTCTGATCGTCGCCTTGTCGGTGAGCAGCATCACGAGGCGGTCGATCCCGATGCCGATCCCGCCGGTCGGCGGCATCCCGTGCTCAAGCGCCCGCAGGAAGTCCTCGTCGACGGTCATCGCCTCGTCGTCACCAGCGGCCCGCTCGGCGGCCTGGGCGACGAATCGCGCCCGCTGGTCGACCGGGTCGACGAGCTCGCTGTAGGTCTCGGAAATCTCGCGGCCGGCAAGCACCGAGGTCGCCCGTTCGGCGGTGTCGGGCTTCGTGCGGTGCCGTCGGGTGAGCGGTGAGGCCTCGACTGGGTGGTCGACCACGTGCACCGGGTCCCACAAGCCGTGCTCGGTTGTCCGCTCGTAGATCTCGGTGAGGACCTTCCCGGGGCCCCAGCGTTCCTCGACGGGGACGCCGAGCTCGCCGGCTCGCGCCCGCAGCGCTGCGAGGCCGTCGTCCAGGTGGCACTCGGCCCCGGTCACCTCGCGAATCGCCTCCTCCACGGTGAGGGTGCGCCATGGGGGGGTGAGGTCGACGCGGCGGCCCTGGTAGGTGATGATGCCCTCGCCGCCGGTGGCGATCGCCGCCTGGTAGACGAGATCCTCGACGAGGCTTGTCATGTCCGAGAAGTCGGCGTAGGCCTGGTAGGCCTCGAGGACGGTGAACTCCGGGTTGTGGGTCGGCGACAGGCCCTCGTTGCGGAAGTCCTTGCCGATCTCGTAAACGCGCTCAAACCCCCCGATGACGAGGCGCTTGAGGTAGAGCTCGCTCGCCACCCGGAGCACGAAGTCGGCGTGCAGCGAGTTGAAGTGCGTGATGAATGGACGGGCGAACGCCCCGCCGGCCTGGGCCTGGAGGACCGGGGTCTCGACCTCGACGAAGCCTCGCCCGTCGAGGTTCTGCCGGAGGGCGCGCACCACCCGCGATCGCAGAAGGAACGTCTCGCGCACCCCTTCGTTCGCCCAGAGGTCGACCTCGCGCTGGCGGAAGCGGGTCTCGACGTCGTGGACCCCCTTCCACTTGTCACCGAAACCTCGCCGGTTCTCCGCGAGGAGCTGCCAATCCGCGACCTTCACGGAGAGTTCCCCCCGGCGCGTGCGGATCACCTCGCCGGTGGCTCCGACCCAGTCACCGAGCCCGAGCCGGACGAACTCGTCGAAGCGTTCCGTCTCGCCGGCGGAGGCGTAGAGCTGGATCGACCCCGTCCAGTCGCGCAGGTCGGCGAAGGCAGCACCGCCCTGGGGGCGGAAGAGCATGATCCGGCCCGCCACCGTCACCGTGACGTGGGACGACTCGCCGGACGCGAGATCCCCGTGGGCGGCCGAGACGGCGGCGGTCGCCGTCGCCCCCGGGAACCGGTAGGGAACGTCGCGGTGCTCGGCGGGGCTCACGCGTGCGCCTCTTTCGGGTCGGGGGACCGGTTACGCGCGTAGAGGATCCGCAGCCCGTGCAGTGTCAGCCACGGCTCGACCGCCGTCACGACCTCGCAGTACGGCGCGACGACGCCGCACAGACCACCAGTCGCGACGACCGTCGCCCCGCCGTGCTCCGCGCGGATACGCCGACAGATCCCGTCGACGAGGCCGGCGTGCCCGAAAATGGCGCCGGACTGCATCGACTCGACCGTCGAGCGGCCGATGACGCTCGCCGGCGCGACGAGTTCCACGCGTCGCAGGGCGGCGGCGTGCTCGAACAATGCCCCCATCGAGATCTCGAGTCCGGGGGCGATCGCACCCCCGAGGTACTCGCCCTGGGCGCTGATGACGTCGAACGTCGTCGCCGTGCCGAAGTCGACAACGACGCACGGTCCCCCGAACAGGTCGATCGCGCCGACGGCGTTGACGATACGGTCGGCCCCGACCTCCCGGGGATTGTCATAGAGGATCGGCATCCCGGTGCGGATCCCGGGTTCGACGACGACCAGCGAGACCGCGAACCAGTCGGTGACCATCCGGCGCAGCGCCGCCGTCACCGACGGGACCGAGGACGAGACGACGACGCTCGCGATCTCCCGCGCCCCGTCGGCTGTACCCGGGGCGCCGCTGGCGGGCAACGACATCCCGGCCGTGGCCAGCAGCTGGACGACCATGACGGCGTACTCGTCGGCGGTGCGGTCGCCGTCGGTCGAGATCCGCCAGCTATGGGCGAGCCCCGGCAGCTCCCCCGGCAGCCGCTCTGGCGGATCGTTCGGCACGGCGGGATCGACGAACACCCCGATCACCGTCTGGGTGTTGCCGACGTCGATGGCGAGGAGCATCGTCGAACGGTCTACCCGATCGCGACGGCGCGACTCGGCTTCCAGGCCCTCCGGGGTCACGCCGCCACCGCGTTCAGTCCTCGATGTCGAGGCCGATGTCGAGTATCGGCGCCGAGTGCGTGATCGCCCCGACCGAGATGAGGTTCGCCCCCGCCCGAGCGTAGGCGGCGATGTTCTCCAGCGCGATCCCCCCCGACGCCTCAACGAGGATGGCACCGGCACGCCCCCTCGGGTGGGCCTGCACGATGTCGACGGCCTGGCGCACCTCTTCGGGCGACATGTTGTCGCACATGACGCCGGCCGCCCCGGCCTCGACAGCGAGAGACACCTGTTCGAGGTTGTCGCACTCGACCTCGATGAAGCGGCCCGGCCAGCGCTCGATCGCCTGGGCCACGGCGTCCGACAGCGACACGCCGCCGAGGTGGTTGTCCTTCACGAGCACTCCCCCCGAGAGCGAGGCCCGGTGGTTGATGCCCCCGCCGGCGCGCACCGCCGCCTTCTCAAGGGCGCGTAGGCCAGGCGTCGTCTTGCGCGTGTCCCGCACCCTGGCGGCGAGGTTGACGGCGGAGGCCGCCTCAACGTAACGGCGGGTGAGCGTCGCGACACCGGAGAGGTGGCACAGGAAGTTGAGGGCCGTTCGCTCGGCGATCAGCAGCGACCGGAACGGGCCGACGACGCGCGCGACCACGCTCCCCACCCCGACGACCCCGCTGTCCTCGACGAGCACGGTGAGATCGATCCCGGTGTCGAGCTCGTGGCAGGTTTCGCGCACACAGCTCATCCCGGCGATGACACCGGGACGACGCGCGACGAACGAGGCGCGGGCCACGGCATCGGCCGGCACGAGCGAACCGGTGAGGTCCCCGATCGGTCCGATGTCCTCGGCGAGCGCGAGTGTGACGGCCCGACGGACCTCGTCGATCGGTGGGTAGACGTCGTCGAACATCGTCATGGGCTCTCTGCCGCCTTCACCGCCACGCGCACCCGGAAGTTCGCATCATCGCGCTCGGGGGCGTCCGAGCGAGCATGCACCCCACGGGTCTCGGCCCGGGCGAGCGCCGCCGCGGCCAGCGACACTCCGACTGCAGTGAGATTCCTCAGCTCCTCGGCGGCGATCCCCCCGGTGCCCGCCGCGTCGGCCGCCGCACGCCGCAGTACTGGCACGAGCGACGCCAGGCCCTCGGCGTCGCGGATGACCCCGGCACGCAGGCTCATCGCTCGCCGGAGCGCCGCGCGGGTCCCCGCGAGATCGCCGGGGGGCGCGTCGGACTCGGGCGCGGCCGTGGGTGCGAACTGGCCCGCCTCGATGAACCGGACCGGGATGGCGGCCCGTTCGGGGTCGAGCACGCCTTCCAACGCCCCCTCCGGCTGCGGGTCGGCTGCGCCGGTGGCGATCGCGCGTGCCGCCCGCGACCCGAAGACGAGCCCCTCGAGGAGCGAGTTCGACGCCAACCGGTTGGCGCCCTGGGCGCCGGTGCAGGCCACCTCGCCGACGGCGTAGAGGCCGCGCATCGCGCTGCGGCCCGCGAGGTCCGTCACGACACCTCCGCACAGGTAGTGGGCCGCCGGCGCGACCGGCAGCAGGTCCCGCCCGGCGTCGAGACCATCTCGGGCAAGCGTCGTCGCGATCGTCGGGAACCTGTCGGCGAAATCGGGGATGCCTCGCGCGTCGAGGAACACGTTCCGCACGTCGTCGCGCTCCATCCGGGCGATGATGGCGCGGCTCACGACATCGCGCGAGGCGAGCTCGTCGACGAAGCGCTCGCCGCGGGAATCGACGAGCAGGGCACCGTAGCCGCGCAGTCCCTCCGAGAGCAGCGGCCGCGGCTCCCGGTCGACGCAAAGGGCGGTGGGATGGAACTGGACGAATTCGAGGTCCGCAACGGGCACGCCGGCGCGCAGGGCGAGCGCGATGCCGTCTCCCGTCGTCTCGGCGGGATTCGTGGTCACGTCGAACAACACGCCCACGCCGCCTGTCGCGAGCACGACCGCCTCGGCGGCGAGCCGGACCCGCCGGGAAGCGCCGTCGAGACAGTCCACTCCCACGCAACATCCCCGTTCTATGACGAGATCAGTGACGAACAGCTGCTCGAGCACGGTGATGCCGCTTGTCCCGAGGGCGGCGGTGAGCGCCCGGATCACCTCGGCTCCGGTCGCCATGCCACCCGCATGGACCACGCGGGCGACGGAATGGCCGCCCTCACGGCCGCGGGCGAGCTCGCCCCGGTCGTCGCGGTCGAACACGGCTCCCCGTCCAAGCAGCGCGCGAACGGCGGCCGGCCCTTTCGCGACGAGCGCCCGCACGGCGTCGACATCGGACAGTCCCCCGCCGGCCCGGATCGTGTCGGCCCCGTGGAGCTCGACCGAATCGCCCTCGCCGGACAGGGCCGCCGCGATGCCCCCCTGTGCCCAGGCCGTCGTCGACTCGTCGAGGCGACCCTTCGTGACAAGCCCGACGCGTCCGGCCCCCCGCTCGGCGAGCTCGAGGGCGGCCGTGCACCCGGCGATACCGCTGCCGACGACGAGGGCGTCGAACGACTCCCGGGGCGGGTCGCCGTTCATCGCACGACCCGCAGGTTGTCGATGAGTCGCACCGCGCCCACCCGCGCCGCGATGAGCAGCGCGACGTCCCCGGCGACGGTGGACAGGGGCTCCAGGCGACCGTCGGCGACGACGCTCGCATATTCGAGGGCGACGGCGGACTCGGCTTCGGCCGTGGCGCGCATCGCCTCCTCGATGGCGTTGGCGTCGCTGGTTCCGGCCCGCACCGCGTCCTTGCCGGCACGTAGCGCCCGGTGCAGGACCGTCGCGGCCCGGCGCTCCTCGGGGCCGAGGAAGGCGTTCCGGGTCGAGACCGCCAGGCCGTCCGGGTCGCGCACGGTCGGGCAGGCCACGATCCCGACCGGCAGGGACAGGTCGGCCACCAGCTGCCGGACGATCACGAGCTGCTGGTAGTCCTTCTCGCCGAAGTACGCCGACGAGGGCGAGACGATCGCGAGGAGCTTCGTCACGACGGTGGCGACGCCGCGGAAATGTCCGGGCCGCGCCGCGCCTTCGAACACCGATCCGAGCACGCCGGGATCGACGGTCACGATGCCCGGTCCCCCGGGGTACACCTCCTCGACCGACGGCGCGAACATGACGTCGGCACCGGCGCGGGCGGTGAACGACCGGTCCGCCGCGAGGTCGCGCGGATAGCGGGCAAGGTCGCGGGGGTCCTCGAACTGGGTCGGGTTGAGGAAGACGGAGACGACGACGATGTCGTTGTCCCGTCGCGCCGTCTCGATCAGCGACCCGTGGCCCCCGTGTAGGCCCCCGAGCGTCGGGACGAATCCGATCCGTGACCCGCGTCGTCTCGGCCCGGCGAGCAACCGGTCAAGACCGCCGATGGACTCCACGAGTTCGCAGTCGGTCGCCGCTGGCTCCATCGTGATCAACACCCGGGCCCCGGCGCCGGCTCACCGCTGTCGCCTTCGCGCCTCCGCCCCGCCGGTGTGGTGAACGGACCGAGCAGCACCCCGACCCGGCGGAGACTGTCACGGTCGGTGGCGACGCGGGTGCGCCAGTCCCCCGGGACGAGCGAGGCCGCGAGGTCCTCCAGGGGGGCGAGCACGAAGGCGCGTTCGTGCATCCGCGGATGCGGCACGACGAGCTCGGGATCGTCGCTGGTGAACCCCTCATAGATGAGGATGTCAACGTCGAGCGTGCGAGGGCCCCATCGTTCCTCGCGGACCCTGCCCGCCTCGGCTTCCAACCGCTGCGCGACCCCGAGAAGCTCCCGCGGCGAGAGTTCCGTGTCGATACGCGCCACGCAGTTGAGATAGGGCGCCTGGCCCGCGGGGCCACCGACCGGCGCCGTCTCGTAGACGGGGGAGACGACGACGCCGGCGTCCAGCTCGTCGAGGCCGACGATGGCTGTGCGCAGATACGCCCAGCGGTCGCCAAGGTTCGATCCGATCCCGAGGTAGGCCTCCACAACGGCTCCGGCCGCTCTCAGACGGACCACCGCACGGTCTCGCCCTGGCGGCGGGTGAGACACACGCCGACCGTCGCCAGGTCCGCCGCGAGCGGTGGCCGCAGCTTGCGGACGGTGACCGTGACCGCCTCGATGCGCCGGTCGGCGAGCACCGCCGCCGCGATGGCGTCGGCCAGCGCCTCGAGCAGCCGGAAGCGGGACGTCGCCACCAGTTCTCGCACCACCTCGACGATTTCCGAGTAGTCGACCGCCCGCCCGATGTCGTCGGACGCCGCCGCGGCACCGAACGGGGTCTCCACCAACAGGTCGAGCTCGAAGGGCTGGGGGTGGTCCTGTTCCTCGGCGAGCACGCCGTGCGTGCCGAGCACGCGCAGACCGCGGATCTCGATCGCGTCGCTCATCGCTCACCCAGGTGGCGGTGCGGCGGCACCGGGCGCGAGTCGCTCGTTCCCTTCGGCACCCGGGTGCTCGCGCCGCTCGACGTGCCTTGCACCCTCGGGACGGGCGGCCGTGGCGCCGCCTTGACCGCCTTCGGGGCGGGTTTCGGCACCTCCGACTTCGCCTTCTGCGGCGGGAGCTTGCGGTTCGCGGCCCGCGATGTCCTGGGAGCGGGCGGACGGGACGGCTCCCTGGTGGCACCCGCCGGGGGATCGCTCGCGGTGTCCCCAGTCGGGTGCGAGGCGGTGCGGGTCGACTTCAGCGGGCTCACGGGCTGCGGTTCGGTCGCCGCTGGCTTGCGGCGCCGACTCCGGACCGTCGAGCGGCGCACCGAGATGTCGGCGACGGGGGCCACCGTGTCGTCCGGCGTCTCGCGGGCGTCGCCGCCGGGAGCGGCCGGCTCGCCTCCCCCGGAAACGACGGGCCTGGCGGGCGCGGGTGTCTCGGCACCCTCGGGCCGCAGCTCGACGACGGTCTCCTCGGGCGGTGGGGCCGGATGCCGGCGGTCCTCCTCCGGAGGGGGCGGGATCTCCAGTGCGAGCGTGGCGATCGTCCGTCCCGCGGCGCCGAGCTGCCGGCGCAGCAGGTGCTCGATCGCCGAGATGGCGAGCGGTGGCTCGGGGATCATCCCGCTCCACCAGAGGAAGCCGGCAAAGACGCCGGCGATGCGGTCGCCGAGCTCGTCCTGGTGGACGAGGATCCGGTCCCCGGCGTGCAGCCACCCGAGAAGCTTGGGATAGAGCTCGCCGAGGACGGTCGGGATGTCGGCGTACATGCCCATCGGGACGTGGGCGCACTCGAGCCCCAACTCCTCGTAGGCGTGAAGGTTGTGCGTCGAGGGAAGCAGCGAGACGATCCGCGTGAATCCCTGCGCCCGCAGCCAGAAGATCTCCTCCTGGCGGCGCACCCGCCGGTGGTCGGGAGCGCTGCCCCCGGGACGCTCGCTGACCGCGAGGTGGCCCTTGATGATCCACGCGAAGTTGCGGGGGATGATCCCAGCCGCCCAGCGACCCTTCATCGGCCCGCCCCCGCTGCCGCACCGCAGGTCGCGCCGGATCCGGCCGGCTCGGATCCGCCGACGAGACGGGCCGCCCGGACCGTCACGGCGACGTCGTGGACCCGGACGATCGTCGCACCGGCGACCATCGCCCAGACCGCCGTCGCGAGCGACCCCTCGAGTCGGTCCCCGGGCGGGAGCGGATCGACGCCCGGGGGCGCCGCCAGCCTGCCGAGGAACGACTTCCGGCTCGTCCCGACGAGGACGGGGACGCCCCGGGCGACGAGCTCCGGGAGCGACCGCAGCAGCTGCAGGTTGTGCTGAACGGTCTTGCCGAATCCGATGCCGGGATCGACGTAGACCTCGCGCACCCCCGCTTGGCGAGCGTCGGCCGCAGCCGCGTCGAGCGCCCCGAAGACCTCGCCAACGACGTCGTCGTAGCGCGGGTCCTCCTGCATGATCTTCGGAGTCCCGCGCATGTGCACGACGATGAGCCCGACTCCCGCCTCGGCGGCGACCCGGGCCGAGTGGTTGGCCACGTCGTTCACCAGGGTCGCGCCGCGCTGGCAGGCCGCGGCGGCGACGGCGGGTTTCATCGTGTCGATCGAGACGCGCACCTCGCCTACCAGCGCCTCGACCACGGGCAGGACACGGCGGAGCTCCTCGTCCTCGGGCACCGGCTCGGCACCTGGCCGCGTCGACTCCCCGCCCACGTCGATGATGTCGGCGCCCTCGGCGGTCATCTCCCGGCCGTGGGCGATCGCCGCCTCGTGGTCGAAGTAGCACCCCCCGTCGAAGAACGAGTCCGGCGTGACGTTCAAGACCCCCATGACAAGCGGTCTCACGTCGCAAGCCTACCGGGCCACGGGGGTGCCCACCCCGGGGTTCGGGCGATTGACCAGGTCGGACGCGCGGATCAGGACTCGGCCCGCACGAACGCCATCGCCTCGGCGCGGGTCGCGAGGTCCGTCCGGAACAGTCCCCGCACGGCCGACGTCACGGTGCGGGCGCCCGGCTTGCGGACGCCCCGGATCGTCATGCAGAGGTGCTCCGCCTCGAGCACGACGAGCGTGCCCCGCGGCTTCAGCGAACGCTCCATCGTGTCGGCGATCTGAGTCGTCAGCCGCTCCTGGACCTGGAGCTTGTGGGCGTGGTTGTCGACCAAGCGGGCGAGCTTGGACAACCCGATGATCCTCCCGTCGACGTTCGGGATGTAGGCGAGGTGCGCGACCCCGATGAAGGGCACGAGGTGGTGCTCACACAGCGAGGAGAACGCGATGTCCTTCACCATCACCATCTCGTCGTGGTTCGCCGAGAAGGTGACCTCCAGCTGCGCGTCGGCCGGGTTCACCATGCCCTCGAGCAGCTCGGCGTACATCGCGGCGACCCGCGACGGCGTCTCCTGCAACCCGGCCCGGTCGGGGTCCTCGCCAACGGCGACGAGCAGCTCGCGCACCGCCGCGGCCGCGCGCTCGAAGTCGACGCCCGCCGGGCGCGGCCCCGAACCGCCAGTCACGAGGTCGCACCGTCCATAATGCGGACCTCGCGCAGGTTCCGGTAGACCTCGGCGACGTCGAGCCCGTAGCCGACGACGAAGTCCGGGGGGATCTCGAAGCCGACGTACGGGATCTTGAGGTCGACCCGCTGCTGGCCGGTCTTCAGCAAAAGCGCACAGATCTCCAGGCTCGCGGGGTTCTGCGCCGAGAGGCCCTTGCGAAGGTACGAGAGCGTGAGCCCGCTGTCGACGATGTCCTCGACGATGAGCACGTGCCGGTCGACGAGGTCGACGTCGAGGTCCTTCACGATCCGGACAATGCCGCTCGTCTTCGTCGCGGTCCCGTATGACGACACCGCCATGAAATCCATCTCAACCGGGAGGCGGATCGCGCGGGCAAGGTCCGCCATGAAGACGAACGCTCCCTTGAGCACGCCGATGAGCAGCGGGGGGCGCCCCGTGTAGTCGCGAGTGATCTCGTCGCCGAGCGCCGCGACACGGCGCGTGATCTCGTCCTCCGTGATGAGCACCCGGCCGAGACTGAGCCCGGCGAGAGGATCGTCGTCATGTTCCGGGCTATCGGCCTCGCGCTTGTTCACAGCAATGACCCTACCGGTTGTCGATTGTTCACTGGAATGGTCATTTGGCACGGATCCTGACCGCCGGACAACGGTCGGCTGGTCTACGCCTCGAGGACGAGCCGCCCGTGGCTCCGCCGAAGCCTCCTCCCCCCGGGGACCTCGCACGCCGCCACCTCGCCGCGCGCGACGGCGAGGACACGTTCGACCGTCGCGGCATCGGGCGGGTACAGCCCAGCCGACTGGTACTTCCACCACGCCCGGACCGCCCGGCGCGCGAGGGCGATGGGCGCATTCGCGAGCTCTGCCGCGCTCGTCGCGTCGATGCCCGCGGCGAGATCGTCCAGCAACGCGACTTCGTCGGCGATGAGCTCGGCCTGGCGGACGATCACCGTGACGACGTCCCGACCCGCGACGTCGGCGAGCAGCGGGACGAGTTCCTGGCGGACGCGGTTGCGCCGGTACGACGGGTCCTGGTTCGAGGGATCGTTGACGACCTCGAGGCCGAGGGAGTGGGCGAGGCGCTCGGTCTCGAGGCGCCGCAACCCGAGGATCGGGTGCCGCCGGCCGGCGCGCATGCCCGAAAGTCCGTCCGCCCCGGCGCCGCGCAACAGGTTCAGCAGCACCGTCTCGGCCTGGTCGTCGGCCGTGTGACCGGTCGCGACGTCCGGGGGAAGCGCGTCGAACCGCGCCCTGCGGGCGCGCGCCTCGAGGTTGGGGCCGGGCGCGACCTCGACGCGCAGGCCGACGAATCGGGCGCCGAGACGCTCGGCGCCGGCGCGCACAACCTCGGCCTCGCCGGCAGACCCCGGGCGGATCCCGTGGTCGACGTGGTAGGCGGTCGCCTCACAGCCGGCCGCCACGGCAAGGGCGAGCAGCGCGAGCGAATCCGCCCCGCCGGACACCGCGCAGGCGAGCCTCTCGCCTTTCGGTGGGAACGTGCACCGACCAAGCAGCTCAGCCGCGAGTTCGGTGAGCATGATCCCCGTCTCAGGAGCTGGGAGCGGAGACGCCGCCCGCCCGGGTGACCCACCTGCCGGGCGCACCGATCTCCTCCATGGTCGGGAGCATCTCGGGCGACTCCCACACCCGCGCGAACAGCCGCGCCCCGGCTTCGGTCTCGACGGCCTCGACGAATTGCCGGCCCGCGGAGTACTGGTGCAGCTTGGCCTCGAGGCCGAGCGCCTGCTGGACGAGCTTGGCCACACCCTTCGCGCTCGCCCGGCGTGCGGCGAGGACCGAAGCGAACCGCGTCGCGCCCGCCACCTCGCCCTCGCCGGCCCGGGCCATGACGAACTCGCCGTGCCCTTCGAGCAGGCTCATCAGGGCCTGGGCCTCCCGCAACGTGGTCAGCTGGTCCGGGGAGGCGAGGAGGCCGACGAGGCCTACCTCGGCGAGCGGGTTCCGGCCCTCCCAGAACTCGACGGCCGCGCGCCGCAGGCTCTCGAGGAGCTGGTGCGCGTCCGGAACCCCGAGGGACATGCCCCGTTCGACGAGCCCGAGGAAGTACTCGCGCATCCACGGGACTCCCGTGAACTGCAGACGGTGGGTCACCTCGTGGAGGGCGATCCAGAGCCGGAACTCGCGGGGCGCGAAACCGTGGCGGCGTTCCAGCGCGACCACGTTCGGGCCGACGTAGTAGACGAACCCCGCGGCATCGTCACCGTCGAACGGCATGAGATCGTACTGGCCAAGCACCTTGCTGGACATCCAGGTGAGCTGCAAACCGATCTCGACACCGGCGGCCACCCGCGCCGCCGGAGAGAGGGCTCCCCGCCCACGCGGGTCCGACTCGGCGATCGCCCGGCCGGCCAGTGCGAGGAGCCGGCGCAGCGACCCGACGTTCGCCTCGACCCAGCCGGCGCGGTCCACGACGAGCCCGCGGGCCCGGCCGGCGGTCGACCGCAGGCCGGTCGCCACCTCGACGAGCTCCTCGGCCCGTGCCGTCGCCTCATCGAAGTCCACCTCGAGCCGATGCCGGGTTCTCGCGTCAAGCGGCGTCGTGAACCGCGAGGCCTCCCGCCCGATTCGCGTCGCGACGTCCCAGGCCGCCAGTTCGGGGCCGCTGTTGTCGTCCACGGTGCCCATCCCGAGGACGTCCTAGCTCTGACTCTTCAGCCGCTCGTGGTCGATGGCGTTGGCGACGCGCCGGCGCAGCTCGTCGGGAACGTGGTCCTTGCAGCGGTCGGCGATGACACGGCGGAGCTCGGTCTCGAACTCGTACTTCGCGACGCAGGGTGCGCATTGGTCGAGGTGTGTCTGGAGCTCCCGGCGACGCTCCTCGGTCAGTTCGCCGTCGAGGTAGTGGTACAGGCTGTGGATGCTCTCCTCGCAGTCGACTGCGCCCCATTCGCCACTCGGCGGGCCGGTTCGCCCTTCTTCGGTCATCTGCGATCGCCCTCCACAATGAGACCTTGTGCCGGGATCAACGAGCTCAGCACCGGTCTACCTCCCACACCTAACGTCATAGCGGTTTGGCCTCGACGAGACCGCGTTCCATTCCAAAGTCGTGCAACGCCTTTTGGAGCGCTCCCCTTCCCCGATGGAGCCGGCTCATCACCGTCCCGACCGGCACGTCCATGATCCCGGCAATCTCCTTGTAGGAGAAACCCTCGACGTCGGCGAGCAGCACGGTCATCCGGAATGACTCCGGCAACGACTCGATCGCGGTCTTGACAGCCTCATCGGTGATGCGGGAGAGGACCTCGTCCTCGGCCGAACGCCCGAGGTTCGACCCTCCATAGCCGACGAGCCGGTGATACAGGTAGAGGTCCTCGACGTCCTCCACGTCGGCCTCCTCGGGACGCCGTTTCTTCGCCCGGTACGTGTTGATGAACGTGTTCGTGAGGATCCGGTAGAGCCACGCCTTGAGATTTGTCCCCTCCTCGAACCCGCCGTAGGCGCGAAACGCCTTCAGATACGTCTCCTGGACCAGGTCCTCGGCATCCGAGGAATTGCGCGTCATACGCATCGCCGCGGTGTACAGCGACGGCATGTGCTCCATCGCGTCGTCGACGAAACGCTCCTGGTCGGCCACGGGGCGAGACTACCTCCCGGCCAGGACACGGCCGCGGTGCGGGGCCTTCCCGGTCGAGGGTCTGGAGTCTTGTGCCGGATGCACACCACGCTGGGAAAGATCTCAGGGGGAGCGACGCCCATCCTCCGAGTCGGCGGCGGCCGACGCCCGACGTGCTCAGGTGACGACGACGACAGCTCTCGCGACAGCCCTGGCCGTGGTGCAGTTCACGAAGCCGGTCACGACGACCTTGTAGGTGCCGGCCTTCGCGTAGTGGTGACTGAATCTCCAGTGGGCGGAGGAGGAAATACCAGGCGGTCGGACACAGTATTGCGGGATCGGGTTGGCGCGGCTCCTGCCGTCACCGAACAACATCCGGTAGCCCAACGCGCCGACCGCGTGGAGGGCAGCCAGGTGCAGATCGAAATCGACGGTGGCACCAGGCGCGACTCGCCGTGGAGAGACTTTCAGGCTGATCCGGAGACCGACGTCGCTCACTACGACCGCTGTGGCTGCACGGCCGTGCACTCTGCTCACGACCGAGGTCCCTGTGCGCGCGGGAGCGGCGAACGCGGAAGTTGCCGAGACCAACGCGCCACCGGCGAACAAGACCGCACACGCGGCGAAGGCGAGGCTGCCGGCCTTCTTGGCCCCTCGCAATCCAGTCGTCACCGTCTGACCGCCTCGGTCGTCCCGGGAACCCCGGAACTTCCGGCGCTCCGACCCGGACGCTGGATTCCGGACCTCGACGGTTACCTGGCGACGGGCCCCACGAGATTGCATGGCATCAAGCTACGACAACGATGCCGGCCTGTCATCGCGGCGCTCACCGCCCCGGTCCCGCGGTTGGTCGCGCGCCGACCGACACCGATGATGGACGTCATCACCGCCGTCCTGTCCGCTCTGACGGATCCCGCGGGCACTCCTACGTCCAAGTGTCGGTGCGCGTTCCGCTTCCGAGCCGCGCCGCGGCGAGATCCCGGCGGGGGGTTCCTTATCGGGAACCGGACCGCAGCCCGTCGCGACCCACACGAATCTCGCAAACAAACTCCGCGGGAGCCTCTTTGGCCACGAATCGACCGTGGCGTCAACTGGAAGCCCCATGCGGCATCACTTCGGTCGACTTGCCACCGGACCCATTCAGGGACTGAAGCTGAAGCCCCGGACCAGAGGACGCGCAGACAGGCATCAACGACGTCTGGATCGAAAAGACTCCCCCGATGGGTTGTGATCTCTTCGACCGCCGCCTCGATGCCGGGGATTTCCGGCAAAGGCGCGGGCGTTCACCGCCTCCGCTCATCGATCACAGCAAAGGCTCAACCGCCTGGACCAACGCAAGCAGCCGGTTGCTGCTGGGTCATGCAGTGCACGTTGCCCCCTCCGAGTGCGATCTCGCGTCCCGGCACGGTCACCACCCTGCGGTCGGGGAAGACCTCCTCCAGCCGTGCCGTCGCCGAGGCGTCATAGGGGTCGCCAAAGGCGGGCATGACCGCGCCACCGTTGACGACCAGGAAGTTGACGTAGGACGCCGCCAACTCGTCCCCGGCGCGACGCGGGACCGAACCCTGCGCGCCCACGACCCCCGCCGCTTCCTCCTCGGTGATCGCCGTCACCGCCGGCATCGGCAGCGTCTCGACGCGAAGACGCCGCCCCCGTGCATCGGTGACCGCCCGCAGCACTCGCAGGTTGTCCTGCAGGAGCTCGAATCGCCAGTCGTCCCTGTCGTCGGTGACGCCCGCGAGCACCACGCCGGGAGCCACGAAACAGGCCACATCATCGACGTGCCCGTTCGTCTCGCGCGGGTCGATGCCGCGGGAAAGCCAGATGACTTTGTCGACATTCAGGTAGTCACGCAGATACCGCTCGATCTCCGGCCGCGAGAGATGAGGGTTGCGCCCTCGTGACAGCAGGCACTCCTCCGTGGTGATGACGGTCCCCTCGCCGTCGACGGTGAACGAGCCGCCTTCCATCACGAGCGGCGCCCGGTAGCGGCCAACCCGCTCCATTCCAGCGATCCTGCGCGGCACCATCTGGTCCCTGTCCCAGGGGGAGTACAGGCCGTCGTACAGACCGCCCCAGGCGTTGAACTCCCAGTCGACAAGGCGGACGCCACCTGCGTCGTTGACGACGAAGGTCGGTCCACAATCTCTGATCCAGACGTCGTCGCTCGGAAGCTCGACGACCCGGATGCCATCGGGAAGCATGTGACGCGCGTTCTCCCACTGGCCGGGGCTCACGCCCACCGTCACGGGCTCGAATCCGGATATGGCGGTGGCAACTCGCACCCAGGCGCGCTGTGCGGGTTCCGCACCAAGACGCCAGTTGTCAGGGCGCTCCGGCCAGAGCATCCATGTCCCGGCGTGCGGCTCGAACTCGCCCGGCATGCGGAAGCCGTCAGCACGAGGTGTGCTGCCGATCGTCTCGCTTGTCGCGGCATCCGTCACGCCCGGCGCTCCTTCGGACGACGACGGATCACGCTCAGGAGAGCAGGGCACGGGCGATCTCGTGGAGCTCGGGGTCCGCGGGAAGTTCGTCGAGACCGATGAGGGCGAGCATCAGGGCCTTCTGGAAGTGCAATCGGTTCTGCGCCTGGGGAAAGACGATCGACGCGGCCGAATCGGCGATCTCGTCCGTCACCTCCTCGCCGCGCATCGCCGGCAGGCAGTGCATGAACCTCGCCCCCGTCTTCGTGTGACTCCACAGCTCCTTGTTCACCTGGAACCGACGGAAGGCAGCCACCCGGTCCGCGTACTCGTCCTCCCGCCCAGTCCACCACCAGCAGTCGGTGTAGATGAAGTCGGCACCTTCGATCGCCTCGAGTGGGTCGTTCGTGAGCAAGAACGAGCCACCGCTGTTCTCCGCGAGAAGTTCGGCGTTCTGCCGCACGTCGGGACTGATCTCGTAACCCGGCGCATTGCCTATGCGCACGTCAAGGCCGAGCTTGGTCAACGTCGTCGCGAGCGAGTTGCACGGGTGGGCAGCGTCGCCCACGTACGCGAAGGTCACACCGGCCAATGTGCCCGCGTATTCCAGGATCGTGAGCGCGTCACTCATCGCCTGGCAGGGATGACGGTCGTGATCCATCGCGTTGATCACTGGTACCTCTGACCAAGTGGCGAATTCGTTGACGGTCTCGTCCGTCTTCGCGCGAATCGCGATCAGCGAGGCGTACTGGGAAAGCGTCCGGGCAGTGTCGGCGACGCTTTCACGCCCCGGCATGTGAATCTCGCCCGGGCGGAGGTAGAGCGCGTTCCCGCCGAGCTCGGCGA
>PLPK01000073.1 GCA_003159795.1 Acidimicrobiaceae bacterium | reverse complement strand
GAGAGCCAGGAAACTCCCGCTAGACGCCCGGCGGAAAGTACGGCGCCCGCCTGGGCGGGGCCCTCCTCTCGGCGGGCCTGCTCCGCTGCTCCCTGGCGATCGCCCGCACGCCCGACGGGAGACGCTTCGGGTCGTCCACTATGGCGTTCAGCATCTCGAGCACGGCCCGCACGGGGGCTCCAGGCAGCGCGCGCCGGCGTTGCGCGACGCCGATGACGCGGGGCTGGAGGCCCTCGATCGGCACCACCACCCAGGTCTTTTTGCGCCTCGTCGGTAGCGCGCTCTCCGGCAGGATGGCGAAGCCGCAGCCCTCGAACATGAGCGAGCGCGCGAGCCGGAGGCTGTCGACCTCGGCGCGGGGCTCGAGCGTGACGTCGGCGGCGGCGGCGACGACCTCGAGCGAGGCCCGGAAGTTCGTGCCGACGAGGGGCAGCAGCAGTGGCAACGTAGCGAGATCGGCGACCGTGAGTGAGGGTCGGTCCGCCAGCGGGTGGTTCCGGGGCAGGAAGAGCCCGAGATCCTCCTCGAAAAGCGCCACGGTGTGGATCTCGGAGCCCGCCCATACCAGGACGAGGACGGCCAGTTCGATCTCGCCGCGCGCGAGCTCGGCGTCGAGCCCGAGCGTCGTCGCCTCCCGGAAACTGAGGTGGAGGTGGGGGTGCATGGTGGGGAGGAGCTCGAGGAGCTGCGGCACGATCCAGAGCGCCGCCGTGCCGATGATGCCGAGCTGGACGGTCCCGACGACCTCTCGACTGAGTGCCGTGACATCGGAGCTCAACGCGTCGAGCTCGTCGATCACGCGGCGCGCCCTTTCCACCGCGAGCACGCCGACCTCGGTGAGCTCACCCGTCGCGCGGTCGACGAGGACACAGTCGAGCTCGGTCTCGAGCTTCTTGATGTGCGTCGAGACGTTCGACTGCACGGTCGCCAGGGCGTCCGCCGCAGCCGAGAACGACCCGTGCTCGGCGATCGCGACCAGAACGGTCAGCTGCCGCAGGTCCATCGATTCCGATGATAGCGAGTATCTATCCTGACTGTTTGACTGATGGTCCGCCAGTGGCAAGAGTAGAGGTCAACCACGGGTGTGACGGTCCCCCACCGGAGCCCCGTGGGTGTGAATTGAACGAAGGGGCCGGTCCCCCCCCGGCCCCTTCTTCGCGTCCGGCCGCCGCCGCGGGGCCGACCGCCCGGGCGTCACCAGGGCTTGGCCGAGGACTTCGAGCGGACGCTGCGCGTGCGGCGCGCGCTGGCAGGCAGAGCCCAGGCCCGCCGCCACGCCGAGGCGTCCGGGCCGCGGAAGGCAGGCGTCTCACCGGCCGCGGCGCGCCGCCTCGCCGACCACCAGTCGGACTCTGCTTCGTCGGCGAGCAACGCCACGGCTCCCTCGATACGGCCGGCGAAGTGGCGCGCGTCCTCCTCCTTGCCAGAGGCCACCTTCTGGCCGGGCCGGAGCGGGTCCCCAAAGCGCACCTCGACCTTGCCGCGCCGCAGCGTGCTCGACCCCCTCGGGAAGACCGGCCGGACGCCACGGAGGTGCACGGGGACGACGGGGACGTCGCAGCGCTTGGCGAGGTAGGCGGCGCCTCCGCGGAACTCCTGGCCCCAGCCGTCGCGGGTGCGGCCGCCCTCGGGGAAGATGACGACGTTCCACCGCTCGGTGAGCAGCGACGCGGCGAGGTCCGCGCCCTTACGGCTCACCTTGTTCCTCTCCATGGGGATCGTGCCGAGCGCGAGCGACCACAACGCCGCCTTCCACGGGCGGTCGAAAAAGTAGTCGGCCGCCGCGGCGACGACCGTCCGGCGCCGGAAGCGCTCCGGCAGGCAGGCGACGACGATCGACGTGTCGAGGTGGCTGGAGTGGTTGGCGGCGAAGATCACCGGCCCCTCGAGCGGGTCGAGGTGCTCCCGGCCGAAGACCTGGGGTGTCGCCACGACGGCGACGAACGGGCGGGTGACGTTGTCGACGAGGACGCGCCGCAAGGCCCGTGCCCAGGGCTTGCGCGTCCAGGCCGTGTCGTAGTCGACGCCGATGTTGCGCGGCTCCATCGGCCGCGGCAGCGTCCCCGGCCAGGTCGGGCGGGAGACGACCTCGTCGACGATGCGGGGGAGCCGGACGCTCACGAGACGTCCGCCACGAGCAGCGGAGGGGCGTGCAGGTGCGTGATGGAAGGCCCGCGCCCGACGATGTCCTCGGCCATCTCGAGCGCGTCGGCGAGAGTCGAAGCGGGCTTGAAGCCCATCCGCCGCACCGCCGCCCGGTCGCCGCCCACGATGATGACGCCGCCGAGGTAGTCGAGCGCGTGGGCGCACCAATACCACATGTAGAGCGGGTGCACGCCGTGGTAGGCGTAGGAGGTGCGGTAGAGGTGGATGTACCACGGGTCGGTCGCGAACTGCTGCTCGTAGCGCTTCTCGATCTCGAACATGTCGGTGGTGTCGGCGAGCACCTGCTCGAAGAAGTCGATGTAGCTCGGGTGGTGGACCGGGTTGAACGCCCACGGCGTCGGGTGCGAGATGATGCAGACCCCGCCCTCGCGCACGAGGGGGCGCCCCCGGTAGAGGTTGAAGAAGTACCCGAGCCCGAGGCAGGCGACGAGGATCGGGTTCATGATCGAGTTCACGTTGTACGGGCTCAGGTACGGCAGGCCCATCGTCAGGATGTCGGTCTGGCCCTCGACGGCGACGAGCTGCTGGCGGTGCAGGTTCTCGAGCGTCAGGTCGTGCACCGCCTCCACCTCGCCGGCCTGCACCGAGGTCGGCGCGTAGGGGGAGAGCATCGACTGGAAGATCTGGCGGGCGAGCCGCGGCGGTGTGTGGTCGAGCGCGAGCCGCGTCGAGTGGAAGCCGGCCCGATCGGCGAGCGACCACTCCCACTCGCGCTTTTGCAGAAAGGAAAACTGCGACGGGAACATGTCGAGGTTGAGCGTCGACTCGATCTGGAAGATCTTCACGCCGGCGTTCTTGATCAGCCGGCCCATCCGCCAGTTCGAGGAGTGCATTTCGGAGTGGTGCCGGTCCATCAGCGACCGGCTGTGCTGCAGGGTCCGCACGTTGTGGTGGTGCTTCAGGCTCCGGTAGCTCGCGAGCCCCGTGGCAACGGACTTATGTCCGCCGTCCATGGCCGAGAGGTTGATGTTGACGTAGACGAGCAGGTCGCTCTCGGCGGCACGCCGGTTGATCTCGACGTCCTCGCCTTGCTCGGTGAGCCCGAGGTGCACGAGGGCGGCGGGGTCCTCGGCGTCGTGCTGCAGCAGCAGGCCGTGGGGCGCGAAGGCGTCGAACACCCGGTCACCGAGGGCATGGCGCAGCTCGTTGTCGGTCATCCGCCGGTGGAGCGCCAGGGCGGCGATCAAGACGACGTCATCCACCCCGGCGGCCGCGGCGGCGTCGAGCACCGCCTCGACCACGCGCTGGCGCATGTCCGGACGGCGCATCGGGGGGAGCGGCAGCGAGACGTCGTCGAAGGCGATCGTGAGGCGCATCTCCGGCTTCAGAAGGGCCGAGAGCGGCGCCGAGTCGCCGACCGGGTGCTCGAGGGCGTGACGGATCGCGGCGTCCGGGTCGGCGAGCCCGTCGAGTGACTCTGGGGGATAGACGACCCGGGAGCCTTCCGGCAGCTGTTCGAACCGGAAGCCCTCCCCGTGCCAGAACAGGGTCGGCGGGGTCGACCGGTCGACCTCGAGTACGAATCCGGGTCTCGGGCTCACGCGCTCGTCTCCAGTTTCTTGTCGTCACGGGGCACACGTCGTTTGGGCGCGGCCACCTGCGCCGCGCGTCGCCACGCCGGGTCCTCGTGCCGGAGGTCGAAGACCACCTTCACCGATCCCCGCCGCCCGGCGTTGGCGGCATGGTGCACCGCCTCCTCGTAACGTTCCAGAGGGTAGTGGGCCGACACGAGCCGCTCGAGGCTCACCATCTCGACGAGCTCGAAGGCGAGAGCGAAGGTGCGCCGGGGCCCCTCGGGGACCGATTCAGTGCCGTAGGCGTAGGCGCCACAGAGGGCGACCTCCCGCTGCCAGAGCGGCGCCAGGTCGACCCGCACCACGCCGGGCATGCCCACGAGCACGATGCGGCCGCCCGGGCGCACGACCTCGAGGGCCTCGGCGATCGAACGGGACGAACCGACGCAGTCGAAGACGGCGTCGGCGCCGCCCGCGAGGCGGTCGATGGCGGCGCCGGTCCTGGCCAGGGCGAGAGTCCCGGTCATGCGGCGCACCGCCCGGCCGAGCTCGCTCGGCGCGACGACGTCGTCGGCCCCGAACTCCGCCGCGAAGTGGCGCTGGACCTTGTACTTCGCGACCGCCAGGAGCGTCGAGGGGAGCGTGTGGCACCGCAGCGCGGCGAGCGTGCACAGCCCGAGGGTCCCCGCGCCGAGGACGACGACCCGCTCTCCCGGCACGACCTGGCCCGCCAGTGCGGCGTGGATTCCGCAGGCCGCGGGCTCGACCATCACCGCCGCCTCGTCGCTCATCGTGTCTGGGACGAGGTGGAGCTGGGCCTCGTGCACCACGAGCTCGTCCGACCACCCGCCGCCGGTGTCGGCGCAGTACCCGGTCTGCAGCCCCGGGCGGATCCCGCCGAAGGCGATGCGCTCACAGGCTCCCGTCCGTCCGGCGGCGCACGACGGGCAGAGCGGCTCGATGCCGCGGACGACGCAGGAGAGCACCGGCTCGACGACGACGCGCCTGCCGGTCTCGGGCCCGTCTAAGACGACGCCGACGATCTCGTGGCCCGGCACGAAGGGGAAGGTGACGATGTCCTCGAAAAAGCGCGAGCTCTCCCCGTCGAGGGTCGCGAGGTCCGAGCCGCAGATCCCCGAGAGCAGGGGCGCGACACGGTGCCAACTCGGGCCCGGCAGGCTGGGCTGCTCGATCTCGCTGAGCCGCAACGGGCCGATCCCGATCCCGCTCCCCGAGCCGGCGACGAGAGCCGCCACCCGCGCGGCGGCGAAGCGGTGGACGAGCCGTTCGACGAGCAGGGCCTTCATCGCGTGACCCCTTTCCAGTCCTTGCCGGCAGAGCCGAGCTGTCGGGGGGCGGGGGAGCGGGGCCCCGTGCGGCGCGTGGCGATCGCGAGCGGGACCCACGGACCACCCCTCGCCCGCTCCCACTCCTCGATTGGCCAGCCCCGGCGCCTGGCGATCGCCGCCAGCTTCGGCTCGGGGTTCACGACGACCGGGAGCCCGGCGACATCCAGCATCGGCAGGTCGCTCGTCGAGTCGGCGTAGGCGACTGTCCGCTCGAGGTCGAGCCCGTGCGAGGCCGCCCACTCGCCGAGCATGATCGCTCGCGCCTCGCCGGTGGGGGGCGTCGAGACGAGTTCGCCCGTGAAGCGGCCGTCCTTCTCGCCGAGCGACGCGCAGACGATCTCGTCGAACAGTGGCCGCAGCGGCGCGATGACGAAGTCGAGCGCGCCCGTGATGAGGAGCGTCGGGTGCCCGAGGGCCCGGTGCGCCCGCACCCGCTCGATCGCCCCGGGGAAGGCGCGGATGAGCAGGAGATCGCTGAAGAGCTCCCAGGCGTCGTCACGCACCCGGTCCGCCGGGGCGCCCTCGTAGCGCCGGTAGAACGAGCGCAGGAAGTCGCTGCGGTCGCGCCGGTCGATCGCGAGCAGGTGCGGCCCCTCCACCATCAACTCCACCGCCAGCTGCACCCGGCGCAACGGCGTCAGGTGGCGCGTCGCGAGCCAGCCGTAGGACTCGACGACGTTCGAGTTGATGAGGGTCTGCTCGAGGTCGAAGGCCGCGCATCGCCTCTCCGTGGTGAGGATGCGGCGACGGGTGCGGTCGTCCCGCTTCTCGGTGACCCGCTTGCTGGGTGACGTCCGCGCCCGCGCGTGGGTGACGACCGACGGGAGATGGACCTCGCGTATGTAACGTGGCCACTCCACGACCGCCGGGTCGAAGCAGAACGCCTTCCGGTCGGTCTCGTCGAGCGAGTCAAACAAGGCAAGCGTGCGCTCGATCCGGAAACGCGTCTCGGTCTCCACGTACGACCCGTAGAGCTCGACGTAGCCGAGGGCGCGCTCGGCGAGATCGCGGCGTTCCTCCACCCAGAGGGCGCGTTCGGCGAGATCGCCCCGGATGGGGAGCCTCTTCACGAAGCTCTCCGCGAGCCGGAGCCCGGCCGACGCCCGGCGCAGGTCCCCCTGAACCTTGCCCCGGCCGGGGAAGGACCACTGCGGCACCACGATCGGTTGGCCGTGCGTGTCGTAGAGCGGGTGTTCGGTGAACCACGCCTCGCAGAGCGAGACGAGGGTCCCGTAACGCAGGGGGTTCCGCACCCCCGATGCGACCTGGTACACGCTCTCCTCGGGGGACCCCGGCCCGTGGGCCGCGACGGCGATGATCGCCGCCGCGACGAGGTCGACCGGGATCACGTCGAGGACGCCCTCCGGCGTGCCGGGGAACTGCTTCAGGAGCCCCCGCGCGTAGGAGATGATCACCGGCTCGGCCATGCGGAAGCCACGGATCCAGCCCGGCACGGGATCGGCCAGCGAGGACTCGACGATCGAGGGCCGGACGACGGTCACCGCAAGGTCGCCCTTTGTGTCGGCGAGCGCCACCTCGCCGAGGGACTTAGTGAAGGCGTAGGCATCCGGCCAGCCGAGGGCCTGGGCGCGGGCCCGCCCCAGCTCGACGAGCCGGTCGGTCACCCAGTCCTCCCGCAGGCGCTCCGTCCGCTTGGCGAGGAGCGCCGTCCCCGCCGCGCCGAGCTCGCCGCGCGCCATCTTGCGGAACTTCGCGAGCCGGGCCGGGGTCCGGCTGTCGGCCTGGGCGTCCGAGCGCGCTCGGCGCACGGCCTCGACCTCGGACCGCCAGTCCGGGACGGCGATGTAGGGGCTGTCCGAGATCGGTTGCTCGAAAGCGTCCCCCCGGTGGCCGCTACTCACGTAGGCGGTCGACACCGAGATGAGGTGGGGGGGTGGAGCGTTCGTCGGCCGGTGCGAAACGACGAGGTCGTTCACCGTCGTCGCCACGCGGGACGGTCCGAGCAGATTGACCTCGACGGCGCTGTCGATGGGCGCGTCGAAGCTCACCGACGCGGCGGCGTGCACGACGATGTCGCACGAGGCGAGCACGGCCTTCCCCTCTTCGTCGAGACCGAGGCCGTCGTTCGTCACGTCGCCCGCGACCGTCGTTAGCCGGCGGGCCACGGTCGCGTCGAAGTCCCCACCTAGTTCGCCCCGCAGCCGGTCGAAGCAGTCGTTGCGGATGATCTCGCGGGCCGTGCGTTCGGCCGCGTTCTGCCGCCGACCCGGACGGACCAGGACGACGATGTCGGACCCGGGCACGCAACGCAAGAGCCGCTCCACGAGCGCGGTCCCGAGGAAACCCGTCGCACCGGTGATCGCGATGCGCTTGCCGGCGAGGTCGTCGGCGATCACGACGTCCACGCCGTTCGCGTGATCATCGCCGCCGCGCCGCTGTCCGGGACCGTCGGGGAGGCGTGTAGCGCTTCGACGGTTTGGGTCGGCTGCCAGGTCGTGTCGGGGTCGCTTTCGCCGCGCGCGTCGGCTTGGCACCACCGGCCAGCGCGGCGCGTTGGCGGCGCATGTGCCGGATGAGGATCCAGCCCCCGAAGATGAGGAAGATAGCCCCGAAGATGTCCTCCCCAGAGACCATCTCGAAACCGATGATGAAGCTCGCGATGCCGACGATCGTGGCGCGCTGGAAGATGATCCCGGCGAACATGATGACAATGAGGATGAGCCCCGCGACGAGCAGCTCCGTCGCGCCGGCGCGCGCCTTCTCGATCGTCGAATGGCGGTTGACGAAGTACCCGGCCGTCACGAGGCCGAGGGCGAGGACCGAGGCGGCGACGGCGAAGCGGTGTTCCCGCTCGTCGAGGCCCCCGGGGCCGGGCTCACGCGGAGATATCCCCCCGGCACCGGGCCGGGACGAGACCTTCGGGAGCCACGAGCTGGGCGATCGCCAGCTGAACGACTGCGGGCGTGATCCCGCGCCCGGGGCCACGCCATCGGCAGACCCAGGCTGGTCGACGGGCTGCTCGGTGGTCACCGGACAAAGGGTAGTGGGAGAGGCGGCGTGACAGGGAATGGACGGTGCCCGATCCACCGCGCCGGTGGGAACCCATTCGGGCGCGGGTCCGTCGACCGGTTCGCATGCGTCCAGGGCCGGGCGTGCGGTTACCATTCCAACGTCGGGCGCTTGGCTCAGTTGGTTAGAGCGCAGCCTTCACACGGCTGAGGTCGGCGGTTCGAGTCCGCCAGCGCCCACCAGGAAATGTGCCTGAAACAGCAGCTCACGAGCCATTTCAGGTTTGACCGACTTTACCCATTAGTGACCCTCGATTCGCCCTTCGTGCCCCTCGGTGTGGCACGCGTGTGGCACGAGGCGCATAACCAACTGGGACGAGGTCCGTACGACAGTGAACTCCTGCGCATTTCGAGAAGCCGGACGCCTGATCATGCAGACGTCAAACCTGGCAGGACCGATGGTGTAACTACGTGTCGCCCCACTCGATTGAGCTCGCGGAGCCTTGCGGCGTGAAGCGCCTCGGGTCGGGCCGGGCGTGACTGGGCGAAATAACCGTCTGATACGTGCCCGCGACGTGACTTAGGACACGCCTCGCGCGGCGCACAGATGATTCGATCGGCACGCGGCCAAACGCGACGCACTGCGAACCCACGGCCCTGGGATGGCGGAGGGCCGCGGTTGACAGCCGCTCATCCAGCTGTAGCGTTGTCTTATGACGTTAGATAAAGCGGACAGGATGACCTCGGCTTCGCGGGGAGTCTCGCCGATCGAGTTTCGCCTCGATCTCGCTTCGGGCGTGCCGACCTACCTGCAGCTCGTCCATCAGGTCGAGCACGCGCTCCGCCTCGACTACCTCGCGCCCGGCGATCAGCTCCCGAAGGTCCGCGACGTAGTCGCGGAGCTGGCGATCAACCCGAACACGGTGCTGAAGGCCTACCGAGAGCTGGAGACGAAGGGCCTCGCGGTCGGGCGACCGGGCCAGGGCACGTTCATCGTGGCGACGCTCGGCCAGGTGGCGCTGCCCGAGCTCACCGAGCTCCGTCGCTCCCTCGTCTCCTGGGTGGCGGCCGCCGACGCGGCAGGGCTCGACGAGGACGGGATCGCGGCGCTCGTCGCGAACGTGCTACGGGATTTTCGTGAGCGTCGCGCGGGTGCTGCCGATCGGCGCGGCGCGGCGAGAGCCGAGGCGGAGGGAGTCGCATGAACGTCATCGAGACGCACGCCCTCGGCAAGTCCTACGGCTCGACGAGAGCACTGCACGACTGCACCTTGGCTATCCCAGATGGGCACGTGGTCGCGCTTGTCGGACCGAACGGTGCCGGAAAGACAACCTTGCTGAATCTCGCGGTTGGGCTTGCCGCGCCGACGACCGGTGAGCTCACGGTGCTCGGCGGACACCCCGCCGGTTCGCTGCCCGCGCTGGATGGGATCGCGTTCGTAGCCCAGGACACGCCGCTCTACAAGAACCTCTCGGCTGCCGACCTGCTCCACGTGACCCGCAACCTCAACCGCCGCTTTGACGAGAGCTACGCGAAGAAGCGCCTCGGCGAGCTCGGCATCCCATTGCACCAGAAGGCAGGGAAGATGTCAGGCGGCCAGCAGGCCCAGCTCGCCTTGACGCTGGCATTGGCGCGCAGGCCGCTGCTCCTCGTGCTCGATGAACCGATGGCGATGCTTGATCCGCTCGCCCGGCACGACTTCATGGCGACGGTGATGACGGCGGTCGCGGACGACGGCATCTCGGTCGTGCTCTCGTCGCACGTCCTCGCCGAGCTCGAACGAGTTGCCGACTACCTCGTGCTCGTTTCGCGCGGAAGCGTCCAGATGGCGGGCGAGGTCGATGATCTCCTCGCGTGCCATCGCGTGCTCACCGGCCCAGCTTCAGAGTGGGAGCGGTATCCGCAACAGTGGAACGTCGTGCGCGCCAGCCGTGCCGCGTCACAAGCGCACCTAGTTGTCCGCTGGGACGACACCTCCCATACGGTGCCAGCGGGATGGGAGGCGCACTCGCTCACCCTCGAAGAGCTGGCCCTTGCCTACTTGCGCGAGCGCGGCGCCTCGGCGCTGCCCGGTCCGGCCCGCACCCGGAACGCCGAACGATCGGAGGTGTCGAAATGACCACACTTACCGCGCTCGCCGTGCCCGCTCACTCGGACGAGGACGCGAACCTGCGGCCGCTGCCGTGGCGGCGAATGGCCTGGGTCACCTGGCGCCAGCACCGCGTCGTATTGACCGGCTTGGTTGTGGCATTGGCCGCGATCGGGACGTACACGTGGATGGTCGGCCTGCAGCTTCACCACGCCTACGCGGCCGAACTCGCCTGCCACCCCGCGGGCTCAGATGCCTGCCTCCAGCTGACGAGCGGTTTCAATAGCGTGGGCGGCTTTCTGCCGAATGGCTGGATATTGCAGTTAGTGCCCGCACTGATCGGTACGTTCGTCGGGGCGCCGGTGCTGGCCCGTGAGATGGAGACCGGCAGCTACCGTTACGCCTGGACGCAGGGCTTCGGGCGGTGGCGTTGGACGCTCGCCAAGTTGGCGGGGCTCGCGGTCGCGGTGACCGCTGCAGCCGGCGCCATCAGCGTGCTGTTCTCCTGGTACTACCAGCCGTACTTCGGCGCGAGCAACCAGGCCCGGGACCTCTCCGAGTTGACCTCGCTTGCTCCCAGCCTGTTCGACTTGCGCGGGGTCGCATTCGGCGCATGGACGCTGGCCGCCTTCGCGATCGGCGCCCTGGCCGGCATGCTGATCCGCAAGGTCGTCCCCGCGATTGTCGCCACCCTGGTCGCGTACGCCGGACTTGCCATCGCGACCGGGGTGTGGTTGCGAGAGCACTATTTTGCGCCACTCGTGACCAGGTCACTGAATGTGCCAAGTTCTGTTTGGATTGTGAGCCAGCACTGGGCCACCAAAGGCGGCCAGACGGTCAGCCAGACAGTGCTCTATCAGGTCCTCGGTGGTGCACCAGCACAGGTCGCCGGGAAAGAAGGTGGGGGGCCGAACCTGCACGCCCTCGTCGCGTGGCAGTACCTCGTCCAACACGGCTATATCCGGGTGACGAGTTACCAACCTGCCACCCGGTTCTGGGCGTTCCAGTGGATGGAGGCTGGCTGGCTGCTTGGGCTGTCGGTGCTGCTCTTCGCCGTCACCGTGTGGCTGGTCCGTCGCCGGGCGACCTGAACGCCATGAGCCGAGCCGAGCCGAGCCGGCAACAGCTCGACCGAGACGAAGGACAATGTTCGATTACCGGGTGGTCCGGGTTGCCAGGGGATTCGTGGACGCATCGCTCGCCCGGGGCCCGATGGGCGCTCTCGCCGCCTGGGCCAGTCACTGCGCCGGTTCGCGCTCATCCTGGGGGTTGGCGCAGTCGCGATCATTCTGGCGGCGATCCTGCACGGGGTGTTCCGGACCGCTGACTCGTTCCGAGTGTCTAGCGGGGCCACCCTCGCCGGCTTGAGCATGCCCCAGTGCATCGTGGCCATCGCCGAGAGTCAGATCGGGTACAGCACCGAACCTTCCAACGCCTACTGCAACAAGTTCAGCGCCTACTGGGACGCAGGTCCCGCGGACTGCCCGAGCGGCGAGAGGGCCGAGGAGTGGTGCGCCGACTTCGCCGCCTGGGCCTAGCAGAAGGCCGGAGTGCAATTCGCCTACGGCTACGGCCCTGGAGAGATCAACGGCGGCGCCGTCAGCTTCTATGAGTGGGGCGTCGCCAACTGCGAGTGGCACCCGACGACAAGCGGATTCGTGGCTGCTCCTGGCGACGTGGCGATCTACGGCCTCTCGGTCGTCGCCGGTCTCGTCCGCAGACAACACCACGACGTTCAAGGAGACCAATGGCCAATACCGACGCCCTGCCGCAGCTCCTAACCATCGACCAGCTCGCCGAGCGGCTCGGGGTGAGCATCCGNNGCCGAGCGGCTCGGGGTGAGCATTCGCCACATCCGCCGGCTTATCGCCGAACGACGGGTGCCGTGCCTGAAGGTCGGGTGGTTCATCAAATTCGACCCAACCGAGATCACTGCCCGGCTCGATGGTGCTCGGCATCCGCAGCGCTCAACCACGGGCGACCGGTTTATCTGGCCCTCAGTTCCTTGCGATCGGCGTCCCACATCAGGGAGATCGGGTGCCTCGACTCGGGACCACCCAGTGGGCGCACTCCGGTCTGAGCGAGGCCCAAATGCCCGTGCAAGGATCAGCGCCAGTACGCACCTTGTGGCGCCAGATTGGCGCTACTGTGAGGGACATGCCAAGTGTCCAGATCAAGTCCGTTCCTGAAGACGTCCACGCAGAGCTACGCCGACGGGCAGCGAACGAGGGAAAGTCGCTGCAAGAGTATTTACTCGGACGTCTAGTCGAGGAGGCACGTCGGCCCAGTCTCGACGATCTCCTGAGCCGTGCCGGCCAGCGAGGTGGTGGGCACGTTTCGTTCCGTTTCGCAAGCGAGGCGGTTCGCGAAGATAGGGACGCCAGTTGATCGTCGTTGACGCGTCGGTCATCGCGCCCGCTCTCGCGGACGATGACGCAGACGGCGACCGCGCCCGCGAACGCCTGCAAGGTGAGCGTCTCGTGGCGCCGGAGTTGTTCGACCTAGAGGTGGTCGCAGTTATTCGGAAGGCGCTTTTCGCTGGAGTGCTTGATGAACGCCGAGCAGCCATTGCCGTCGCAGACCTCGCAGACCTTGATCTCGAACGAGTAAGCCACCGACCACTATTGATGCGGATATGGGACCTGCATCCAAATATCACGCCGTATGACGCGGCATATGTGGCCTTGGCTGAGATGATTGAGGCGACCCTCGTGACCGCAGACCGTCGTTTGGCGCAGGCACCAGGCCCGCGGTGTCAGATCGAGTATCTCGGTTGATCCATTACCAAGTACGCGGTGAGAAGAAGACCACTTGCAATGAGTGGCAAGCGACCGTTCGAAACCGTCCGAAAGGCCGCGGTTCGAGTCCGCCAACGCCCACTGCAACGGTCCGGGCCAGGTAGACAGAGCACCTCTCCGTGGCCGAACGCGGACAAAGTCCTGGTCAGCGCTGGGCTAGAGGGATAGGCACCAAGAGGCGGGCAGGAGCCCGATTGTCGGCGGACCGAGGCCGGGTTCAGGGGGGGGGATTCGCCAGCTTTCGCCTGCAGAATGAGTTCGACGACCGCTAAAGCAGCGCCGCATAAGAACGCCCAAGCTGTGCCGGGGCTGGCCGGCCGGAGAAGCCTGCCTAGCCGTGACCCCGGGGTGCACACACACTCACCGGGTGTCCGACTGGGGAATTCCAGTGAGCGCCGTCACAGAGCGCGAACCCACACGTGAACCTTGGTGAGATCATGAGCGCAGTGCGCAAGCTCGGCGTGATCGGCGTGATCGGCGTGGTGGCCATGATGCTGATGCTGGCCGGGGGTACGAGTTCGGCAACACCCACGGCAACAACGACAGCGGCAAAGACGGCTGCGCCAGAGTCGAAAACGGCGGCCAGGATCGAAGAAACGTCGTCGATCAGCGACAGCCGTTTGACATACCTCGCGATGGCGTTTTCAGGACGGCAGGATGGCGCCATCCTGGACAGCGTGGCTCCATCCAGAAGCAGCGGGAGATGCGCCCTTGCTCTCTACACCACCCGTGACGGGGCGACTCGCTGGTCAGGACCGCTCGTGTTCGGCAACGGTGCGCCTTGTTTCGACAACCTGGCCACAGGCCAGGAGTCCCTTTCCGTCACGAGCGACGGCGCCTGGTGGGTGGCGATCGCCAACAAGCTCTATACGGGAACGCTCGTCTCGTCTTCTGCCAAGGACGTGTCAATACCCGGCGGCGCCCACGCTTGCTCGGTGACCGCGTCGGGCTCGACGGTCTACGTTGCGATCGAGACCAACGGCAGTTGTTGGACCCCAACAGGGTTGCTCCGATCGACCGATTCCGGAACGACCTGGTCCAAGGTCCGATCGTTGCCCGTCAGACTCGTCGTCTCGCCCACTGTGGCTGCGGTGGTGGTTCCGACGGTCGACTCGGTGGTGGCCATCGGATGGCCGCCGGTGGGGTCTCCCCCGAAGCTGCTGCGCTGGAGGGGTCCCCTTGCGGTGGCGAAAGAGTCCGGCGACGGAAGATGGTACACGAGCATCCTGCCCTGCAAGGCGGCTCACGGGAAGAGGACCTCGTGGACGCAGGGCCTGGTGACATCGTCTGGGAAGCGATTAGTCGCCGCTTGTCTCGGACCGGCATCAGGGGGTACGACGGGGATCGAGATCGTCACCTCGAACGACGGCGGTCACAAGTGGTCCGAGCGTTGTGGCTTCTCGTTGTTCGGCTTTGGCAACACGATGAACAAGTGCCCGGATTACGGGAGCCCGACCGGCATCGCCATCGCGCCCAATGGTGCGCTCGTGATGTCTGACGACTCTGTCGGCCTGATGGCGTCTTCTGATGACGGTGCATCCTGGCGGATTGCTGTCTCCCCCTGGGCGGGTACGGCCTTTGTCGATCTCTCCTCAACCGGCGGTGTCCTGTGGGCTCTCATGTTCGGCCCCGCTCCGGTGACCGCTGGCGCGTGGTTGGCATACTCGACGAACGGTGAGAGTTGGCAGAGGGCCAAACTGCCGACGAGATAGCTAAGGGCTCACGCCGGGATTG
>PLPK01000055.1 GCA_003159795.1 Acidimicrobiaceae bacterium | reverse complement strand
GCTCCGGAGCGAGATCGAGGTACTCGCCGAGAGCTCCACGAACCCGGGCTACCTGATCGGGTCCGGCGCGACCTGGGCTGTTGGCTCGCTCTACGTCATCGCCGGCGACGGGACGCACTCCCCGGTTCCGGTCACGACCGGCTCACCGGGTGCCTCAACAGGTCTCAACCTGCCCGAAGGTGTCGCGTTGGACAATGACGGCAACGTTCTCATCGCCGACACGGGCGACGATGAGGTCGAAGTGCTCGCGCTGAGTACAACGAATCCGGGCTACGTGCTGGGCGCAAGCGCGTCCTGGGTTCGGGGTGACCTCTATGTCATCGCTGGTCTCGGGAAAGGGAAGGTCACCCCTCTACCAACGAGCTCTGGTGCGTCGGCGACCTTGGACGGACTGGATGCTCCGGCTGGCGTCAGTGTTGACGGCGCCGGCAATGTGTTGGTGGCGGATGCTGGCCACGGTCTCGTGGAGGCTCTGGCGGTCGGATCGGATCGGCCCGGTTATCTGCCTTCCTCGGCGAGCTGGGTTCACGGTGATCTGATTGCCATCGCGGGTGGTGGTTCCGATTCGCCGACGGCAAAGGGAACGAACGGCACGTCAACACTTCTCGATCAGCCCTCCGGCGTTGCCGCTGATAGATCAGGCAACATCCTCATCTCCGATACCGACAACCTCACCGTCGAGGTCTTGGCGGGTTCTGCGACGAATTCGACCTATTCCCTCGGAAGCGGAGCGGTCTGGAAGCCCGGTTACCTGTACGTGGTGGCTGGTGGCGGGGTGAGCGCCCCGAGCGCGGCTGGGACCCTGGCGGATGGAACGTTCCTAGATGGTCCCGTCGGGGTCTCGACGGACGCCTCGGGGAACATCCTGATTGCTGACTCATTGGACGAAGAAGTCGTGGTCCTTGCCTGCAGCAGCGCCAATCCTGGATACGTGATGGGGACGGATGCCACCTGGACGCCAGGGAACCTCTATGTCCTGGCCGGTGGTGGCGAACAGACGCCTAGCCCGTCTGGTACTGCTGGTCTCGGAACGCAGCTCGGTGTGACGAGCGGCGTCGCCGTCTCGCCGTCGGGTGGGGTTCTTGTCGCCGACACTGGCGACTCCGAGATCGAGTACCTCGAGGGTGTGCCAGTGCCACCAGTGCTCGAGTCGGCGACTGCGGGCAACCGGGCCGTCGCACTCGACTGGTCGCCGCCCGCCACCGACGGCGGAAGCCCCGTCACCGGCTACGACGTACTCGTCTTCGCCGGCGGGTCCTCCAGCCCGACGCGGACCCTCGCTTTCGGGGCGAACACGACCTCGTGCGTCGTCGAGAACGTGACGAACGGGGTCCCGTACATGTTCGCGGTCGTGGCCACCAGCGCGATCGGCACGAGCCAGCCATCGTCCTCGCTCGGGGCGACTCCGCAGGCCCCGTCCCCCGGCCATGGCGGCCACAAGGTGCGTCCCCGCGTGGTCCTCACCAAGGCGGCCGCGCTGGTGAGGTCCGGGTTCGCGACGCTCTTTTTGCGCTGCAACACCCGACTGTGCGGCGGTGAGCTGCAGCTCGTCGCCCACAAGGACGTGCGGATCAAGTCGAACGGCCGGACGCACACGGCGGTGGAGACCGTTCTTGTCTCGTCGGACCACTTCTCGATCCGCGGCGGTGCCGTGGTGCGCCTGCCCGTGCCCGTCTCGCTCCACTCGATCAGCGAGATCACGAAGCTCCGCCACTACCGGGTTGCCGTGACGGCGACCTTCGTGGTCACGAGGGGAGTGAAGACGACCTACAAGTTGACGCTCGTCGGGGTCCGCGGCCGATGAGATGGCGCGAAATGGACGTGTAACGAAATGTTCACGCGACTGTGGCGCCAATCCCGCCTCGTTGCCGCGCCGGTCGATATTCTGGCCCCACCAGAGAAAGGAGGTGGTCCAACTGATGCATGGTCAACGCGTTGGGACCCTGGAGGTGGCTGTCCGCTAGGCGGCCCCTGGACCACCTGGTGAATCTCAACCAGTCACCCTCGGAGACCCGTTCAGGAGCCGGTCCCACCTGAGTCAACACGGATCCCCGAGCCTTTACAGGAAGCGTCGATCCCGGCAACGGGATCAGTTCGAGGGGCGCGAAAGCGCCCCTCGAACGCGTTCTGGATCCTGCGCCGCGGCCTGCGCCGTGGCTCAGGCGACGCGGGGGTCGGGGGATTCCGGGTCGATGCTGTAGGCGGAGATCGCCAGCGAGACCTCGTCTTGCTTGGCGGCGCCGTTCGAGGCGAGCGACGAGAGCACGGCGACGACGATGTGCTCGGCGTCGACCTCGAAGTGCCTGCGCAGGGTCTCCCGGGTGTCGGACCGCCCGAAGCCGTCCGTGCCGAGCGGGGTGAACGGGACGTTCACGAAGCGGGCGATCTGGTCGGGGACCGCCTTCATGAAGTCGGTCACGGCGACGATCGGTCCCGACGCCATGGCGAGCGCCCTCGTGACGTATGGCACTCGCGGCGTCTCGGCGGGGTGGAGCCGGTTCCACCGCTCGACCTCGAGGGCGTCCTCGCGCAGACTCTTGTAGCTCGTCGCCGACCAGGTCTCGGCGGACACGTTCCAGTCCGTGGCGAGAAGCCCCCGGGCGCGCTCGGCAGCCTGCCAGGCGGTCCCGGAGAAGAGGATCGTCGCCCGCCGGGGCGGGCTGTCGTTGCCGCCCGGCAGGGCACGGCTCTGGACGGCGGCGGGTTCCGCGTAGCGGTAGAGGCCGCGCAGCGTGCCCTCGACGACCGCCTCGCCCTCCTCTCCCTCGGGGAGCGCGGGCATCGCGTAGTTCTCGTTGTAGACGGTGAGGTAGTAGAAGACGTCCTCACCCTGCGGGCCGTACATCGCACGGATGCCGTCCTGCACGATCGCCGCCAACTCGTAGGCGAACGACGGGTCGTAGGCGCGCACGTTCGGCAGCGTCGACGCGAGCACGTGGGACTGTCCGTCCTGGTGCTGGAGGCCCTCCCCGTTCATCGTCGTGCGGCCGGCGGTGCAACCGACGAGGAAGCCGCGGGCGCGCTCGTCGGCGAGTTGCCAGATCTGATCGCCGACCCGCTGGAAGCCGAACATCGAGTAGTACATGTAGACCGGCAGCATCGGTTGCGACCACGTCGCGTACGACGTCCCGGCGGCCATGAAGCTCGCCATCCCGCCGGCCTCGGTGATCCCCTCCTCGAGGATCTGGCCGTCGACCGCCTCGGCGTAGTGCATCGGCAGGCCGGCGTCGACCGAGGTGTAGAGCTGGCCGCGGGGCGAGTAGATCTTCATCTCGGCGAACAGGGCGTCGAGCCCGAAGGTGCGCCCCTCGTCGGGGATGATCGGCACGACGAACTTGCCGATCCGCTCGTCCCGCATCAGGTTGCGGAGCAGGCGCGCGAAGACCATCGTCGTCGAGACCTGTTGGTCCCGCGACCCGACGCGGAACTCGGCGAATGCCGAGTCGTCGGGCGCCGGCAGGCCCTCGAGCCCTTTGCCGCGCACGACGCGGTGCGGCAGCGAGCCGTTCTGCTCGCGAAGGCGCGCCATCAGGTACTCGTACTCGGGCGAGCCCTTCTCGGGACGGAAGTAGGGCGGCCTGTCGCTGTCGAGGAGGGCGTCGGGGACCTGGTTCTGCAGCTTCAGCCGGTCGCGCAGCGCGCGCAGCTGGTCGTGCGTCATCTTCTTGATCTGGTGCGTCGCGTTGCGCGCCTCGATCTCAGGGCCGAGCTTCCAGCCCTTGATGGTCTTGGCGAGGATCGCCGTCGGCGCGCCGGTGTTCTCCGTCGCGGCCTTGTAGGCGGCGAAGAGCTTGCGGTAGTCATGGCCGCCGCGGGGCAGCGCCTGCAACTCCTCGTCGGAAAGGTGGGCGACGATGGCGCGAAGACGCGGGTCCGGGCCGAAGAAATGCTCGCGGATGTAGGCGCCGGACTCCGTCGTCATGCGCTGGAAGTCGCCGTCGAGAGTCGAGTTCATCTTGTCGACGAGCACGCCGTCGGTGTCGCGGGCGAGCAGCTCGTCCCAGCGTGAGCCCCAGATGACCTTGATCACGTTCCAGCCGTTGCCGCGGAACTCGGCCTCCAGCTCCTGGATGATCTTGCCGTTGCCGCGCACTGGCCCGTCGAGGCGCTGGAGGTTGCAGTTCACGACGAAGATCAGGTTGTCGAGGCGCTCCCGCGTCGCGAGGCTCAGCCCGGCACGCGACTCGGGCTCGTCGAACTCGCCGTCGCCGGCGAAGCACCAGACCCGTGCGGCGGAGGTGTCGAGGATCCCCCGGTTGGCGAGGTAGCGATTGAAGCGTGCCTGGTAGACGGCACCGAGTGGCCCGAGCCCCATCGAGACGGTCGGGAACTCCCAGAAGTCAGGCATGAGACGGGGGTGCGGGTAGCTCGAGAGGCCGTGGCCCCCCACCTCGAAGCGGAAGTTCTCGAGGTCCGACTCGCTGAGCCGGCCCTCGACGAAGGCCCGCGCGTAGATCCCCGGCGAGGCGTGGCCCTGGAAGAAGACCTGGTCGCCGGGCCCCTCGTCCTTGCCGTGGAAGAAGTGGTTGAAGCCGACCTCGTAGAGGGCCCCCGCCGCGGCGTAGGTGGACAAGTGGCCGCCGATCCCCGCGTAGCGGGCGTTTGCGCGCGAGACCATGACCGCCGCGTTCCAGCGGATGTAGGCGCGGATCCTCTGCTCGAGGTGCTCGTCACCCGGGAACGAGGGCTCCTCGTCGGCGGGGATCGTGTTGACGTAGGGCGTGGAGACCGTCGCCGGGAAGTTCACCTGAAGGGCGATCGCCCGGCTGAGCAGCTTCATGAGCAGGAAACGGGCCCGGGCCTTGCCGCTCGTCCCGATGACGGCGTCGAACGAATCGAGCCACTCGTCGGTCTCCGTCGGGTTGATATCGGGTACCTGGTGCGCAAAACCGTCGAAGATCACGGGGATTCATCCATTCGGTCGATTCGTCTCGCGACGCCGCGAGCAGGTGTTGTGCTTCGCGACCGACGATAACGGCGCTCCCCTGACCGGATACACGCGTGGTGCAGACTGGACGGGTGGAGGCGGGTCGGCGCACGGTCATCTACACGGACGGAGCATGCCACGGGAACCCCGGTCCGGGGGGTTGGGCGTGGGCGACGGGTCCCGACCACTACGCCGCCGGCGCCGAGGCCCAGACGACGAACCAGCGCATGGAGCTCACCGCCGTGCTCGAGGCGCTGTCCGGTCACCCGGGGCCGCTCGAGATCGTCAGCGACTCGGCCTACGTCGTCCGTTGCTTCGAGGATCGCTGGTGGGCGGCCTGGCGGCGGAAGGGGTGGCGCAGTTCCAAGGGCGAGCCCGTCGCCAATCAGGACCTCTGGCGCCCGCTCGTCGGCGAGGTCGTCGACGCTCGCCCGGGGGAAATCTCCTTCCGGTGGGTGAAAGGCCACGCCGGCGAGCCGCTCAACGAGCTCGTCGACCGGCTGGCGACCGCCGCGGCGCACACGCAGAGGCCAAGATGCAGCTCAGGGGCCTAGCGGCGGGACAGATCAGCGGAATTGATGACTACGGTCATCATGTCGACGTGAACTGGCAAATGACCCACCTCGAGACGCTCGAGTCCGAGGCGATCCACGTCGTCGGCGAGGTCGTCGCCGAGTTCGAGCAGCCGGACCTCCGCTTCTCCGGCTGAACGGGGACAACGTCCTCGAGCGGTCGAGCGAGATGCCGTGGTACGAGGTGACCGTGCTTCCCGGGGGCCACCACACGACCGTCGAGGCGATCGAGCCCGCCGACGGCCCGAGCGACAAGGCCTTCCCTTCCATGTCCGTCGTCGTCCGCCTCAGCGACAAGTTCTCAATGTCGCCACTACGCGGGCGTGGGGGGTTCGCGTCGGAGAGCCGACGGAGCGGATCTCCGACTGGTAACGGAGCGTGCGCGCTGGACGAATACCTGCTGATTCCGGATGGCGTGCCGAGCGCACCGCTGGAAGAGCTCTGACGTAGTCATGTGTGGTGGAGGTGAACGTACCTGTCTTCGTCGGCGTAGGAGTCGGTCACTGCCGTAGAAGTTGGGTCCCAGGGTGGTGGAAGCTGGTGGGCGGCGGCCGGATCGCTGGTGAGGATGGCGACAAGCCAGTCGAGTTCGTCGGTGACGGTGGTCTGGTAATCGCCGACGGGGCTGTAACCGAGCGTTCTCGCTGCGGTGGTGTCCAGGACGATGGGTGGGACGCGGTCCCACGGGTGGGTTCCGAGCCCGTCGGGAGCCGTCTCGTCGAGCAGGACCTGCCGCCAGGTGTGGCCGAGGTGGGCGGCGATGATCGCAGCAATAGTGCGGCCGTCCGGGCAGTCGGGGTCGGCGGCGTTGAGGATCCGTCGACCCGGTCGGTCTGCGACAGTCTCGATGAGGGCGGCGATGTTGAGCGCAGCGCTGGGGTGGTCCGCGCCCGCGCCGCGATGGGCGAGGAGGACGACGGGTCGCTGGTCCAAGGCCCGCTTGACGAAGAACCACTCCCTCGGTTGTCGGCTCCAAGCGCCGTGGATCTTCGATGGTCGCAGCACGGTGATGGGGTGGTGGCTGGAGAGGAGCGTGTCCTCGGCGGCGACCTTGTTGGGTCCGTAACCCTCCCGAGAGTTGTAGTGGGCGTCGGTCGGGCGGAGGGTGGGTTGGTCCTCGGTGATCGGCGTCTCGAACTGGGGTGGCTCGTCGGAGTTGGAGTGCCGTCCTTGCCCGTCGATGTAGACAGCCTTGCTGGAGATCATCACCGTCGAAGTGACATCGCCGAGCAGCGGGAGAAGAGCGGCGGCATGGGCTGCGGTGTAGCAGGCGCAATCGACCACCAAGTCCGCCCCGCTGCCGAGGGCAACTGGGAGGGATGCCGGTTCGTGCCGGTCGGCTTGGAGGAACTGCGCGCCCAGGCCCGCCAGGCCGGGCGGGACGCCCGCCGGATCCCGCCCCGTCACCATCACCTCCCAACCGGCAACGACCAGCCGGCGGGCGGTCGCCCACCCGATAGCCCCCGTTCCGGCCAGGATCACCGCCCGTCGCACCCAGAGCAACCTATCTGCAGGGCGTCGGGCATCGGGCGATGTCTGCGACCGACGATCTGATCTGAGCGACCTGTCGATCGTCAGGAGAGCGAGAGCAGCCACCCATAACGACGTTCTCGTGCATCGCGGCGGCTGGATGCGAGCAGGTGCGTGCCCTGTAACTCTCAGCACCCGCAAACTGCATGATGCTCGGCCCGGTCATCGTCGCGGAGACCCTGGTGGAAGAGCCCGCGGAGCGGGCTCCTGGGGGCTGCCCCCCATTTCGCGCATCGCCGACGATCTCGACATCGCACGCCTCGACATGATCTGCGGCGCCGGGACGAATCCCACGGTCGCCCAGGAGGTGGCGGCGGTGGTCTGCTGGATGGACGAGTCGCCGCTGCGGGCCGGGGCCAGGCTGCACCTGAAGCACACCTCGCGCTGGACCCGCGCGATCGTCGACCGGGTCGAGTACCGGCTCGACGTGAACTTGCTCGGGCGCATCGGCGACGTCGCCGGGCTCAACCTGAACGACATCGGTCGCGTCGACCTGCGCCTCGGCGCGCCGCTCTTTTTCGGCGACTACCGGCGGAACCGCGCGACAGGGAGTTTCATCCTCGGCGACGAGGCGACGAGCCTGACTGTCGGCGGCGGCGTGATCGTCGGCCCCGCGGCGTAGGCGGGCCCGAGCGAGTTCGCGCGGGCGCGCCCCACGGCCGACGCCTGGCGGATCGCACCATCCGGGTTGATCGGTGCGGAGCGCGGCGTGATCGCGTCGCGGCTCGCCGGGCCCGGTCGATAGTGTTACCTGCGAGAATCGCCATCCAGGGGGTGGTTGGAACGGTCGATGCAGGAATGGACGGCTTGCGGTACGACCTCGTCATCATCGGTGGGGGCCCGGGCGGTTACGCCACGGCCCTGTACGGCGCGGCCGCCGGCTTGTCGATCGCGCTGGTCGAGAAGGACAAGGTCGGCGGTACCTGCCTGCACCGCGGCTGCATCCCCGCCAAGGAGTTCCTCGAGACCGCGAGCGTCTACCGGGCGGTGGCGGGCGCCGGTGAGTTCGGTGTCACCGCGGAGCAGCCGACCATCGACTTCGCCGTCAGCCTCGCTCGCAAGGGCAACGTCGTCGACCAGCTCTACCGGGGCCTCACGGGCCTATTGAAGCACCGCCAGGTGTCGACGTTTCCCGGGGTCGGGCAGCTCCTCGCCGACCACCTTGTGCGGGTGACCGGCCCCGACAGCTCGGTCACGGAGCTTTGGGGCACGAACGTCGTCCTCGCCTCGGGCTCGGTGCCCCGGCTCCTCCCGGGCTTCGAGGCCGGCGAGTTCGTCCTCACCTCCGACGAGGTGCTCGAGCTCGACCACATTCCCCCCTCGGTCGCCGTGATCGGCGGCGGCGCGATCGGCTGTGAATTCGCCTCGATGCTGTCGGACCTCGGCGCGCAGGTGACGCTTTTCGAGGTGCTGCCGGACATCCTGCCGGGCTGCGACCGTGAGATCGCCGACGTCGTCGTGAGGTCCTTCAAGAAGCGGGGGATCACTTTGCGCCTGGGAGTGGTCGTGCACGGTCACGAGCCGAACGGTCACGGGACGACCGTGCTATTCGGCGATGGCGAGCGTGTCGACGTCGACCTCGTCGTGGTGTCGGTCGGCCGCCGCCCGCTCTCCGAGGGCCTGTGCGCCGAGGGCACCGGGGTCGAGATCGACGAGCGGGGATTCGTCGCGGTTGACCCCTGGATGCGCACCAAGGCCGAAGGGGTCTTCGCGGTCGGCGACGTCGTCGCCACGCCGCAGCTCGCCCACGTCGGGTTCGCCGAGGGGATCCTCGTCGTGAAGCAGATCCTCGGTGAGCCGGCGGTGCCCGTCAACTACGGCACGGTCCCCTGGTGTATCTACTGCCATCCCGAGGTCGCCTTCGTCGGCATGACCGAGGACGCGGCCCGCGCTGCCGGTTTCGACGTGGTTGTGCAGCGCGACCCCTTCGGCGGCAACGGGCGGGCCCGCATCCTCGGCGAGACGGAGGGCCTCGTGAAGATCATCGCCGAGGGGACGCCATCCGGCGACGCGGGGCGCCTGCTCGGCGTGCACATGGTCGGGCCGTGGGTGACCGAGCAACTCGGCCAGGCCTACCTCGCCGTGAACTGGGAGGCAACCCCCGACGAGATCGCCCAGTTCGTCCAACCGCATCCGACGCTCTCCGAGACGTTCGGCGAGACGGTCCTCGCGCTGACCGGAAGGGGTCTTCACGTTGGCTGACATCACGATGCCGCAACTCGGCGAGACGGTGACCGAGGGCACGATCACCCGCTGGTTGAAGAAGGTCGGCGATGCTGTCGCGCTCGACGACCCTTTGTACGAGGTCTCAACCGACAAGGTCGACTCGGAGGTCCCGTCGCCGTTCGCGGGTGTCCTCGTCGAGATCATTGTCCCCGAGGGACAGACGGTCGAGGTCGGCGCGCGCCTCGCGGTGATCGGCGAGTCGGCAGCCGAGATCGCCACGATGCCCCCGCCCCGGCCGTCCCCGCCGGCCGCACCACCCCCCCCGCCGCCCGCCGCCCCCCGGGTTGAGCCGCCGCCGGCACCTCGGGTGGAGGAGCGGCGACGCGACCTCGTGGACGAGGACGGGTCGCAGGGAGCCCTGCTCTCCCCGGTCGTGCGGCGTCTCATCCGCGAGAACGGGCTCGATCCATCGCAGATCCCGGGCACGGGGCTCGGTGGGAGGATCACGCGTGACGACGTGCTCGCGCACCTCGGCACGGTGGGCAACGCCGTCGCCTATGCCGGCCCCGCGCCGGTCGCCCCGGCCCCGATGGCGCCGGTAGTCCAACCGATGGAACGGCCGTCGCTCGCCGTCCCGCCAGCGCCCCTCGGCGTGCGTGACGAGATCGTGCCGTTCTCGACGGTGCGCCGCGTGACGGCCGAGCACATGATCCGCTCGATCAACACCTCGGTGCACACGCTCGTCGCGATGGAGACGGACTTCGAGAACGTCGAACGCGTCCGCGCCGCGCTGAAGAGCCAATTCCGGACCGAGGAGGGCATCGGGCTCACCTACCTGCCCTTCGTCGCCCGGGCGGTGATCGACGTGCTGCGCGACTACCCGAACCTCAACTCGTCGGTCGGCGACGAGGCGCTCATCGTGCACCACGACATCCACCTCGGGATCGCAGTCGACCTGCAGCGCGAGGGCCTCATCGTCCCGGTGGTGCACAACGCCGACGGCCAGTCGCTGCGGGGACTCGCGCGTTCGATCGCCGACCTCGCCTCGCGGGCGCGCAGCCGCAAACTCTCTGCCGACGACATCACCGGCGGGACGTTCACGATCACGAACCCCGGCCCGTTCGGCACGCTGATCACCGCGCCGATCATCGCCCAGCCGCAGGTCGCGATCCTCTCGACCGACGGCGTGAAGCGGAAGCCGGTCGTCGTCGTGACGCAGGACGGGTCCGAATCGATCGCGATCCACTCGGTCGGCGTGCTGGCGCTCGTCTTCGACCACCGCGCCGTCGACGGCGCCTACGCCTCCGCGTTCGTGCGGGACGTCGCCCGGGTCATCGAGACACGCGACTGGCTTGTCGAGCTGTAGCGGCATGCCGGACCTCGCGGCCGCCCGCGGGCCGCTGCGGGTTCGTTCCCTCGGGCGCGTCCGCTACCGCGAGGCGCTCGCCCTGCAGCACGCGCTGTTCCACCAGGGCCACGAGGACTACCTGCTCCTCCTGGAGCACCCCCACGTGTACACGATGGGCGTACGCGGCCGAGCCGAGCACGTGCTGGCCGATCCGGGAAGTGTCGGGGCGGAGCTCGTGAGGACCGACCGGGGCGGCGACGTCACCTACCACGGACCGGGTCAGGTCGTTGGCTACCCGATCATCTCGCTCGACCTCGGTCCCGGGGCGATCCCCGCCTATGTGCACGGGCTGGAGGAGCTCGTCATCACGGCGCTCGGCCGCCTCGGCCTGCCGGGGGCCGGCCGGCTGGAGGGTTTCCCCGGAGTCTGGGTCGACCCGGCGACCTCGTCGCCGCGCAAGATCTGCGCCGTCGGCGTGCGGGTCTCGCGCGGCCGGACGATGCACGGCTTCGCGCTGAACGTCGACACGGATCTCACGATGTTCTCCCACATCGTGCCCTGCGGAATCGCCGACCGGTCGGTGACGTCGCTGCGCGCCGAGGGGGTGACAGCCTCGCCAAGGAACGTGGTCGACGCGCTCGTCGAGGCGGCGCGGACCTCCCTCGTCTTCGCGGGCGCGGCGGGGGAGCGCGTGATCGAGCGCCAGGACGCCTCGCTTTGCTCGGTGCGCGCCGGTGCCAACCCGGCCAATTCGGCGGGGCCCGCCCTGCGGCGGCTCGCCGCGGCGGGGGTCGATCCGGTCACCGGCGTCGAGATCAGCGACCACAAGCCGCCCTGGCTGCGGGTCGTAGCCTCGATGGGTGACGAGTACCTCGCGCTGCGTAGGACGATCCGGTCGCTCGACCTCGTCACCGTCTGCGAAGAGGCGGGTTGCCCGAACATCTACGAGTGCTGGGCCGACGGGACCGGGACGTTCATGATCAACGGCGAGCGCTGCACGCGGGCCTGCGGGTTCTGCCTCGTCGACACGTCTCGCCCCCGGCCCCTCGAGGAGTCCGAGCCGGAGAGGGTCGCCGCCGCGGTCGCGAGGATGGGCCTCGCCCACGTCGTCGTGACGACCGTCACCCGGGACGATCTCGCCGACGGCGGCGCGGGGGCGGTCGCCCGGACGATTCGAGCGATCCGCGAGCGGTCGCCCGGCACGACGGTCGAGGTCCTCATCTCCGACTGCAAGGGAGACGAGCCCGCCCTGCGGGTGATCTTCGCGGCGCATCCCGACGTGCTCGGTCACAACGTGGAGACCGTGCTACGCCTGCAGCGTGCGGTCCGGCCGCAGGCCTCGTACGCGCGCAGCCTGGGTGTGCTCGCAGCCGCGAAGGCGGCGGGGCTCGTGACGAAGTCCGGGATCATGCTCGGTCTCGGGGAGACCGAGGCCGAGGTCGACGGCGCGCTCGCCGACCTCGCCTCCATCGGCGTCGACATCGTGACGATCGGCCAGTACCTGCGCCCCTCAGTGCATCGCCTGCCGGTCGCGCGCTGGTGGACCCCGGACGAGTTCGCCGCCGTGCGCGAGCGCGCCCTGGCCCTCGGCTTCGCGCACGTCGAGGCGTCGCCGCTCACGCGCTCGAGCTACCACGCCCGCGAGGGAGCCCAGGCGGTGAGACGGGTCACGGCCCCGGCGTGATCCCCGGCGACCTCGTCGCAGTCGGCGAGCGTCGGGCGGCGCGGGTGCGGGAGCGCAACGTCCCTACCGTGAGGCGAGGACATCATCGTCGTGGCGACAGACGGTGTGCTCCGTTGCAACACGGCCGACCGCGCCCTCCGTGTCGTCGAGGCCTGAGCGGTTGCGGCGGGTCGGCGCCGGGATCGGTCGCCGGGCACTCCGGGTAACCTCGGGCCGTGCCCACTGTGACGAGATTCCCGGTCACGCCGCCCGAACACCCGGTTCTCATCGTGGTACTCGACGGCTGGATCGACGCCGGCTTCGGCGCCGCGACCGCCGTCGCGGCGATCCTCGCCGAGATGAAGACGGAGACGTTCGCGAAGTTCGCGGTCGACGACCTCATCGACCAGCGGGCGCGGCGTCCGCGGTTGCGGATCGACGACGGCTTGCGCGCCGGGATCACCTGGCCCGAGCTCCAGGTGCTCGTGGGCAAGGACCGGATGGGCTCGGGTGTCGCGCTCCTGCTCGGCCCGGAGCCCGACTACCGATGGCGGTCGTTTACGGCCGACGTCCTCGCCATCGCGCGCGAGCTCGGCGCCCGTCTCGTCGTGAGCCTCGGCGCCTTCCCGAGCGCGACGCCGCACACGCGGCCGGTCAAGCTTGTCGCGACGGCCTCGGACCCGGAGCTCGGCCGCCGGGTCGGCGTCGTGCGCGGCTCGATCGAGGTTCCCGCCGGGATCGGCGAGGTGATCGGTGAGGCCTGTGCCGGAGCCGGGATCCCCTCGGTCGGCCTGTGGGCGCAGGTCCCGCACTACGTCGCGGCGATGCCGTTCGCGCCAGCGGCACTGGCGCTCGTCGAGGGGCTCTGTGATATCTCTGGGCTGGTCACCGGGACCGACGACCTTCACCGCAGCGCCGAGGAGGCGCGCGCCCAGGTCGACGAGCTGATCGCGCAGTCGCCGGATCACGAGGCGATGGTGCAGCAGATGGAGGACCAGTTCGACGCCGGCGGCGGGATGGTCCCCGATTTCGAGGGCGAGTTGCCGACGGGCGACGAGATCGCCGCCGAGCTCTCGCGCTTCCTGCGGGGCGAGTCGGCGTGAGCGAGGAACCCGGGAGGTTCTGCCCCCGGGCCGAGGCGGTGCTTTTCGACATGGACGGCCTGCTCGTCGACACCGAGCAGATCTGGGGCCGCGTTCAGTCGGTCGTCTTCGACGAGATCGGGGTCGACATCCGTCCGCTGCTGGGCGGCGGCCTCGTCACGGGGATGCGGGCCGACGAGGCCGTTGGCCTGTTCCGCCACCGCCTCGGGTTCGCGGGACCGAGCGATGCCGAGCTCGCCGACCGGATCGCCGAGGGGGTTGTCGAAGCCATCCCCCGGGAGGCGCGGCTCCTGCCCGGCGCGCTCGAGGCGCTCGACTTCTGCGCGGCGAACGGGCTCACCGTCGCCCTCGCCTCGGGATCGGTCGAGCCGGTGATCGACGCGGTGCTCGCGCACTTCGGGATGCGGGACCGGTTCGCTGCGGTCGTTTCCGCGGCGGCGGTCGAGCTGGGCAAGCCGCACCCGGCGGTACTGCTGCTCGCCGCGGAACTGCTCGGCGTCGATCCCGCCCGCTGCGTCGTCGTGGAGGACGCACTGAACGGCTGCATCGCCGCCAAGGCGGCGCGCATGGGTGTCGTCGCCGTGCCGGAACCCGGCACGGAGGACGACCCGCGCTGGGTGCTCGCCGACGTCGTGCTCGACTCGCTGGGCGAATTCGCCGGGCCCGGGGTGTCCGCCCTGCTCGGCCTCGCCCCGGTGGGCCGCGAGGGCTGACGGCGGCTCCGCCGCCGTCTACGCCGCGAGCGTGACGACCCGGGAATCCCCGGTGCCGATGACGTTCAGCGTCGCGACGAGCGTCGCCGGGAACGTCCCGCCGCGTGCTCTCGCCACCGCGACGAGCCCCTGGTGGCTGAGCCGCACGACGACGACCGCCGCCGTGCCCGCGGCCAGGCGGTAACCCTGTGAGCCGAGCTCGTAGTGGGGCCTGCCCTTCTGGCGGTCGATGAGGAGGAGTGAGCCCGCGCACCTGGCGTCGGTGCAGCGGAGCTCCACGTCGACCCGCCGGTCCCGCACGACGAGGTAGTCCGAGACGATGGCGATCCTCGGCCTGACGGCGCGGCCCGGCGTGCGGTCGCGCGCGAGCGAAAGGCGCGGGGCCGGAAGCACGACCCCGGCCCGATGGGCTTCGGCGGGACGCGCCGCCGCGCCGTAGAGCCCCGCCGGGGTGATCGTCGCCGTCGCGACCAGGGCGAGGGCGGGGAAGGAGGCGGCCAATCTCACGACGCGTGACCTCGTCGCCCGGTGGCGCGGTATCCGCCGAAGGCTCTCCACGTGCCCTCCCCGCGAGGCGTTAGACAAAGTCGAAAATACCAGCTGGCGGGGCTGTCCGGCGCCCTCACCCGTGCGGGTCGGCCGCCGTTCCGGTCGTTGTGGCGGCGCCGTGTCGAGGCGGCCGGGCCCGGTTAGGCGCGGGCTTTGGTCACCGCGCGGTCCTCGACGAGCCTCCCGTCGTGCAGGCGGACCCGACGCTCGGCGCGCCGGCCGATCTCCTCGTCGTGGGTGGCGAGGATCACCGTGACCCCCGCGGTGTCGCGCAGCTCGGCGAGGAGTTCGATGACCTCGAGCCCCGTCTTCGAGTCGAGGTTCCCCGTCGGTTCGTCGGCGATCACCACCTTCGGCCTGTTCGCCAGGGCGCGGGCGATCGCCACCCGTTGCTGCTCGCCGCCCGAGAGCCGCGAGGGGAGGTGATGAACCCGGTGACCGAGGCCGACCTGGTCGAGCAGCTCGGCGGCACGGGCGACCTGGGCCTGATGCGGCGTCGAGGCGGGGACCATCGCGATCCAGACGTTCTCCTGGGCCGTCAGTGTCGGAATCAGGTTGAAATGCTGGAAGACAAAGCCGATCTCCTCGCTCCTGATCCGCGTGAGCACGCGGTCCGAGGCGTTCTCGAGCTCCCGCCCGGCGAAACGGATGGAGCCGGCCGTGGGCAGGTCGAGCGCCCCGAGCAGCTGCAGGAGAGTCGACTTGCCAGAGCCGCTCGGCCCCTCGAGGGCGACCATCTCCCCGGCCCAGAGGGTGAGGTCGATCCCGCGCAGCGCGTGCACGCTGACGCCACCCTTGGTGAATGTGCGCTCGACCGACCGCAGGACGTACAGGGGCTCGCCATCCGGAGAGTCCTTTTCGGTCGCGGGGCTCGTCGGGTCTGTCGGGCTCGCCGATCGTGTCGTCATCGCTCCACTCTCCACTCGAAGGTTGGTTGATTCTGGGTCCCGCGCTGGTTCGGTCATCCGAGATCCCGCAGGGCCGACGCCGGTGCGAGCCGCGCCGCCCGCCAGCCGCCCGCCGCCCCAGCCAGCAGGCCGCCGACAATGGCGCCGAGGAAGGCGAGCCCGACCGTCGCGAGGTGGACCGGGGCGTTGAGGTGCACCAGGAGCGTCGTCGTCCCGGTCGTCGACAGCCCGATGCCGTTGCTGAGGCTCGAGGCCCCGACGGCGAGGCCGGTCGAGGTCACCGACAGGCCTGGTCCGATGGCGCTGATGATCGCGCAGACACCGACGCCGACGCCGAGGCCGATCACCGCCCCAACGACACCGATCCCCAGCGTCTCGGCCATGATCTGGCGCACGACCCGCCCGCGGCTCCATCCGATCGCCCGCAGCGAGCCGATCTCGCGGACCCGCTTGGCGACGCTGGAGAGTGTCAAGAGCGCGGCGATGAGGAACGCCGCCAGCAGGACGACGATGGCGAGCGCGACTCCGAGGCCGTTGGCGAGCTTGTGGGCGTTGTTCAGGCTCCCGCTGACCTGGTCGGCGAGAGTCCTCGAGGTGAGCACCGTCGCGCCGGGGAGTTCCTTCTTGATGGCGGCGGTCACGGCACCGACGTTCGCCGAGTTGTTCACCGAGACGAGAACCTCGTCCACGTAGCCCTTGGCGGAGGCGAGTCCCTGGACGGTGGGGAGGGTGAAGTAGATGTCCGAGACGTTGCCGGTGAGCGTCGGCGCGACGAGGCCGACGATCTTGTAGTTCTTCTTGTTGATCGTGACGGACCCGCCGACTCTCAAATGCTTCGTACTCGCGTAGGCGGTGTTGACGAGGACCTCATCGGCGGAGTTCCTGGTGTACCAGGTGCCCGAGGTGAGCTGGGACTTGGTGATGAGTCCGCTGTCCGGGTAGGCCGGGTCGACGCCGGCGACCGTGTAGGTCGAGGTCGCGGTGTTCGTCGTCGGCGCGCTGAGAACCTCGCTGATCGTCTGCTCTGGGACGACGTACTTCTCGTTGTAGGAGCGCTGTGCCGGGGTCATGCACTTCTGGAGGGCTGAGTTCGAGCCGAAGCCGCTGAAGTTGTACGTTCGGCCCCCACCCGGGCCTCGTGTGCCCGAACTACCCGCCGGCCCGGTGCCCACCGTGCGACCACCGAAGTTCTTCTGCAGCAACTTCTGGACGCAGGCTCCTTCCTTCGCCCTCTGGGCCGCGGTGAGCGTGGGCGGCTTCACGGTCTTCGAGAGCGTCTGACCGCCCGTTTTCACCGTGGCGGTGATCTTCGGGACCGTGCCGGTCTCGTGCAGCGCCTCGAGCGAGAGCGCCCCGACGGCGACGGTGACGTCGGGGATCTTGGCGACGTCTTTCACGGCGACCGCGGGGAAGGTGATGAGGGTCCCCGGCACCAGGAAGTCATGGGTGAATTTCGTCCCGGGTTTCCCCAGTGTCTTGAGGTCCGTGATGATCGATGAGTTGTTGTTGAGAAGCGAGGTGGCCTCGGAGCTCGCCGCCCCGTAGCCGGCGGTGCCGGGGGCGAAGAAGCCACCGCCGCCGTAACGGCCGCCGCCCCGGCCGGGGAACCCTCCCGGCGTCGTCGTCGTGGTCGTCGTCTGGGAGGTCGTCGGCGCGACCGTGCGCGTGACGATGATGTCCGTACCGACCGAGCCGAGGGGCGAGAGGATCCGGTTCTGGGCATCAGAGAGCCCCTCGGAGACCCCCACGATTCCCATCACGAGGCCGACTCCGAGCGCGAGCCCGAGGCTCGTGACGATGGTCCGCCCGAAGCGCCGTCGAAGTTCATTCCACGCATATCTCACCGAGACCACTTCGACCTCCTCGCCCGTGGCACGCCCTTCGCAGGCGGCGAGGGAACGATAAATCTTGCGGCTGAGAGACAGCTGTGAGGCGCCCATGAAATCGCGCCGAATCCGGGGCACCCCGGAGTCCGGCGATCCCGGTCGCCGTCAAGAAGAGTTGCTCCGAGGTGTCGCTGGTGTCGACCCCCCGAGCGGGCCGAGACAGCGGGCCCCATCCTCAGGGCGTGCGGCCCTCGGCCGGCCCGCCGGTCAGACCACGATGTTGACGAGGTTCGGGGCGCGCACGATGACCCGGCGCGGTGATCTGCCCTCGAGGACCTCCGCCACCTTGGCTGACGCGAGGGCGAGTGCCGTCGCCTCGTCCTCGGCTATCGACGCATCGACGAGGATCCGATCGCGCAGCTTGCCGTTGGTCTGCACGATCATCGTCACCTTGGCCTCGACGAGGAACGCCGGGTCGGCGACCGGCCAGGGTTCTTGGTGGACGTGGCCACCGTGGCGTCGCTCCCAGGCCTCAGCGGCGAGGTGGGGTGCCATCGGCGCGAGGAGCTTGAGCAGTGTGTCGACCGAGTCGTCAACCGCGGCGTGATCGACGCCGAGGTGCCGCGCGCGGTAGATCGCGTTGGTGAGTTCCATCAGCGCCGAGACGGCCGTGTTGAACTCGTAACGGCCGAGGTCGGTCGTGATCGAGTCGATCGCGCGGTGGGTCGCGCGCCGCAGCTCATCGGTCGCCCTCGTCGTCTCGGTGCCCGGGGCAGCTGTCCCGGCGGTCTCGTTCTCGTCGGGGACGACGAGGCGCCAGACGCGCCGCAGGTAGCGGGCGCAGCCCTCGATCATCTCGTCCGACTGGGGAGTCCAGTCGAAGTCGTCGACCGGGGGCGCGACGAAGAGGTGGAAAAGACGCAGCGCGTCGGCACCGACGGATTTGAAGTACTCGTCGGGCGAGATGACGTTGCCCTTCGACTTCGACATCGCGCTGCCACCGAGCCGGATCATCCCCTGGCAGAACAGCTGCGTGAACGGCTCGCGGATCTCCGGCGGCGCGAGGCCGAGGTCGCCGAGCGCCCGGGTGTAGAAGCGGGCGTAGAGCAGGTGGAGGATGGCGTGGGTGATTCCGCCGATGTACTGGTCGACGGGCATGAAATGCCGGGCCGAGGCCATGTCGACCGGTTCGTCGTGGTCCCGCGGCGAGCAGAGCCGCAGGAAATACCAGGACGAATCGACGAAGGTGTCCATCGTGTCGGTCTCCCGGGTCGCCGAGCCGCCACAGGCAGGGCAGATCGCCTCGAGGAACGCCTGGTGGTGCTTGAGTGGCGACTCCCCGGTCGGGAGGAACTCGACGTCCTCGGGCAGGAGCACCGGGAGGTCGGCCTCGGCGACGGGGACGATCCCGTCGGCCGGGCAGTACACGACCGGGATCGGGCATCCCCAGTAGCGCTGCCGGCTGATCAGCCAGTCCCGCAGCCGGTACTGCACCGAGCGCTCGCCGATGCCCCCGGCCACCAGCCACTCGGTGGCGCGCTCCTTGGCCGTGTCCACGTCGAGTCCGTCGAGGAAGCCGCTGTTGATCTTGGTGCCCGGCCCGGACCAGGCCTCGCCCGCGAAGCCCTGCGGGGGGGTGACGGTGCGCACGACCGGGAGAGAGTGGGCGACGGCGAAGTCGTGGTCGCGCTGGTCCTCGGCCGGGACCGCCATGATCGCCCCGGTGCCGTAGGTCGCGATCACGTAGTCGGCGACGTAGATGGGCACCGGCTCGTTCGTGAACGGGTTGATGCAACGGCTCCCGGTGTAGGCACCGCGCTTCTCGAGCGAGACGTCGGACTCCATCCGTTGCCGGTCGGACTCCGACGCCGCCGTCCGGCACAGCCGGGTGACGGCGGCGCGGTTCTCGGGGGTGGTGAGTTCTGCGACGAGGGGATGCTCGGGAGAGAGGACGACGTAGGTGATTCCGAACCCGGTGTCCGCCCGCGTCGTGAAGACCTCGATGGTGGCGCCGGGGTGGTCCTCGACCGGGAGGCGGAGCAGGACCCCCTCGGAGCGGCCGATCCAGTTTCGCTGCATCGTCTTCACCCGCTCGGGCCAGTCGAGCGAGTCGAGGGCGGCGAGGATCTCGTCGGCGTATTTCGTGATCCGGAGGAACCATTGCTCGAGGAGCCGGTGTTCGACGACGTCGCCGGATCGCTCGCAGGTGCCGTCGGAGAGCACCTGCTCGTTGGCGAGCACGGTCTGGCAGCCGGGGCACCAGTTCACCGGCGCCTCGCGCCGGTAGGCGAGGCCGGCCGCGAGGAGCCGCAGGAAGATGAGCTGGTTGAAGCGCATGTAGTCGGGGTCGTGGCTCCGCACCTCGCGGCGCCAGTCGTAGACGGCCCCGAGCCGGAGCACGCTCGCCCGCAGCTCGGCGATGCGCGCCTCGGTGTACTCGCGCGGATGCTTCGCCCCACCCTTGATCGCGGCGTTCTCGGCCGGCAGCCCGAACGAGTCGAACCCGAACGGCGAGAGCACGGCGTACCCCTGCATCGTCCGGAACCGGACGAGTACGTCGCCGAAGGTGTAGTTGCGGACGTGACCCTGGTGGGCGGGCCCGCTCGGGTACGGGTACATCGACAGCACGTAGTAGGGAGGGCGCGGGTCGTCGAGATCGACCTCGTACGTGCCCTCTTCGGCCCAACGCCTCTGCCAGCGGGGTTCCGCCTCTTCGAAGTCGTAGTTCGCTCTCATCGGAGCCAAACATTACCGAGCCGGAAAGGACCCCTCGCCCGAGTGCCACGGCGCCCGACACGCCCGAATCGGTGAGCCCCGAGGTGCACCGCCCCTCGACGTTCGCCGGAACCCGGCGACCGACCTAGGCCCCCGACGAGGTCGGCGGGACATTTCGGATCCTCCGGCAACCCGCCGAGATCGTGTGTGCCCGATCTTGTGAGGAGGTGTTGCCCGCCGCGGCCTACAATCGCAGTCCGCCGGTGTCGCCGGCCACTGTTGGTGGTGGGTCATGAGCCCGGGGAGGCAACCGACGTAGGCGTCGACTAAGCAGGTAAGGAACCTCTCGGGGGCGTAGCTCAGTTGGTAGAGCGCTTGACTGGCAGTCAAGAGGTTCGCGGGTTCGAATCCCGTCGCCTCCACTCATTCGAGCAGGTCACAGACACTTTCCGCCTCTCGGCTTTCGTCGCGCCTTCCCGAATGTCAGCGACATTGTCAGCGGATATCGGGATCGGCGCTGACACGCGCTGACACGAGGGCGCGTTGTCCAGGATCTCGGGGACCTCTTCCGGTGAGCCTCCGTGGATACTCGCTCTGGTTTCGCGGTGCGTCGCTCCGTTCGTGAATCGGGTGCGCGCCGTGGCGCCCGCCTTATGCAAGGTTGGCGCAGAAGATCATCTCGCCTCGACCTACGTGAGCGACGGCTCTATGTACCGAGTTCAAGGATCGACTCGCACGAAAGCCCTGGTAGGACGGTCGTCTTGTCGCCGATGTCATGAACTCACGCCCGATCTCAATCGGTCGCCGGTCGCTCGCGCCAATGGGACCCGGGCCTCGGTGGAGTTCGCAGCGCCAAGGCGCGCACCGCGGTAGAGTCGACGTATGCGGCATTAGTGAAGCGTGTTGCCATTTACTGAGATAAGTAGCAAAAGTGTCGCATCTGACGAGTACACTTTCAGTATGGCACTTTTGACGCATCCTAGAGATTGGTACCGCCTTCGTGACGGCGCTGCGCTCGGCGCTGCAGTTGAGTCGATTCGCAGGGCATCGGGTCGCACGCAGGAAGAGCTCGCAGAGCAACTTGCTACCGAGCGATCGTCGATTCGCCGGCTCGAACAGGGCCGGCTTGCGATCGTGAATCGCCTGATCGCGACTCTAGGTGCTTGTGGCTACGAGCTCATCGCTGTGCCCCGAGGATCGAAGGTCACGGTCGACTAAGTGGCTGACGAAACGCTGAACATCTGGCTTCACGAGCGAGTCGTAGCCACGTTGCGAAGGACACGCTCCGACGTCCGCCTCGAATACGAAGCTGACGAGATCCGCCGCGCCGGTACCGGTGCCGTCGTTCTCTCGGCATCGCTCCTTACTCAGCACAAGGCCTATGGCGGCAACGCCGTCCTGTACTGGCTCGAAGGATTACTCCCCGAAGGCGAAGCCCGCACCACGCTGGAGTCCATGTTCGACGTCCGTCGCGGTGATGCGTTCGGGCTCCTTCGCCACATTGGCCGCGAGTGTGCAGGTGCCGTGGCGTTTCTTCCCGTCGACGAACGCCCCGCCATGCCGGGGCAACCGACGCCGCTCAGTGATGCCGAACTCGAGGAGGCGATCCGAAACCTACCGACACACCCCCTCGGCGTCACTCCGGAGTCTGGGATCTCACTCGGTGGGCTTCAGTCGAAGCTCCTGGTCTGCAAGACCGAAGAAGGCTGGGCGCTTCCGACGAACGGAGCACCGTCGACCCACATTCTGAAGCCGGCGCCGTTTCAGCACCCCGAGCTCGCTCGGGCCGAAGAGTATGCGATGCGCATCGCACGAGACGCCGGCCTCGTCGCCGCCGCCGTCGACGTGATTGAGGTCAGCGAGCGCGACGTCCTCGTTGTGGAGCGCTTCGATCGCGAGATCGTCGACGGAGTGGCCCATCGCCTGCACCAAGAGGACGCTTGCCAGGCGCTCGGCATCGATTCGCGCGATCGCCACAAGTACCAGCAGCGAAATGGCGGGCCGTCATATGGCCAAATTGCCAAGTTCCTCGTGACGCACGCAGTGGACAGAGACAAGGAACTCCGAGCCCTTGCTGAAGCGATGGTGCTGACGTGCGCAATCGGGAACACGGACGCACACGGCAAGAACCACAGCTTCTTGATCGATGGCGACACGCTCTGTTTCGCACCTATCTACGACGCGTCCCCAACGGTGTCATTCGTGACCGGCCGACAATTGGCCATGTACGTCGGCGGAAGCATCACGATCGGAGAGGTCAATCGGATGCAGCTCGCGCTCGAGGCGAAGTCATGGGGACTGTCTCGTGACGTCGCTATCGACATCGTCGATGATGCACTGCTCCGATTGGGACGCGCTATTGAGGAAGCCGACGTGTCTGGCGTCCTGAAGGCTGTCACCGACGACGTGAAGCTCTACTCATCACGTCTCCTCGCGACTCGTTCGCTCCAAGTCGAGCAGCGAACCGGAGAGGCGATTACTTAGCAACTCGGAGGGATCACGGACGGGCGACATGGGCTGGGCTGTTCGCGCTCTGATCTTCTTTCTGCTGCAATTCCTGTTTGCGATTTTCGTCACGCTTGTCGTGCTCGTAACGATGATCCTCGTCCTCTTCCCCTTTTGTTTTTGTTCGTGATCTGAATCCTCATCACGCTCTTCATCCTCTTCGTCGGGTGCACGCCACTCCAGCGGCAGCGCATCGCGCGCTCGCGCCAGAGCTTCCGGCACAGTGAACGCTGCGACCAGGCGACATCTGCGATTCGGTCGGATCGCGGAGCGGGCGGCATGAGGAGGGCTTGCATGAAGTGGGCCGGGGGCGATAACCGACCGTGGCACAGGGCAAACGGATGTCCTGATCGGAGGGTAAGGTCAGCATACGATCAAGGCGGGATGAGCGACGTGGCGGACGATTCACTCAAAGTGACGCTGATGGACGCAGCACTGGCACTTGTGACAGCGGCTGCGCAAGATGATGCCAATTCAGTCCGAGCGATCTACGCCGAGCATGTTGACCACCCCCAGCTACTGCTGCAAGCAGTTTTAGAGTTGACAGTGATCCTGGTCGGGCGGGTAGCTACCGATGCTGACCCGGCAAGCGTGCTTCAGGACTTGGCGGCGGAATGGGCCGAGAACAAGCGTCTACACGGCGATCCTCAGTAGAAATTGCCGGTCAGGCCGCTGGGATCAGTCTCTATCGCCGATTAGAAGCGGATTCTAGACCAGGCGTACAACCGACGTTCCGCACTTCTCGATGACGATTTGGCCCCCCACTTCTCCTGGTCACCGCTTCGCGGCGTGGGATCGCTCGGATGTGTCGTTTGCCAGCGACATGGG
>PLPK01000085.1 GCA_003159795.1 Acidimicrobiaceae bacterium | reverse complement strand
GCGATCTGGGTGACGTCCGGCGCGACATGAACGCACATCATGTAGCGCCCGACCGGCCGGCCCTTGCGCTCCCGGCCGCGGCGCCGGCCGAACATCCGCCGGCGGATGTTCGGCCGGCGCCGCGGCCGGGAGCGCAAGGGCCGGCCGGTCGGGCGCTACATGATGTGCGTTCATGTCGCGCCGGACGTCACCCAGATCGCCGTCCTGGAGGGCCGCTCGCTCATCGAGCACCACGTCGCCCGCGTCCTCGACGATGCCACCCAGATCGACGGCAACATCTACCGCGGCCGGGTGAAGAACGTGCTACCGGGGATGGAGGCGGCGTTCGTCGACATCGGCACGCCGAAGAACGCCGTTCTGTACTGGGGCGACGTGCAGACGGACCGCGACGAGGGGATCGAGCGCGACCCGGGCACAACCCGGATCGAGCACCTGTTGCGGCCCGGCCAGACGATCATCTGCCAGGTCACCAAGAACCCGATCGGCGTGAAGGGCGCCCGTCTCACCCAGGAGGTCTCGCTCCCGGGCCGCTTCGTCGTCCTCGTGCCGGAGTCGAACGCCTCCGGCATCTCGAAGCGTCTCGACGACCGCGAGCGCAAGCGCCTGCGCCGCGTGCTCGACGGGATCCGGCCCGAGGGTCACGGGATCATCGTTCGGACCGCCGCCGAGGGCGCGAGCGCCGAGGAGCTCCGCCGGGACGTCGCCGGGCTCGTGAAGAAATGGGACGAGATCGACGACAAGGCGCGTCGGGTGTCGGCGCCGGCGCTGCTGTACTCCGAGCCGCACATCGCCCTGCGGGTGATCCGCGAGGAGTTCACCGAGGAGTACCGCGGCGTCATCCTCGACGACCTCGCCCTCTACGAGCTCGTTCGCTCCTACGTCGCCGAGATCGACCCCTTGCTCGCCGACCGCGTCGAGTACTACGACCCGAAGGCGGAGGACCTGCCGCTGTTCGAGCGGCAGCACATCCACGAGCAGCTGCACAAGGCGCTCAACCACAAGGTCTGGCTCGTCTCGGGCGGCTCCCTCATCATCGAGCGCACCGAGGCGCTGACGGTGATCGACGTCAACACGGGCAAGAACGTCGGCTCGTCGAGCCTCGAGGAGACGGTGTTCCGCAACAACGTCGAGGCGGCCGAGGAGATCGCCCGGCAGCTGCGCCTGCGGGACATCGGCGGGATCATCGTCATCGACTTCATCGACATGGAGATAAAGGCGAACCGGCAGGAGGTCGCGGCGACGCTGCGCACGGCGCTCGCGCGCGACAAGACCCCGACGCAGGTGTTCGAGATCTCGGAGCTCGGACTCGTCGAGATGACCCGCAAGCGGGTCGGCGAGGGGCTCCTCGAGGCGTTCAGCGAGACCTGCCCGATGTGCAAAGGGCGCGGGATCGTCTTCTCCGAGGACGAGGAGTGAGTCGGGGCGCCACCGCTTCGTGATCCGTCACCGGCGGGGTCGGTCGGGGGACCCCGGCCCCCTTGCTACGATGGCGGCCTCATGTACGCAGTGATCGCTACCGGCGGGAAACAGGAACGTGTCGAGGTCGGCTCGCGGGTCGAGGTCGAACTCCTTGGCGCGGCAGTGGACGAGGAGGTCTCGTTCTCGCCGGTCCTTATCGTCGACGGCGGGACGGTCGTCGCCGGTCGCGGCGCGCTGCTGGCGGCCAGGGTCGCCGGCAAGGTTGTCGGGTCGGCGAAGGGCCCGAAGATCACCGGCTTCACCTACCAGCCCAAGGCCCGGGGGCGGCGGCGTTTCGGTCACCGCCAGCACTACTCGGTCGTCGAGATCACTGCGATCGACGCCGCCGGCAAGGCGCCGTCGGCTAGCCGCGCAGCCAAGTCGCAGGAGGCCTGAGTGTCCAAGACCAAAGGTGGCGGGTCGACCCGCAACGGGCGGGATTCCAACGCCCAGCGGCTCGGTGTGAAGGCCTCCGACGGCATGGTCGTCGGTGCCGGGGCGATCATCGTGCGCCAGCGCGGCACGCACTTCCACCCGGGTGTCAACGTCGGACGCGGCGGGGACGACACGCTCTTCGCCGCGGCGTCCGGCACCGTTCGTTTCGCCGAACGGCGCGGCCGGCGTCTCGTCGACGTCGAGACCAGCGAGGCGTGACCCGTCCCACGTAGCGGTCCGCCTCGACCTGTGGCGCGCCCACGTTCACGTGCGGGGGGGTGGCGCCCATGGAGAAAGGCACCAGATGGCTGGCTTCGTCGACGAGGCCCAGGTCCACGTGAGAGCCGGTGACGGCGGCGCGGGCGCCGTTTCGTTCCGTCACGAGGCGCATGTCGCGCGCGGTGGGCCAGACGGCGGCGACGGTGGCCGCGGCGGCGACGTCTACCTCGAGGCGACGGCCTCGCTCGCCTCGCTCCTCGCCTTTCGGGACCACCCGCACCGGCGCGCCGAGGCGGGCGCCCACGGCGGCGGGGCCAAGCGCCATGGCCGGGCCGGCCGGGACCTCGTCGTGCCCGTTCCCGTCGGGACTGTCGTGCGCCGACCCGACGGCGAGGTCCTCGCCGACCTTTCCGCCCCGTGCGACCGCCTGCGCGCCGCCGAGGGCGGACGGGGGGGCGCCGGCAACGCCCGGTTCCTCACGAACCGGCTGCGCGCGCCGGCCTTCGCCGAGCAGGGCGAGCTGGGTGAGGAGCGCTGGCTCGACCTCGAGCTGAAGCTCGTCGCCGACGTCGCCCTCGTCGGCTTCCCCAACTGCGGCAAGTCGACGCTCATCTCGCGGATTTCCGCCGCCAAGCCGAAGGTCGCCGAGTACCCGTTCACGACGCTCGAGCCGCACCTCGGCGTGGTCCGCCTCGGCGGCCGCGGCGGGGCCGACGACGCGGCGACGGAGTTCGTCGTCGCCGACGTCCCTGGCCTCGTCGAGGGGGCGAGCGAGGGCCGGGGTCTCGGCCACCGCTTCCTGCGCCACGTCGAGCGGGCGCGCGCGCTCGTCGTCATGATCGACCTCGCGCCCAGTGAGGGGCGCCCTCCTGCCGAGCAGGCGCGCGTGCTCCTCGACGAGCTCGGCCGGTTCAGCGCCGACCTCGTCGTCCGCCCCCGGGTGGTCGTCGGCTCGCGCGCCGACCTCGCGCCGGCGCCATCACGCCCTCCCCGGACCGACTACGGCGGAGAGCTGGAGGTCTCGGCGGTGACGGGCGAGGGCGTCGCCGAGCTCGTCGGCCGGCTCGGTGCCATCGTCGACGCCGCCCGCGCCGGAGCGGGACCATCGGCGGCGCCGGTCGTCCACCGGCCGGCCGCAGAGGGCGTCGTCGTCGCGCGCGAGGGCAACGGCTTCGTCGTCGTCGGTCGCGTCGTCGAGCGGGCGGTCGGGCTGTCGGACCTCACGGATCCCGACGCCATGGCGCTCGTCCAGCGCCGCCTGAAGCGGCTCGGTGTCGACCGGGCGCTCGCGCGGGCGGGTGCCCGGCCGGGTGACGACGTCCGGATCGGCCGGCTCTCGTTCACCTACAGCGAGGACACCTGATGGACCCTTGCCCCGGCCCCCGCGCCTTGGCCCGTTCGGTTCTCGGGGCGGCCCGGCGATGACCGTCGTCGTGAAGATCGGGTCGAGCTCGGTGACGGGCGTCGACGGCCTCGTCGACGCCGCGGCCGTCGGCAAGCTCGCGGCTGAGATCGTGCAGTTGTGGCGGGCCGGCAAGCCGACCGTCGTCGTCACCTCGGGGGCCGTCACCGCCGGGGTCGCGGCCGCGAACCCCGCCGGGGGCCGGCCGACGGACACGACGACGCTGCAGGCCCTGTCGACGATCGGCCAGCCCCGCCTGATGCGCGTCTACGACGACGCGCTCTCCGGCGAGGGCCTCTTCGCCGCCCAGGTGTTGCTCTCGCTGCCGGACTTCGGGGCGCGCCACCAGTACCTGCACGCCCGGGAGACGATTCGGCGGCTCATCGAACTCGGCGCCGTGCCGGTCATCAACGAGAACGACGCCGTCGCCGACGACGAGATCCGCTTCGGCGACAATGACCGCCTCGCCGCCCTCGTCGCCAACCTCGTCGCAGCCGAGTGCCTCGTCCTCCTCACCGACACCGAGGGCCTCTTCGACGCCGACCCGCGGCGCAGCGCCGACGCGACGCTCGTCGAGCAGGTCGTCGCCGTCGACGCCGCCTTCGACGGGGTGGCCGGCGGCCCCGGTTCCGCCGCCGGCAGCGGGGGCATGGCCTCCAAGCTCGCCGCCGCCCGCATGGCGGCGTGGTGCGGGGTGCGGACGGTCATCGCCGCGGCGAACCGGCCCGGAGTCGTCGCCGACGCGGTGCGCGGGACCCCGGGGGTCGGCACGACGATCCTGCCACGGGACGAACGGCTCTCCGCCCGCAAGGCCTGGATCGCCTTCGCGCTGCCGGCGCGGGGCCGCGTCGTCGTCGACGAGGGCTGCCGGCGCGCCCTCGTGGAGCGGGAGGCGAGCCTGCTCCCGGCGGGCGTCGTCGAGATCAGCGCCGCCTTCGGGCGGGAGGACCCGATCGAGATCGCGGCCGTGGACGGCACGGTCATCGCCAAGGGGATCACGCGTCTGGGCTCGGACCGGGCGGCGGAGTGGCTCGGTCGCCGCTCGGCCGACCTGCCCGCCGATCTCGCGGGCGAACTCGTCCACCGCGACGACCTCGTCGTGCTCACCGGGGCGGCGGCGCGGCCGCGTTCGCCCCGGGGCACCGCCCCTCGGTAGCGTGGGCCATGGCCCAGGAACCGCTCGTGGACCTCGGCCGGCGGGCGAAATCGGCCGCCCGGGTGCTCGCCACGGCGACGACCGGACAGAAGAACGACGCCCTCGGGTCGGCGGCCGCCCAGCTGCGTGCGACGGCCGACGAGATCCTGGCGGCGAACGCCGTTGACGTCGCCCGGGCCGAGTCGGCCGGTGAGAAGCCGGGGGTGGTCGACCGGCTCCGCCTGACCGAGCAGCGACTTCACCAGATGGCGGAGGGGCTGGGGGCCGTCGCGGCGCTCACCGACCCTGTCGGCGAGGTCGTCGAGGGCTGGGTGCGCCCGAACGGGCTCATCGTGCGGCGGGTGCGGGTGCCGCTCGGGGTCGTCGGCATCGTCTACGAGAACCGCCCGAACGTCACCTCGGACGCGGCGGGGCTGTGTGTGAAGAGTGGGAACGCGGTGCTCCTGCGCGGCTCGGCGGGTGCGCTGGGCTCGAACGTGGCGATCACGGCGGCACTGCGCGCCGGGATGGAAAGCGCCGGCCTGCCCGCCGACGCGGTCGTTCTCGTTGAGGACACCCGCCACGAGACGGTCGCCGAGTTCGTGCGGCTGCGGGGCTTCATCGACTGCCTCGTGCCCCGGGGCGGTCCGGCGCTCGTCGCGCTCGTCGTCGAACACGCCACCGTGCCCTACGTCGTCGACGGCGACGGGAACTGCCACGTCTACATCGACGCCGACGCCGATCTCGATATGGCCGAGCGGATCGTCGTCAACGCGAAGACCCAGCGGCCGAGCGTGTGCAACGCGATGGAGACGCTGCTTGTCCACCGGGACATCGCCGCTGCCGCCCTGCCGAGGCTCGCCAGCGCGCTCGGTGGCGTCGAGCTCGTTGGTGACGAGGCGAGCCGCTCCATCCTGCCCGGGATCGGCGTGGCGACCGAGAACGACTACGCGACCGAGTTCCTCGCGCTGCGCCTCGCCGTGGCGGTCGTCGATGACCTCGACGCCGCCATCGACCACATCGCCCGGTACTCGACCGGGCATTCCGAGGCCATCGTGACGCGCGACTATGGCGCCGCCCGGCGCTTCGTCCGGGAGGTCGATGCCGCCGCCGTGCTCGTCAACGCCTCGACGCGCTTCGTCGACGGCGGCGAGCTCGGGCTCGGCGCCGAGATCGGCATCTCGACGCAGAAGCTGCACGCCCGCGGCCCGATGGGGTTGCGCGAGCTGACCGCGGTGAAGTTCGTGATCGAGGGCGACGGCCAGGTCCGCACGTAGCGGCCGGCCCTTGCACCCCCGGCGGACGGACGCGGAACCTGTAGGGTGCGGGGCGTGGGCGAAAAGGCGGCATCCGCCGGTCCCGTGGCACAGTCCGGCGGGGCGATCGCCGTCGGAACGCGGCTCGCGATCATCCGGCACGGCGAGGCCTTCGCCAACGTCGACGAGGTGATTGGCGGCCACAAGGGCTGTCGCGGGCTCACCCCCCGCGGGGTCGCGCAGGTCGAGGTCCTCGCCGAACGGCTCGCCCGCACCGGCGAGCTCACCGGCGCGGCGGCGGTGTGGACGAGCGTGCTGCCCCGCGCGATCGAGACGGCGTCCATCCTCGTCCCCGCCCTCGGCGTCCCGGGCTTCGAGCGGAGCTGTGCGTTCTGCGAGCGCCATCCCGGGGAGGCCGACGGGCTCACCTGGGCCGAGTACGAGGAGCGATACCAGCGGCGCGGCCTGCCGGGCGACGACCCGGAGTTCCCGACCTCACCGGGCGGCGAGAGCTGGATCGGCTTCCTCGACCGGGCGGCCGCGGCGCTTACCGCCGCGGCGGCCGCCAACCCGGGGCGGCTCGTCGTCGTCGTCTCGCACGGCGGCGTCATCGACTCCTCGATGATCCGCTTCCTGGGGCTCGCCGAGCACGGCAACATCGTCCGGCTACATCCGGCCAACACCTCGATCACCGAGTGGCACCACACCGGCTCGCGCTGGCGGCTTGTGCGCTACAACGACGTCGCCCACCTTGCCGGCAGGCCCCAGGTCCGCTCGACCGAACCCGACTGGGTCGGCGTCGAGCCGCCGGAGTGGGTGCCGACGGATCAGCAGGCGTAGTCGGGGTCGACCCCGTAGGGCGAGGCGAGGGTGCCCGGCGTCTCCTGGAGCAGCACCGGCACGCCCCCGGCGAAGAGGTCGTCGTGCCCCCTCCCGACGCCGCCGTAGGAGGCGGTCCCCGCGCACCAGGCTCTAAGGACCGACGGGTTCGACAGGCCCGTCTGCGTGTACGGCGGGTTCGTGCGCGGCACCCCCGCGACCCACAGCGGCACCTGCGGCCCGGCGGGGACGAAGTCGCCCGCGATGACGGGGTACTGGACGCTCGTCGAGTACAGGCCGACCTCGAGGCCGGACTTGCGCAGGGCGTCGAGCGCACCCTCGATCGTGGCGTCGTTGAGGGCAGTTGAGTCGGACCAGTAGTAGCCGAGCCCGAAGTCCGAGTACCGCGTCGGTGACAGCGAGTCGCCCTCGATGTCGAGCCACCACAGGTCGGCGTGCACGCCCTGGCTGGTCGCGTAGGCGAGCGCGCTGCGAGCGCCGTTGAAGCCGTAGTTGTACGCCTCGCAGGTCGCGACCTCCCCGGCGGTGAGCGTCGCACAGACCCCCTTCGGCCCGTTCGCCGACTGCGCGGCGGCCGTTGGCGTCAGGTCGGGGGAGTTGACGAACAGGTAGAGCGAGTAGGGCGCGCCCGACGAGCCCGCCGATCTCGCCGCCCAGGCCGCCTCGGCGGCGAGGCACGAGTTGTCGGTTCCGTCGAGCCAACCCGCCACCTGGAGCACGGAGACCGCCGAGGAGCCGGGCAGCCCGCTCCTGGCGGCGGTCGACCCCGGCAGCGCGCACTGGAAACCCGAGATGTCATAGCCGAACACGCCGTGGGGGAGCGTGACGAGGCCCGGTGTGCCGAGAAGGTGGGGCACGAAGCCGACGGCCGTGACCGCGCCTCGTGCCAGGCGGTGGGCGAGCGACCCGGCGAAGCGGGCATCGCCGTAGTTGAAGACCCTCCCATCCGCCGTGGTGAGCCAGTAGCCCCCGCCGTCGGCGGTCGCCGTGATCGAGACGATGGGCGCGGCGAGGTGCTTCCCGGCGGCCGAGCCGAGGTCCGGCGCATCGCCGTACTGGTAGACGGTGCCGTCGGCGGCGACGAGCCAGTAGCCCCTGCCGTCGGCGGTCGCCGCGATCGAGACGATGGGCGCGGCGAGATGCCTCCCGGCGGCCGAGCCGCGGTTCGGCGCATCGCCGTAGTGGTAGACGGTGCCGTCGGCGGCGACGAGCCAGTAGCCGGCGTCGTCGGGGGAGGGCGCGAAGGCGACGATCGGGGAGGCGAGGGCGGCGTGGACGGGCGAGCCGCAGAACGGCGCGCTCCCGTAGTTGTAGACGGCGCCGTTCGCCGCCACGAGCCAGTAGCCGTCACCGACCGGCGCGCCGGCGACGGCGACGATCGGCGCGCGCTTGTTGCGGTGGACCGGCGAACCGAGGAACGGCGCGTCGCCGAAGGGGTAGACGTTTCCCCTCTCCGTCGCCAGCCAGTAGCCGTCGCCGTCGGTGGGCGCCGCGCCGTCGACGAACCTTGTCCGCAGGTGCTTGGCGGCTTTGGAGCCGAGGAACCTCGCGCCTCCGAAGGCCTGGACACCGCCGTTGGACTTGACGAGGTAGTAGGGGGTCTTCTCGGTTGCTGGCCTGGGCGGGAGCGTCGTCGTCGTCGATGACGGGAGCGTTGTCGTGGAGGACGGCTCGACGAGCGTCGTCGTCGTGGTCGTCGTCGTGGTCGTCGTGATCGGCGTCGCCGGGTACGCGCACGTCGTCGCGCCGGGCGATGGCTTCAGTGCCGGGGCCGCCTCCCCGGGCCCGGGGGCCGCGCCAGCCGCGCCGGCACCGCAGAGCAGCGCGACGACGAGGGCGGCACTGGCCGCCCCACGGGCCGCGGCGTCGGGGCGTCGCATCAGTCCGCCAGGAGCTCCGCGACGCGGAAGGCGAGGTCGAGCGCCTGTCGTCCGTTGAGCCGGGGGTCGCAGGTCGTCGTGTAGTGCAACGAGAGGTGCTCTTCGAGGATGTCCTCCGCCCCGCCGAGGCACTCGGTGACGGCGTCGCCGGTGAGCTCGACGTGGACGCCGCCCGGCCAGGTGCCCTCCTGCCGGTGGACGGCGAAGAAGCCTTTGATCTCGCCGAGGACGTCGTCGAAGCGCCGGGTCTTGCGGCCGTTGTCGGAGACGAACGTGTTGCCGTGCATCGGGTCGCACTGCCAGACGACGGGATGGCCGGCCGCCGTCACGGCGCGCACGAGCGGGGGCAAAAGGCGCGTCACCGCGGCTACGCCGAGCCGGGTGATGAGGGTCAGGCGCCCGGGCACCCGCGCCGGGTTCAGAGCCTCGCAGATGGCGACCGCCTCCTCGGGCGAGGTCGTCGGACCGAGCTTCACGCCCACCGGGTTGTGGACGCCGCGCAGGAACTCGAGGTGGGCGCCGTCGAGCCGGCGAGTCCGGTCGCCCAGCCAGAGCATGTGCGCCGAGCCGTCGTAGTAGTCGCCGGTCAGCTGGTCGCGCTGGGTGAGCGACTGCTCGTAGTCGAGCAGCAGCGCCTCGTGGCTCGTGAACAGGTCGACCTGCTGGGTGGGCGTGTCCGAGGCGAGGTTCACGCCGCAGGCACCGAGGAAGTGCAGGGCGCGGTCGATCGCCTCAGCCGTCTCCTCGTAGCGGCGGCCCTCGTGGCTCGTCGCGACGAACTCCTGGTTCCAGGCGTGCACCTGCCCGAGCGCGGCGAAACCCCCCTTCGTGAAGGTCCGCACGAGGTTGAGCGTGGCGGCGGAGAGCCGGTAGGCCTCGATCATCCGGGACGGGTTCGCCCGGCGGGCCACCAGGTTCGGCGCGTCGTCGTGCACGATGTGGCCCCGGAACGAGGGGATCTCGCCGTCGCCGCACGGTTCGGTCGGCGACGAGCGGGGCTTGGCGAACTGGCCGGCGATCCTCCCGATCTTCACCACCGGCACGCCGGTGCCGTAGGTGAGCACCACCGCCATCTGCAGGATCACCTTCAGCTTGTCGCGGATCGCGTCGGCGTTGATCTCGCTGAACGACTCGGCGCAGTCGCCCGCCTGCAGGACGAAGGCCCGGCGGTCGGCGACGCGACCGAGTGAATCGGCGAGGCGGCGCGTCTCCCCGGCGAAGACGAGCGGCGGGAAGGCCCCTAGCTCGTCGAGGGCGCGTGCCAGCTCGGCGGGGTCGGGCCACTCGGGCTCCTGTTCGGCCGGATGGGAGTGCCAGGAATCGGGGGCCCACGCCGTCTCGCCCCCGGCACGAAGGGGGCGCGCCACTCCCGGATCACGGACGGGCTGACGCATGCCTCCAGAGTAGGCAGCGCGGGCCGCCGACCGGCGCCCCGTGCATCGGTGCTGGGTGCGCCGTTGCGCCTACGCTGGCCCGGGCGACGGCGGCTCGCGACCGGGGCGGATCCACCCTCCCGGTGCCCGCCGGCCGTGGCCCGGGGAGCCATGCGTCTCGGCGTCTTCGGCGGCACCTTCGACCCGATCCACGTCGGGCACCTCGTCGCGGCCGTCAACGCCCGTCACACGCTCCATCTCGACCGGGTGCTCTTCGTCGTGGCGAACGAGCCGTGGCAGAAGGTCGGGGACCGGCCGGTGTCGCCGGCCGCCGACCGGCTCGCGCTCGTCGACGCCGCCCTCGGGGACGTGGACGGCCTCGAGGCGTCGCGTCTCGAGATCGACCGGGGCGGCCCCTCCTACACGATCGACACGATCGACGAGCTGCGGCGGGCGGAACCCGCGGCGGAACTGTTCCTCATCGTCGGTGCTGACGTCGTCGCCGGGCTCGCGACCTGGGAGCGGCTCGACGACGTGCGGCGCGAGGTGACGATGGTCGTGGTCAACCGGCCGGGCTCGACACCCGTGCTCCCGGGGTCGACGGGCCCCCTCGCCGGCTGGCAGGCGATCGCGATCGAGATCCCGGCGCTCGAGATCTCGAGCACGGACCTGCGCGAGCGTGCCGCGACGGGGCGTCCGCTCGACTACCTCATCCCCGAGGGCGCGGTCCGCATGATCAAAGAACGCGGGATGTACGCTCGCGACAGATGACGAGCCGCCCGATCCCACGACCCGAGATGATCTCGGTCGCGGCGGCTCGTAGTTCCGCGGCCCCGGGCGGCAGCCCTCGTTGACGCTGTCGGCCGCCCTCGTTGCCGCCCGCGCGGCCTCGGCGAAGACGCTCGAATCGACGGTCGTGCTCGACGTCGGCGACCTCATCGGCATCACGGATTACTTCATCGTCACGGCGGGGCGGAACGAGAGGCAGGTCCGTTCCATCGTCGACGAGGTCTCCCGCCGGGTCCGCGAGCTCGCCGGGCTCACCGTCCGGTCCGTCGAGGGTCTCGAGGGCTCGCAGTGGGTGCTCCTCGACTATGGCGACTTCGTCGTCCACGTCTTCGACACCGGGGCGCGCTCGCTCTACTCGCTCGAGCGGTTGTGGGCCGACGCCCCCCGGGTCGATCTCGACGAGCCCCGGGCCGCCGAGATCGTCGGGAGCTGACCCTCAGGGCCTCGTCGGTGGCGCGATCGCCCGGTAATCCTGGCGGGTGACGGGGCGGTTGTTCACCTCGATGCCGTCCGGCAGCCAGGCGATCTTCACGCCGCCGAGGACGAGGTTGACGCCGTCCACCTGGTGGAACTGGGTGAGCGTGTAGACGATCTGGGCGTCGGCCTCGAACAGCTCGCTCGTGTCGAGGTTCTCGAAGGTCGAGTCGAGGTCGACCGAGGCGACGTGGTGCTTCACCCTGCCGATGAGCGTCACCGCCGCCGCCGGGCTGAGCGCCGTCGTCACGCCGAGTTCGAACTCGGCGCTGAGAGGTCCCGCGTCGAGGCGGTTCAGCGCGAGCTGGAGCATCCGTTTGAGCGGGACCTTGCCCCGCGGCAGGTGGCGCAGCGAGGCGACGAGGTGCTCGTTCGTGAGGAAGTAGACGTCAATCGCCTTCCCGGGGTGCGACGAGGTCGGCGGATTTGTCGGCGACGGGAACTGGTTCGCCGGGACCAGCAACGGCTGCGCCGTCGACTGGACGGAGATGCCGCAACCGGCGAGGGCGATCGCCAGGACGGCGAGCCAGATCAAGGTCGTCGCGGGCTTGCGGTGCTTCACCGGCCGGCCCCCGTCGTTTTGGCCAGGGGATCGTCGCCGCCATCGCCGTCGCCCGGTGCCGGCAGCGAGATCGGCAGCTCGACGATGAAGCGAGCTCCCCCGCTCGGCGAGTCGGTGGCCCAGACGCGCCCGCCGTGGAGCCGGACGTGCTCCTGCGCGAGGGCGAGCCCGAGGCCTGTGCCGGCGCCGGCCCCCCGGCTGCCCGCCGTGCCGGCGCCGCGCGCGAACCGCTCGAAGACGCGGTCACGGTCGGCGGGAGGGATCCCCGGCCCCGAGTCGTCGACGAACACGCGCACGAAATGGTCACCCGTCTCGACGGTAACCTGTGTCACCCCGCCGGCGTAGCGGTCGGCGTTCTCGATCAGGTTCCCGAAGATGCGTTCGATCCTGCGCTTGTCGACAAGCAGCTCGCGATGGTCGTCGGCGGGATCAATCCGCACCGGCACGGGCTCGTGCCCCGCCGGGGCGAAGGCGTGCCGCAGGAGGTCGCCGACCTCGACCGACTCAGCCGCGAAGTCGGCCGAGCGCGCGTCGAACCGGGAGATCTCGAGCAGGTCTCGCACCATGCGCTGGAAGCGGCGAACCTCGGCTCCCAAGAGGTCGAGGGCGCGCTGGGCGCGCTCGGGGAGCTCGTCACGGCGCGACTCGATGACCGAGAGCGAGGTCGCCAGCGTCGTGAGCGGCGAGCGGAGCTCGTGGCTGACGTCCGAGGTGAAGCGGGCGTCCCGCTCGATCCGCTGCTGGAGCCGGTCCGCCATCCGGTTGAACGACAACGTGAGGCTGGCGAGGTCGCGCGCGCCGACCGTCTCGAGCCGGGTGTCGAGCATCCCGCTCGCGATCGAGGAGGCCGCCTGGGAGACGTCGCGCAGCGGACGCAGCGTGCGCCCGGCTGCCCAGCGGCCGAGGGCCGCGCCGAGCAGCGTCGTGACCACCGCGGCGGCGATGAGCGACGCCAGGAGCACGTGGAGGGTGTCGGTGGCCTGGCTGAGGCTGAACACCCCGAAGTAGTAGGCCCCGAGGGGCAGGGCAATCCCGACGGCGAAATGCGGCGTGCCGTGGAAGGAGAACATCTGCTCCGCCGACGTGCCGTGCAAGGTCATCGCGCGCAGCGACACCGGCAGGTCGCCCATCGAGAAGGTGAAGGGCGACGAGCCGAACCACGCACGGAGGGAGTCGACGTAGATGAGCGAGTACGAGGTCGGCGAGCGGAGCTCATCGGAGAGCCCGATGACGTTCGGGAGCACGATCTCGGGGCCACGGGCGTAGACGCTCTCGTAGAGCGAGGTCGCGTTGGCGAGCGCCTGGAGCTCGAGGGAGCGCTTGTCCTGGGCGACGATCGACGAACTCGTCGTGAAGTAGGTGATCGACGTGATGAGCAGCGAGAGGACGAGCGCGCCGAAGGCGAACCCGGCGGTGATGCGGGCCCGCAGCCCGAAGCGCCCGATCCGCCGTTGCGCCGGGTGCGTGCCCCTGCGGCCGACGAGGCGGCGGAGCCGATCCCCCGTCGGCATCTACGGCGCGAGCTTGTAGCCCAACCCGCGTACGGTGAGCACGTAGCGGGGGTTGGCGGGATCGGGTTCGACCTTCGTGCGCAGGCGCCGCACGTGCACGTCGACGAGCCGGCCGTCACCGAAGTAGTCGTAGCTCCAGACCCGCTCGAGGAGCTGCTCGCGCGAGAGCACCTTGCCATGGTTGGAGGCGAGCTCGCACAGCAGGAGGAACTCGGTGCGGGTGAGGTGGACCTCGTCGCCGGCGAGCCGGACGACGCCCGCCTCCGGCATGATCTCGAGGTCGCCGAAGGTGAGCGTGGACGGGCCCCCCTCGGTCGAGCGTGCCCGGCGGAGCAGCGCGCGGATGCGCGCCGCGAGCTCCTTGGGCTCGAACGGCTTCGTCACGTAGTCGTCGGCGCCCGCCTCGAGCCCGGCGACGATGTCGTGGGTGTCCGTGCGCGCCGTCACCATGATGATGGGCACCACGCTCTGACGGCGGACCTCCCGGCAGCACTCGAAGCCGTCCATGCCGGGCAGCATGATGTCGATGATCACGAGGTCGAGCGGCTCGAAAGCGAGCGACTGGGCGAAGCGTTCGAGGGCCTCTTCGCCACTCCCGGCCTCGACGACGTCGTAGCCCTCGTCCTCGAGGGCTAGACCCATCGATGCCCGGATCCGCTCATCGTCCTCGACGATGAGGATGTGACTCGCCATGCCTCATCTTGTCGCATCCTGGGCCGGAGTGTGCCCCGGGGCCGCGGTGAAGGTTCGCTACGCTCGGAACGTGGGCTGGGAGTTCGACTCGTTCGTCCAGGCTCTCGGGGCCTCCGCGCCGGCCACGCGGCGTGCCTACCGCTCCGACGTCGACGCTTTCGCCGAGTGGGCGGCGCGGGCCGGGGTCGAGGGCCCCGCCGAGGTCGACCGGTTGCTGCTTCGCCGCTACCTCGCGTACCTCGCGACCCGTGGCTACGAGCGCCGGTCGATCGCGCGCAAGGCGGCCGCCCTGCGGCGCTATTTCGGCTTCGCCAGGCGGCGGGGGCTCGTCGCCGAGGACCCGTCGTGCCGACTCACGGCCTCGTCGGGCGAGGGGAAGTTGCCCCGCGTGCTGGCACCCGCCGAGCTCGAGACGCTGCTCGAGGGGACCGGGCGCGGCGAGCCGCCCGGGGATCCGCGCGCCGAGGCGACCCGCTTGCGCGACGACGCCGTCCTCGAGCTGCTCTACGGGTCGGGCGTGCGGGTGAGCGAGTGCTGCGGGCTCGACACCGATGGCCTCGACCTGGAGGGCCTGACGGTGACCGTCTGGGGCAAGGGCGGCAAGCAACGGCGCGTGCCGATGAGCGAGCCGTCCGCCGACGCCTGCCGGCTCTGGCTCGCCGAGGGCCGGGCCGTGCTGCGCGGGCCGGAGACGCCGCCGGGCGCCGTCTTCCTGAACGCCCGCGGCCGGCGCCTCGGGCCCCGCGACGTGTGCCGCATCATCGACCGCCGCTCCGTCGTGCCGACGCACCCGCACGCGCTGCGCCACACCTACGCGACGCACCTCCTCAACGGGGGCGCGGACCTGCGTGTCGTCCAGGAGCTGCTGGGGCACTCGAGCCTGCGCACGACGCAGCGCTACACGCACGTCTCGAGAGAGCGGCTGGTCGCCGTGTACAAGAGCGCGCACCCGCGGGCCTGACCGCCCGGTTGGCCCGAGCGGCTACCATGCAGCCGAGGCCCACCCGGGTCTCTTGACCAATCGGCCGGACGTGCCCACGGTCGCCTGACGGCGCGACGTCCGGTTCCGTAGAACCGTTGGGAAGGAGCGACGCGTGGCCGTCGTCACGATGAAGCAATTGCTCGAGGCGGGAGTCCACTTCGGGCACCAGACCCGCCGGTGGAACCCGAAGATGAAGCGCTTCCTCTATGGCGAGCGCAGCGGGATCTACATCATCGATCTGCACCAGACCCTCGACCGGATCGAGACCGCCTACGCCTTCGTGCGCGACCTCGTCGGCGCGGGGGGGACGCTCCTGTTCGTCGGCACGAAGAAGCAGGCCCAGGACCCGGTGGCGGAGTACGCCACCGGGTGTGGCATGCCGTATGTCAACGAGCGTTGGCTCGGTGGGATGCTCACGAACTTCGAGACGGTCTCGGGGCGCGTCCGCAAGCTCGCCGAGCTCGAAGCGTCGCGCGACTCAGGCGAGTTCGACGCCCTGCCGAAGAAGGAGGCGCTGATGCTGCGCCGCGAGCTGGAGAAGCTCGCGCGCAACCTCGGCGGCATCCGGCGCCTGACGAGGCTGCCGAACGCGATCTTCGTCATCGACACGAAAAAGGAGCACATCGCGGTGACCGAGGCGAACAAGCTCGGCATCCCGGTGATCGCCGTCGTCGACTCAAACTGCGACCCGGACATCATCGACTACGTGATCCCCGGCAACGACGACGCCATCCGCTCCGGGCGGCTGCTGTGTCGGGTCATGGCCGACGCGGTCCGGGAGGGCCGCTTCATCTACTCCCGGCAGGCCGCAGCGAACCTCGCGGCGGCGGGCGGGCCGGAGGCGGACCGGCGCGGCTCTTCCGCCGAATTCGCGGCGACCACGTCGGCGCCGTCAGTGGAGGTCTGAGATGGCCGAGGTCACGGCACAGGACGTCAAGGCGCTGCGCGCGGCGACGGGGGCGGGGATCCTCGACGTGCGACGGGCGCTCGTTGAGTCGGACGGGGATTTCGAGAAGGCCAAGCGCTGGCTCCGGGAGAAGGGTCTCGCCGGATTCGCCAAGCGCGCCGGCCGGGCCCGCGCCGAGGGGGCGGTCTCCGTCGTCGTCGAGAACGACAAGGGTGTCGCAGCCGTCGTGGCGCTCGAGTGCGAGACGGACTTCGTCGCGAAGTCGGCGGACTTCGTGCGCCTCGTCGACGACCTCGCCGAGGCGCTCGCCACCGTCGGAGAGGGTTCGCTCGACGCCCTCGGCGAGAAGGTCGACGACCTGAAGGTGACGGTGAAGGAGAACATCGCCGTCGGCCGGCACGTCCGGTTCGAGGCCGGGTCCGGAGCCGTGCTCGACAGCTACCTCCACGTCCAGAACGGCCGCGGCGTGAACGGCGTGCTCGTCGAGCTTGAGGGCGGGCCCGCCGGGCTCGCCCACGACGTGGCGGTCCACATCGCTTTCGCCCGCCCGGAGTACCTGCGGCGCGAGGACGTTCCCGCCGAGGCGATCGCCGCCGAGCGCGAGACGATCCTCGCGACGGCCCGCAACGAGGGCAAGCCCGAGGCGCAGCTCGACAAGATCGTCGCGGGCCGCCTGAACGGCTGGTTCAAGGAGCACGTACTCCTCGACCAGCCCTACGCCCGGGATGAGAAGGTGTCGATCGCCCAGCTCGTCGGCGACGCCGTCATCCGCCGGTTCGCCCAGGTCGTCGTCGGGACGTGACGAGCCGGGACGCCGATCTGGCGGGCGCGGGCGTGGGTGCCGGGCCGGCGGTGACGGTCCCGCGTTGGCGACGGGCCGTCCTGAAGATCAGCGGGGAGGCGTTCGCGAGCTCGGCTTCGGACGAGACGATCGACTCCTCGACCGTCAACCGGATCGCCAAGGAGATCGCCGGGACCTGTGACGAGTTCGGGGTCGAGCTCGCCATCATGATCGGCGGGGGCAACATCTGGCGGGGCAAGAAGGGGGCGGGCTTCGGCATCGACCGCGCGACCTCGGACACGATGGGGATGCTCGGCACGGTGATCAACGCCCTCGCCCTGCAGGATGCCATCGAACGCCAGGGCCGGCCGACCCGCGTGCTCTCGGCGATCCACATGGCCGAGGTCTGCGAGCC
>PLPK01000086.1 GCA_003159795.1 Acidimicrobiaceae bacterium | reverse complement strand
ATTGGACTCTTAATCCGCAGGTTGAGGGTTCGAGTCCCTCGGGGCGCACCAAGTCTTTCTCTTACCACGCCTGATGTGGAACGCAGTAACGGCTGATCCGTGGCGCAGTAACTGCGACGGTTTCAAGGGGTCCGCGCAATTCCTCCGTGAGCACAGGCGTTTCCTCGTGGCAGATTCCCCCGGGCCGCGTGGCGCCACCCCTGGACGAGCGGAGCCGCCGCTGATCGACCGTCCACGCGACGAGCGCGGTGGCGAATCCGCGTGGGCCGCGTGCTCAGATCACGGATGCACGACGAACGTGGTGATCGCCTTGTCGAGCGCCGCGGCCAAGCGCGCCCTGAACGACGGCGACGCCTGCAAGGCGGCATCGCCCGCGTTCCGCATGTTGCCGCACTCGATGAGGGCGATGGGCACGTGCGACAGGTTCAGCCCCCCGAGGTCGTCCCGCGGCACGATCCCGTCCGTGCCCGTGTAGTTCGAGATGGACATCACGCCCGCGCCCGCCACCGCGTCAACGACGTCCCGCCCGAAAGCGAGGGAGTCCGTGATGATGCCGTCGTTGTAGCCGGGGTCCGGCTCGGGTACGTCGACCGAGAATCCGTGGCCCCAGGCCGGCGCCCCGTCCGCATGGATGGAGAGCGCCGCGTCAGACTCGGCGCCGTTCGCGATGGCGGCACGCTGGTTGATGCACGGCCCCACTCCATCGTTCGAGGTGCGGGTCATGACCACCCACGCCCCTTGGCGACGCAGATCCGCGGCCAGGTCGACCGCCACATCAAAGTTGAACTCGGACTCCGGGAAGCCGACGTCCGTCGCCGTGCCGGTCGTGTTGCAGGCCTTCAGGAACCCACCGGCGTTGACGAGGTGGTTGATGTAGTTCGGGTCCTCCCAGTTCCGCCCGTTGTGCCCCGGGTCCAGCGTGATGACCCTACCGGCCAGCGAGTAGCCGCTCGCCTCAGGCACCGCGGCAACGACCTCTGGGGCATCCCCGTAGGACACGATCCTGCCCGTGGCGAGCAGCACCCACAGGCCCCGTCCAGAACTCGTCGGCGCGCAGGAGACGGCTGGCGGTCCCGTGAGACTCGATACCGAGTGGAGCCCGGGCGCGTGCCCGACCGGGACAACCCGGCGGTCCGCGAACAAGAGCCAGTAGCCCCGGCCCGGGCGGCTCGCCTCGATGGCGACGAGTCGTCCGTCCGCCGGGCTACGCCGCACGGCCCGGAAGCGCCCGGCATCGCCGTATGGCGTGACGGTCCCGTCGGCGGTCGCCACCCAGTAGCCCCGGCCATCCGGTGTCGCGGCCATGCCGATGACGGGATCGCCAAGTGACGCCGTTCGCAGCGAGCCGTGGTTCACCGCCGTGCCGTAGGCAGAGACCGCACCCGCCCTCGTGACGACCCAGTAGCCGGTACCAGCCTGATCCGCCGTGATCTCGACCGCCGGTTGCATCGCCTCGTGGGCAAACGTCGAGCCGCGCGGCTCGGCGCCGCCGAAGCCGTGCACCTGGCCGTCGGCCTCCAGGATCCAGTAGCCCTTCGCCGCCGCCGCCATGCTCACTGTCGGCGAGGACAGGGGCCCGCGTCGGGCGTCTCCCACCGAATGCTCCCCGACGAAGGACCTGACCGATCCGTCCGCCGACAGGGCCCAGAATCCCGATTCTTCGCGGTCGCTCGCGACGGCGACTGGCGTGGACGCATCCACTGCTTTGCTCGCCGCCGCTTGTGCGGACGCGTGTGCCGCTCGGGCCGGCGCGACCGTGACGGCCAGCATGGCCGATCCGACCAGTACGGGAACAAGCAGTCGCTTGATCCTGCGTGACGGGATCAACCACCGGCTCCTACGTGCTCGTTCGCTTCCCGATGGCACGAGAGTTTCTCACCGCACCTCTCCCGGTCCAGTGTGCAGACGGTACAGCCGTTCAGCGCCGGGCAAGAACACGGCGCCAAAGCGGGAACCGAAGCCCTTGGAAAGAAGCGGCAGCTGCGATCGGTAGTGCGAGAGTGCCGCGGCCTTGCGTTCGACAACTTCGTCGGTGACCAGGATCAAATCGACCAGTTCGGCCACCGCTGTGCCGGCGATTACATCAGATCCGTGCCCGTCCGCGAAGTACGGCAGATCGGCATAGAGATAGGTGTCAACGGAACGCTGACCCCCGACCGCCCTGACCCCCGCGCGCCGCGTCATCATGTCGTCGCCATGGGTGCGGGTGCCCACTGGCACGGCAACGCGCTCCGGGCTGACCTCGTCCATGACGCGTCTTATCCACTCGACGGCCTTGTCCTCGCAGTCGGCCTGCGGGTCGCGGTACGGCCCGTCGAGGATGTCCGTCGTCACCTGCGTGGCCGCGAGGATGCCCAGCGCCTTCGCGTCCTCGACGCGCCTTTCCCTAGCTGCTTGCTCGGCGGTCATGAAGCCGCTGAGTCGGTCCCAGCTGCTCGCGGCGACGCCCGTCTCGGGGACGCCACTGCAGATCGTGAGCACCACGGAACCGGGGTTCAGGGCGAGGAGGTGGCCACAACTCAACGCGGCGTCGTCAAAGTGCGGGGAGATCACCAGCCAGGGAACACTCACGCCCAGATTCTCGCGCCTTTCGATCATTCGCGGATTCCGCAACGCCCGGACCGGTCTCACATCCACTCGGACTCCTCGCTGCATTCCAGGAATGCATCGATGGCTTCGATCTCAGGATTCCGAGACCGAAACGAAGAGGGTCTCGAAGCGGATCTACGTGTTGGAAAGCTGGAAGACGGTCGTCTGTGAGTACACCTCGCCGGGGTCGAGCTCGGTAGTCGGGTAAGACGGCTCGTTCGGGGAGTTCGGGAAGTGCTGGGTCTCCAACGCGAACCCATCGCTCCGGCGATAGACACGTCCACCTGTCCCGACGACCCCCTGGCCCACCAGGAAGTTGCCCGAGTAGAACTGCAGCCCGGGCTCGGTCGTGTAGACGGTCAAGGTGCGCCCGCTCTCGGGGTCGCGGGCCCGGGCGGCCTCGATCAGCGACGGAGGCGACGTCTGGTTCAGCACCCAGTTGTGGTCGTAGCCGTGCCCGATCGCCAGCTGCGCGTCGTCGCCGCCGATGTCCTGGCCGATCGGCTTTGACGTAGTGAAGTCGAACGGTGTGCCCCTCACGCTCGCGTGCGGTCCGAGTGGGATCTGGTCCGAGCCGACCGGCGTGTACTGGTTGGCGTTGATGGTCAGGGTCTGGTCGTAGACGGGACCCGAGGCCTCGCCGGCGAGGTTCCAGTAGGTGTGGTTCGTCAGGTTGAGGACTGTCGGCATGTCGGTCGTGCCGTGGAAACCGAGCTGCAGCTCGTTGCGGTTGTTCAGCGTGTAGGTGGCGATCACGTCAAGGTTGCCCGGGTAACCCTCCGAGGCGTTCGGGCTCAGGTACTCGAGCTGCAACCCCACCGAGCTGTCATCGCCGGAGCCGCCCCGGAGCACTTTCGGCGTCCACACCTGCTGGTCGAAGCCGACGAACCCGCCGTGCAGGCTGTTCCCGCCCTCGTTGAGCGGGACGTTGTGGGTGACGCCACGGAGCGCGAACTGCCCGTGGGCGATCCGGTTGGCGTACCGGCCGATCAAGGCACCGAAGTAGGTGCCGAGCCCCTTCCCGCCGTTGAGGTTCGGCAGGGCGTTGTAGTCGACGTAGTCCTGCAGCGTCGGGTAGCCGAGCGTGACGTCGACCACGGTGCCGGCAGCGTCCGGGAAGCTGATCGACTGGATGATGCCGCCGTAGTTGAAGATCCTCACGACCATGCCATGGCCGTTGCCCAGCGTGTAGAGGTTCACCGACTGCCCGTTCACATTGCCGGCGGGCGCCGACGTGATCGTCGGCGCGTCCGGTGTCACGTGGGAATCGCCCATACGGGGTTCGATCATATGTTCACGAACCGCAACGAAGAAGAACCTGCCGGCTCAGGTCGTGTCGCACCTGACGGATCGATGAGCCGACGTCGCCGATCGCCGGCACGCGATTGCGGTCCTGCAAGTCGGGCTGCCGGGATCTGAACCCGGGACTTCTTGGCCCCCAGGGAACTCGAACGGGTATCCGGGTGTCCATCAGAGTCCACAGAGCAGCTCTGACCAGGTGCTTGAATCCCTGGACGTCTGTCCGCGTCCAGTCGGATCTGAGCGCTTGGCGACACAAGTGGCTACACGCGAAGGCTGTCTGAGTGCCTCGCCGTCGACTTTGACCGAGCGAATGCTCCGCAATCCGCGGCCGAACCGCGCACCGGCGAAAACGCCCCGTTGCCGCTGCGACCCGGCGCGAAGGGCGTACGCGATTCCTCGCGTCGAACCTCCCCGGACGGTTGCCGCTTACTCAGTGAACTTCGACGTCGTCTCGCTCGGTGCTGTGCCGCCATTGATGGTCGTGACGGTTACGACCACCCGCGACGGCTGCGGCGTGAACCGGCCAAGCTGCACGACAACAACCGACGTGTGCGCCGGTCCGCCGGCAGGCACCATCGCCTTGCCCTGGGCGATCGTACGGTACTTCGCGACCACGGCGACCGACACGGTCACGCTCGCCTGACCGACGGTCAGCGGGGGCACCCGAACTGTCAACTTGAGCTTGCGGTTCTTATAGGTCATTTTCTTCACGCGCGCCGTTGGCTGCTTCGCACCCCGCAGCTTCGGGTGGGTCACCTTCCCCTTGGCGGTAGTCAGCGCCGTCCGAAGTGGCGTCGTCGCCAGATGGCTCCACTGCTTGGGTGCGACCGAGAGCGTCTCACCCGGCTTGAGCTTGATCGTCCCGAGTTCCGCACTCGCGGCTGGGACCTGGTTTCCCTCCTCGCTGAGCGTCACGGCGAACGTCCCGCCGGTCGGGGAAACCACCTGGGCGCTAGAGCCTAGGGAGACCTTCGCGTCCGCTGGTCCGCGCACGGAAAGCACCCGTTCGACCGTGCCCCCGTAGAGGCCGGTGTCGACGGTGATCGTCGCCGAGCTCGGACCGGTCTCGTTCTTGGCCGGCGCAACGGCGACGGCGTTGCCCGCCGGGTCGAATGTCGCCTTCAGGTGCCCGGATCCGGTGCTGACCTCGGCTTCCTCCAATCCTTGTTCGAACAAGGCGGCGACCGGCCCACCACCGCCGTTCAGCGTGACGGCAAGAGGTCCTTTGCTGGAGGTGAGCAGCTCGGCGATCCCACCGACCCCAGCGGCTGTGGCCTGCTTCGACGACGAAGAAGGAGTGGTCGAAAGCTGCGGGACGATCGTCAGGTCCGGGGTGTCCTCTGTGAGGTTGAGCTGGGTGCCCGCCGCGTTCTTCACCTCTTCGACGCGGTCGTTCCCGGCGAGCGTCACAGATTCGGGGATGTCGATGGTGCTCGAACGACTGAGGGTGAGCTTGCCCTGGAGCGCGCTCACCGGGGCGATCGCCATGTTCTGCGCCTTGCCCCTCATTATCCCCCGACTGCCGACCTCCGCGGCCCAACTGCCGTCGGCAATGAAGTAGATCCGTGACAAATCGAGCCGTTTCGCATGGGTCTCACCCGTCTCGTCAAGACCCTCACTCGGCGAGAACGGGTAGTTCGAGTCCGAGGTGTAGATCACCATCCGACCCGGGTACTGGGAGACCGGTGAGTGCGTCCATCCGTAGGCGACCTCGGCGTGGGCTTCCCACATGTTCAATATGGAGTCGTAGGACTTGATGGAAATAATTGCGGGAGTCGTCCAGCCGTCTGCACCACCCATCGCGGCATCAAGGGCCGAGGTGATCGACGCTCCGTCTGTGAAAGTGTGACCTTCGAGTTTGTACGGATAGAACTGGTCCGAAGCCTGCGCCAGCCACTGCTCCGTGAGGAACTTCTTGAACCCCGGAGTCGAGGGCACGTCGTAGGCGATCTTCGAATCCGATGCGAAATAGTCCGCGTGGAGCAGACCTTCCGCGAACTCTCCGGATGCCAACGCGATGCCGAAGCAGACACCCTTCGGGACCGCCTTCTGGAGCGTTGACAGACGAAGCGCGGCCCACGGTGCGAGCAGATCGGACCCCGCGGGTGTGTTGGGGATCGTGAGGCCGCTCGTCGGGAACTCGGCTAGGAACTCCTTTGGGGTGATCGACCCACCGAAGTTCACGAACGACAGACCGTTGGTATTCCGCCACGAGTCGATCTTCACCGGTTTCGGATTGGCGAGAGTCGCGGTCGACTTCCCCTCGGTCACCGTGAGCGGTCCCGTAATGGCCAGGTCCGGCACGGTCAGCGTCATCGTCGAACCGTCAGCGGCGACGTTGGATGGCTCCGGGCGCGCCGTCGCGTTGTCAGCACCAAAGCGCACCACGGCGGAGGCCTTGAAACCACAGCCCTGCAGCGTGACCGGGGCGTTCGTGCGAAAGCCGTTCGTGCTCGGTGCCGAGCTCGAGATACTCGTGACCCGCAGCAGCACGGCCGCGTTGCAAGAGAAGAGCTTCTCTCCAGAACTCTTGGCGAACACCTTGTCGCCCTGATAGGTCGCCGTGATCGTCGGCGTCTTAAGGAGCTCCGCGTCCTCTGTGGGGAGCGTGTAGTGGAACGTGCAGGTCCCGGTGGCGGTCGCCGAGTTCGCTACGAGCGTGCACGACGCGGCGCTGAGTTTGCCCGAGGTGGCGGCGAGGTCGACCGAGCCGGTCGGTGCGAGAAGCGGTGGCGTGGCGGTCGCGTCCGAGACCGTGACCGTGCAGTTCTGCGGCGCGGTCTCCGTGTCGCCAGCAACGCAATCCACCGCGGTGGACGACAGCTCCAGGGCGCTCCTGTCGAAGTTCGCGGTCACGATGCCCCCGGGGCCGAGCTTGACATCTCGTCTCGTCGGGTCGTACTTCGGAGAAGCCGTGCCACTTGGGCCGTCGGACGGTACGACTTTGTAGCTCCCGGGTCGCACGTTCACCTCGTAGAAGCCCTCAGTGCCGGTCACATCGCTCTGGCTTCCGTGCGTGCGGCCGGTTCCGTACGCGGTGATCACCACGTCCTCAACGCCCACATTGTTCTGTTTCTTGTCACGGACGAAGCCGTGGATGAAGGCGCCGACTTTCGTGGAGTCCCAGAGCAGGTAAAGAGTCGCGGGATTGTTGTTCTGCCTCACGTAAACGGGTGCCCAGGAGTAGAACGCACCGACTTTGACGTTGCAGATCGACTGTTCGACGCCGCAGTCAGAGACCTTCCGCGCGCCAGTCCCGATGGACCAATCCAGGTGGTTGTACACGCAGCCCATGTCGCCGCAGGCGACTGCGCGCGTCCACTGCAGAGGCGTCGGCCCGGTCAACTCGAAGACGCCCTTCTTGTTCGGGTAGATCAGCTTCACAACCGAACCCGGTTCCGGAATCACGTTGCCCTCGCACAGGCCGTATCCGGAGCCGGTGTAGTAGCACTGCGGTACCGGAGGTGGTTTGCGGTTCGACGCCTGCGCGGCAGCGATCGACGTGATGGTGCCGCCGACTAGGCAGATCGCGGCCACCGCTGCCAAGACGCGCCGGTCAACAAGTGTCGTCCGGCGTCGGCCAGTACACCCGGCGGCCGTGCGAGTCCGCGCCCGGACGAACCTCCCCGGTGACCGGCGCCGCCAACTCCCCCGGATCCCTTCGTCCGTTCGACTCATCAGCAAACCCCCGCCCGTCTCGACCCTGATCAGGGCGCAGCTTGGCACACGGCGGGTGCTCTTGCCACGAACATTACGAACACCCCCTCAGCCGCCGTTGACATGACGGACGGCCTAGAACGCGTTGGCGTCGCCACTTTCGCTCGGGCAGCTCGTGCTGAGCGCAACAGCGTTTCCGACGTGACGAGGAGAACGCCAGCGGGATCTCGGCTAGCCGCGACCGGGCGGTAGCGCACACGGCCATGGAGCTGGCGCTCGAGGATGCGCACTTCGTGGCGGAGCGCCATCATCTCGATGTCCTCGTCGAACCCAGATCGGCATGAAGCGCGCCGGGACAGGGAGCCGGCCGAGGGCGAGGCAGCAGAGCGAGAGGACCCTGGCCGATGATCTCCCCCGCATTGAGGAGAACCAGCTCAGCGATCTGATCGAGGTTCTGGCGCCCTGCAGCTTGGTTAGCGATCTTCCGCTGCGGTTTGCGATAGCACTTGACACCTCGCGATATAGCGCTAATATGTCGTTAAGTTCAACGCAAGGAGTCAAGATGCATCACGAACACCAGGGAGTTCCCCCTTTCATGGCCGCACAACAGCATCACGGCGACTTCGGACCACCTTTTGGATCCGGACCGCGCTTTGGCCGCTACGGCAGAGGCCGCGGCGGACGAGGAGGGAGGGCGTCACGCGGTGACATTCGCGTGGCGATCTTGCTCTTGCTCAACGAACGTCCCATGCACGGCTACGAGATCATTGCGGAACTCGACGAGCGCACTGACGGCTTGTGGAAACCGAGTCCTGGCTCGATCTATCCGACGCTTTCACTCTTGGAAGACGAGGGATACGTAACTTCGAGTGAGGAGGGCGGCAAGCGCCGCTTCTCCCTCACGGCTGCTGGTTCTGAGCAAATCGCGAACCGTGACGATGCACCACCGCCGTGGGAGGAGATGACAGCCGATGTCGGCCCAGAAGCAGCCAGGCTTCGCAAGTCGGGCATGCTCCTTTTCGCCGCGGTGGCTCAGGTAGGCCAAGCAGGTACGCCCCAGCAAACAGGCGAGGCAGTCACGATCCTCGACGAGGCCCGTCGCCGCCTTTACGGTCTGCTTGCCGGATCGAGCGAAAGCTAGTCGTGTTTCGAAGAAGCCTGCAGATGGCGAACTCACTGAACCGGCCTGGGAATCTTGGAGGCTCCATACCTTGGAAGCGAGGATGGAGCACACCGATACCTCCCTGAACGCCATCAGGCCTCCTCGGAAACAGCCTCGGAGGCCCAGCCGAATATCTCGTCGGCCGGAGGTGGTGGATGCTCAGGGTGGTCCCATGCCGCTGGCAAAACCTGCGGCTAGGTGGTCCCATGTCGCTGGCAAACGACAGCCTCACACGGCGAACGCAACACGTCCAGCCACGGCCGGCCCGGGTTCGGGTTTGTGTGCACCCCCGAAAGAGCCCGGGCCCTCATCGACACCGCTCTCCACCGCCAGTCATCGCGCCACCGCGCCTTCCCCAGGCGCAACCTGTGCGAGACAGCGAGCCAGAGAGGCGCCGGCCGTCGCGCGAGGTTCACGCGGCGGGAACCGGCGTGCCGTCAGTCGTCCATGGTCCAGCGCGGCGGTATGGAATCCCCGGGGAGACCCGTCGGCTTCTTCCCGATCAGCAAGTAGATGGCGTAAGCAACGTCTCTTCCTAGCCGGGCCTTGGCATGCGAAATTCCGGCGTTGGCCGAGTTGCAGAACTCGTTCGCCAGACCACCTGGTTCACCGTGGGACCAGTACTTGTTGAAACAGGTCTGGAGCGCAGTCGCTCCGGCGTCGGCGTTAGTGTCCCACCTACCCGCGAAGAGCATCCACCAGATCTCGCCCTGGTCCACGGAACTGCTCATCCATCCTGAGTCGTAGTAGTCGACCCAATTCGAGCCGTTCCACCCCCAGGCGTTGAGGATGGAGTGGCTGGCGGCGCTGCTCTCGTTACCGATAACGCCGATGAAGAGCCGATCTTCTTTGTAGATCATCTGGTGCGTGTTCTCGATACGTACGATGTTGTAGTAGGCCTCCTCAGGCGAGCGTGTGGGCCGGGCGAGCGTCTTGAGCAAGTATTCTTCCACCGCGGTTGCGTACGGCGGCCACACGTCCTGCGAGAACGCCCAGTAGCTGGTGGCCTTGATCTGGTTACGAAGGTCGGGGGTGGCGTCGGTTTCGCAGGCACTTATGAAGACAAGGCTGTGGGACCAGTCGACGTGGCGCTTGGCGGCCAGCCAGTTCCAGAAGGCGGGCGTTATGAGGACAGGCCACTCACAGACCGTCGAGAGCTTGAACAGGTTGAATCCGCAGTTGGGCTGGGCGAACGAGTACGCCTTCTGACCGTTCAGTTTCCAATTGGCCAGCGAAACGAACCCTTCGCTTCTGAGCTGGCTCGCGAACTGGGCTTGAGCTATCGCGTAGTTCTCGCCGCTGGTGATCTTCACCTCGCTGGCGGTGAGGAGCATGCCGCCATCGTTGCCGTGCGTGGAGAAAAGGAGCATGCCCGGCGCTTTCCTGAGCAGGATGGCGATGTTCTCGACGGTCGCGTCGGCGCCGCTCAGCTCCGTCACCGTGTAGTGCCGGCTGTGGATTGTGTTCTCGATGTCGGCGATCGAGCCGGGCGTCTCCAGAGATGGCTCGGGCACGATTACTGCCGCCGAGTGGTTGACCGGGTCGAACTGGGAATCCGGGTGCACCTCTGGGTTGAGGTAGACCCGCGGGTCGCTCGCGATCTCGCTCGGCACCAGTGTCGTGCTAGCCCGCGCGGGAACTGAGCTGTAGAGCGTCACCAGGGTTGGATCCGCGTCGCTGTAGGAAATGAGGATGTCGTCACCCAGGCTCCGTACCGAGGTGATGCAGTTGTCGCCTTCTTCGGTGCACTTTCCCTTGGACGCTTTCCACCCGGGCCGGAGCCGACCACCCGCGGCCTTGAGGTCGCCGATAGGCGGGGCTGCGAGCCACGCCTGGGCGAAGGCCAGGGCGCGCTGGCTGCCCTCGGCCCGTGTCAGCGACAGGGTGCTCGCGTTCATGGCCGCGTTGTAGATCGCCTGGATCCCGGCGCCGAGGTTCAGGACCTTGCGGTTCCACAGCGACGTACCGTGTCCGGAGGAGAACACCAGGAACGGCATCGTTGCCTGGCTGGCCGAGAGATCCAACGCGAAGTCGGCGTTGATCTTGAAGTCTGGGGTCGAGATGTGCAGGCTGAGACGGCCCCCCGAGTACGAGTAGGTCCCATTTTCGGCGAGAGCTTCCTTGTGATCTGCGAAGTACAAGAACACCTCGCCGTTCGCACCGAAGAGGAGGTCGGCTTCTGCTCCGGGGTTGGGGTGGCCGCCCTTGGAGTCTCGGACGAGCGTGTACGCGATCTGGGTGAGATGGTTCGACGTGGCCAGGGCGGCTCGGAGGTCGCCCGCCGGTCGGGTAGACGACGCGACCGCCCCGACTGATTGCAAGGGGGTCAGGATCGCCAACGCCGCGGCCAACTCTCCGACCAGCCGCAAGCGGTGCCGGCTCCTCCGGGGTGTCGCGTGCCGGTGCTCCCAGCGCGCGCAAAGAGCGACGTTCATCTCGCCCCTCCTTCTAGCTGGCGTGGGGCCATGCCGTCGCGACGATACAGGGTCTAGTGCAGGTCCGTTCGAGATCTTCTGTGGGGAGGGATACCCGTGGAAGGTTGGAAGCCATGCCGAAGCCATTTACGCTTAGGGCTCACGCCGGGATT
>PLPK01000020.1 GCA_003159795.1 Acidimicrobiaceae bacterium | reverse complement strand
GTACCGCTAGGGCCGGTCACGCCACTGGGGCCGGTCGACCCGCTGGGGCCGGTCACGCCGCTCGCACCGGATGCTCCGCTCACGCCCGTCACGCCGCTCGCACCGGATGCTCCGCTCACGCCCGCCACCGAGCTCGTGATCGGTGCACTTACGGTCGGATTCGGAACGGCAGCCGACTTGACAACTGGGTGCACGAACATTAGTGGCGCGACCTGTTCCGTGAACGCCCGGATCGTGATGTCGCCCACGGTCCGCACGAACAGCGGCTTCAGCGCGCCTCCGCGCTCGTCCGGCAACCCGGAGCAGCCGTGCAGGGTGCACAGGTGAGCTGGCATGGACATGGGTGTCTGCCCGACGGACTTGGAGCCGTTCGATCCGGTCGACCACTGAAGACCCTTCGGCGCGGTGCCGAGGGCATGGGGCACCCTGGTCCAGGCGCCGCCTCCGACGAGGCCGGAGATCTGGCTCATCGCCGCCAGGCTGGAGGTCGAGGACCCCCCGGTCGTGGTCCGCGAGATCCCGGCGACCCCCGCCGTGGCGAGCGCGACGACCATCGCGGTCGCAGTGAAGATCTTCAGCTGCCGCTCCCGACGGCGGTGTGACCGGGCGACAATCGACCGGAGCGTCGCGTCCGACGCGGGGGCGCCGGAGTGGTCGAGAAGATGGGAGAGGTCTCCGTCTTCGGGTGTCATGTTGTCAACTCCTGGGTTTGTGGGCGATGTGCGCCCGGTTCGAGGGTTTCTCGTTCGTCCGGAAACGTTCCATTCACTTCCTACAAAGCCAGGAGGACGCCTGTTCGCGTACGAGGACCTGCGGGTCTGTCGGCGTTGGCGACCCCGCGCGTGCCAGTGGTCGGGCGCTTCCCGGCGTGACCTGCGCTTACGCGGCCAGGGTCAACCTGTGCGCGGCGCGATCGGTCTCAGGCGGTGGTGACGAAGAGCTGGCGGCCGAGCGCCGGACCGATCGCCACGGTGCGCGGCGTCGCCCCCGCCTCGTCGAGTTCCAGCGTCAGCGTGCCGTCGGGCGCCCGGCTGCGGATCCGGGCGCGTCGTCCGGGAACGAGGCCGTGGTTGCTCAGGTAGACGAGGGCGTCGCGGTCGACCTCGATGAGCTCGGTGATCCGGGACAGCGTGACCAACGTCCCCTCGGCGACCTCGGTGAGCGCTCGCTGGGGCAGGGGATCGCGGACCGTCCCGGGGATCGGGTTGCCGTGTGGGCAGGTCGTCGGATTGTGCAGGATCGCGACGAAGCGGGCCTCGACCTCGTCGGAGATGACGTGCTCCCAGCGGCCGGCCTCGTGGTGCGCCTCGTACCAGGGGAGCCCCACGACGTCGACGAGGAACCGCTCGGCGAGGCGGTGCTTGCGCACGACGCTCTCGGCCCGGGCGCGGCCTTTCTCCGTGAGCTCGAGGCCTCGCCCCGAGCGCGCCACGTAGCTCTCGTCGGAGAGGCGCCGGATCATCTCGGAGACGGCCTGGGGGGTGTGGCCGAGGCGCTCGACGAGCCGCGCCTGGATGACCGGGACGTGCTCTTCGTCGAGCGCGTACATCGTCTCGAGGTACTCCTCGAGCGGAGGGTGGAAGCCTTCAGGCACTCTGGCCGATCGTACCGGCCGCTGGCCTGGGCCGTTGCCTGCGATCCCCGCGGCGATCCCCCGGCACGACGCCTACCATCGAACCGTGGCGACCTATCTCCTGCTCGACGGGCACAGCCTCGCCTATCGCGCGTGGTTTGCCCTCCAGGGCGCCGATATGCGGACCTCGTCTGGTCAGGAGACCCAGGCCGTCTACGGCTTCGTCGCGATGGCGACGAAGATGCTCGCCGACTTCCATCCCGACGGCATGGCGGTCGCCTTCGACCGGCACGAGCCGACCTTTCGCGACGCCATCGTCGCCGACTACAAGGCGGGCCGTCCGCCGACCCCGGAGCCCCTCATCCAGCAGGTGGAGCTGATCCGGCAGTTCGTCACCGCGATGGGTGTCCCGGCGGTCGACGCCGTCGGCTACGAGGCGGACGACATCCTCGCGACGCTGGCGACCCAGCTGCGGGACGAAGGGTGCGACGTCGTCATCGTGACGGGGGACCGCGACTCTTTCCAGCTTGTCGAGGACCCGCACGTGCGGGTCCTCTACAACCGCCGCGGCATGTCCGACTATGTCCTCTACGACGAGGCGGGCATCCTTGCGCGCACGGGGGTCCTGCCCGCCGACTACCCGTTGCTGGCCTCGTTGCGCGGCGACCCGTCGGACAACCTGCCGGGCGTCCCCGGGGTCGGCGAGAAGACGGCGGCGAAGCTCGTCACCGCCTATCACGACCTTGACGGCCTCTACGCCCACCTCGACGAGTGCACGCCGAAGCTGCGGGAGTCGCTCGCCGCCAACGAGGCCCAGGTGCGGTCGAACCTGCAGATGACACCGCTCGTGCGCGATTTGCCCCTCGGAATCACGCTCGCCGACCTGGCGTTCTCGGCACCGGACCGGGAGGGCCTCGAGCGGCTCTTCAACTTCCTCGAGATGCGCACCCCGCGCGACCGGCTCTTCGCGGTGCTCGACGCGGCAGGGTTCGACGCCGCGCCGGTGGCCCCCGCACCCGAGTCCGAACCGGTCCAGGATCGCGGCGTAGTCGTGCCGGACACCGTGGCGGCCGCCGTCGCGGCGCTCGGCGCGTTCGACGAGGTAGCCAGGAGCGGGGGTTGGATCGGGCTGGAAGCGACCTGGGCGGCGACGCCGGGTCGTTCGGCGATCGACGCGCTGGCGTTTTCACCGCCCGGAGACGGCGACGTCGTTGTCGTGCCGGGAGGCCTCCTCGCCGCGCCCGAGCTCGCCGCGTCGCTCTTCCGCGTCCTCGGTTCGCCGCCGGGGGCACCGGCGCGGCGCCGTCTCGTCGGGCACCGGGTGAAGGAGTTGATGCGGGTGCTGCTGCCCCTTGGCATCGACATGACGGCGCTCGAGCTCGACACCGCGGTCGCCGCCTACGTCATCGACCCGGGCGACGGCCAGGCGACCCTCGACGAGCTGACCCAGCGCCGGGGGATGACCGGGGCTCCGGCACCGGAGGCCGGGCAGCTCGGCTTCGACCTCGGCGAGGCTGAGGCGACCGTGACCGGGCTCGCCGAGGCGACGGCCCGGCGGGCAGAGCTCGTCGCGCGGCTGGGGTCGCGCCTGCTCGCCGAGCTCGCCGGAATCGGAGGGAAGGAGCTCTACGAGGAGATCGAGCTGCCGCTCATCCGGGTGCTCGCCCGGATGGAGGTCGCCGGTATCGCCGTCGACGTGGGGAGGTTGCGAGGGATCAACGTCGAGCTCACGACGGAGGCGGCGGGCCTGGAGGCGGAACTCCATTCGCTCGCCGGCGAGGAGTTCAACGTGAACTCGTCGACGCAGCTGCGCACGATCCTCTACGACAGGCTGAAGCTCACCCCGCAGCGGAAGACGAAGACGGGCTACTCGACCGACGCCGCGACGCTGGAGAAGTTGCGCGACGCGCACCCGATCGTCGCGACGCTGCTGCGCTACCGCGAGGTCGAGAAGCTCCGCTCCACCTACGGCGAGGGCCTGCTCGCCGAGGTCGCCCCGGACGGGCGGATCCACGCCTCGTTCAACCAGACTGTGGCGCGGACGGGGCGGCTGTCGTCCGACCGGCCGAACCTCCACAACATCCCGGTCCGTACCGAGGACGGCCGGAGGATCCGCGAGGCCTTCGTGCCGGCTCGGGGCACTGAGTTTCTGATCGCGGACTACAACCAGATCGAGCTGCGGGTGATCGCCCACCTGTCGGGGGATCCGGGGCTCGTCGAGGAGTTCGCGGCCGGTCACGACATCCACGCCGCGACGGCGTCGCGCCTCTACGGCGTCGACCCCGAGGCGGTGACGACCGCCCAGCGCTCGAAGGCGAAGATGGTCTCCTACGGCCTCGCCTACGGCATGGAGGCCTACGGCCTCGCGCAGCGGCTCGGCGTCGGGCTCGACGAGGCCTCGGAGTTCCTCGGTCAGTACTTCACCGCCTTCCCGGCGGTGAAGGCCTACATGGAGGGCTCCGTCGCCGAGGCCCGTCGTCGCGGCTACACGGCGACCGAGCTCGGTCGCCGCCGCTACATTCCCGAGCTCATGTCGGACAACTATCGGGTCCGCCAGGCGGCAGAGCGCCAGGCGATGAACGCCGGCATCCAGGGGCTCGCCGCCGACATCTTCAAGCTCGCCCTCGTCCGCCTCGACGCTGCTCTCGAAGCCGGCGGCTACGCCTCGCGGATCGTCTTGCAGGTCCACGACGAGGTGCTCGTCGAGGTGCCGGAGCCCGAGCACGACACCGTCGAGGCGATAGTCAAGGAGTCGATGGAGAAGGCCTATCCGCTGCGGGTTCCCCTCGAAGTGCACCTGTCGTGGGGGAGTACCTGGGCCGCAGCGAAATGATCCCGACACACGATGTGTAGCATTGCGGGGCAGGGTCGCGCGACCGTCTGAAGTCGGCGACACACCAGGCCCCGCACCGCTGCGGTTCGGCGGCCGACCATTCCATTCACCAATCCCGCCGTCGTCGCACGCGAGCCGCGCGGCCCCGGCGGGCCGACAACCCAAAGGCCACCTACCGATGTCCGAGACCCTCCCCGACGAGCCCAGTGAAGCTACCCCGGTCGACGAGCCCGTCATGACGGGCGAGGTGGAAACCACCACCGAGCCCGCGCCGGCCGCCGAATCCGACGGCTACACCTTCAACAAGATCACCGAGGACGACCTCGGGACCCTCTCGTTCGACGACGCCGTCGACCAGACGATGGTCGCCTTCGACGAGGGTGACATCGTGAAGGGCACGATCGTGAAGGTCGACAACGACGAGGTACTCCTCGACATCGGGTACAAGTCCGAGGGCGTCATCCCGGTGCGCGAGCTCTCGATCCGCCACGACGTCGACGCCCACGAGATCGTCTCAGTCGGCGACGAGGTCGAGGCGCTGGTCCTCCAGAAAGAGGACAAGGAAGGCCGGTTGGTGCTGTCGAAAAAGCGCGCCCAGTACGAGCGCGCCTGGGGCGACATCGAGCGGATCAAGGAGTCCGGCGGTGTTGTCGAGGGACCGGTGATCGAGGTCGTGAAGGGCGGTCTCATCCTCGACATCGGGCTGCGGGGGTTCCTGCCCGCCTCGCTCGTGGAACTGCGCCGCGTCCGCGACCTGCAGCCGTACATCGGCAAGGTCATCGAGGCCAAGATCATCGAGCTCGACAAGAACCGGAACAACGTCGTGCTGTCACGGCGCGCCTGGCTAGAGGAGACCCAGAAGGAACAGCGCGGCGAGTTCCTCGTGAACCTAAAGCCCGGTGAGATCCGCAAGGGCGTCGTCTCGTCGGTTGTGAACTTCGGTGCCTTCGTCGACCTCGGGGGGATGGACGGACTGATCCACGTCTCCGAGCTGTCATGGAAGCACGTCGACCACCCCTCCTCGGTCGTCCAGGTCGGCGACGAGGTGACGGTCCAGGTGCTCGACGTCGACCTCGACAAGGAGCGGATCTCGCTATCGCTGAAGGCGACCCAGTCCGATCCGTGGCAGGAGTTTGCGGGCGCCCACCACGTCGGCGAGCTCGTCTACGGGCGGATCACCAAGCTCGTGCCCTTCGGCGCCTTCGTCCAGGTGGGCGACGGCATCGAAGGGCTCGTCCACATCTCGGAGATGGCGGCGCACCACGTCGACCTGCCCGAGCAGGTCGTCACCTCCGGTGAGGAGCTGTGGGTGAAGATCATCGATATCGACCTGCAGCGCCGTCGGATCAGCCTGTCGATCAAGCAGGCGGCCGAGGGCGGCGAGGTCGCCGAGGAGTACCGTGAGGCCTTCGGCGAGCACGCCTACGACGCTGAGGGCAACTACATCGGCTCCTTCGACTACACGCCGGCGCCCTTCACCCCGGAGACCGAGGCGCAGGCCGCCTGGGCCGAGGAGTTCGCTGCCGACATCGCAGCCCAGTCCGAGGCCGACACGGCATCCGAGACTGACGAGGTCGCGGAGCCGGAGGTCGCCGTCGCGGACGACGTGGTCGCCGACGAGTCCGCCGAGGCCGACACGGCATCCGAGGCTGACGAGGTCGCGGAGCCGGAGGTCGCCGTCGCGGACGACGTGGTCGCCGACGAGTCCGCCGAGGCCGCCGGGTCCGAGGCTGACAAGGTCGCGGAGCCGGAGGTCGCCGTCGCGGACGACGTGGTCGCCGACGAGTCCGCCGAGGCCGCAGCCGACGAGTCCTGATCCCGCCACCGGTGCCGGGTGCGCCTCGTTCGGCGTGCTGAACGGCCACTGACGGGCTCAGCAAGCTGAGAGGCGCCCGTGGTCGCGATCGGCTGCACTGGGGGGATCGGGTCGGGTAAGTCGACCGTCGCGGCGCTTCTCGAGCGCCGCGGGGCGCGCCTCGTCGACGTCGACGCCATCTCGCACGCTGTCACCGCCCCGGGGGCGCCAGGACACCGCGCCGTTGTCGCCCGCTTCGGGGAGGGGATCCTGGGACCGGATGGCTCGATTGACCGCGGATCACTCGCCGCGGTCGTGTTCGCCGACCGGACGGCGCGGCGCGACCTCGAGAGGATCGTCCACCCGCTCGTCCTCGCGGTGATGCACTCACAGCTCGCTCTGGCGACCAAGGGCGAGGTTGTCCTCTGTGTGCTCCCGCTGCTCGCCGAGACCGGGGCCCGGGACCGCTACGGCCTCGACGGGGTGCTCGTTGTCGACGCGCCCGAGGATCTGGCCGTCGAGCGTCTCGTGCGCGACCGGGGAATGGAGGAGGCCGACGCCCGTGCCCGAATCGCCGCCCAGGCCGATCGGTTCACGCGGATCGCGCTCGCCGACTACGTGATCTTCAATGTCGGCACGCTCGAGGAGCTCGAGGTGATGACCGAGGGAGCGTGGCGCTGGATTGAGCGGTTGGGTCGCCGCGCCGGTCCTCCCGGGGCGAACGGAGCGCGTCGCTAGGCCGGCCGGGACCCTGGCGCGCCATCAGCCGGAGACGGCTTCCAGCCGGAAAAAGACGGGGCGCAGGCCGTCGGTGCAGCACGAGACCGTGACGGTTGGGTTCCCGGCGTGGATCCACTGGATCACCGGGCGCAGATCCCCCCAGGCCCACGGGCAGAAGCCGGCCGGCGGGTCCCAGGGGTTGTCGGTCACGAAGACCTGGCCGACCTCGAACCGGCTGCATGCGGCGGATTCGCCGTAGGGGTGGGCGCGGTCGAGATCCGGGTGGAAGTCGTTGCGGAGAACCGTGATCCGGCATTTGAACCTTCCGCCGGGCCCGGTCCGGTTCAGCTCGCCAACCATGGTGCCCGCGACGCCGTTCGCCGTCGGATCTCACCGAGCAGCGCGTCGTTACGATGACACTGTGCCACCCTTCCGGGTCGTTGCCGACTTCGAACCCGCGGGTGACCAGCCGAAGGCGATCGCCGAGCTCACCGCGAGCATCGAGCGGGGCAACCGCTTCCAGACACTGCTCGGGATTACCGGGAGCGGCAAGAGCGCGACGATCGCCTGGACGATCGAGCGGGTCCAACGGCCCACCCTCGTCATCGCGCCGAACAAGTCCCTCGCCGCCCAGCTGGCGGGGGAGTTCCGAGAGTTCTTTCCCGACAACCGCGTCGAGTATTTCGTCTCGTATTACGACTACTACCAGCCCGAGGCGTACATCCCGTCGACGGACACCTACATCGAGAAGGACTCGTCGATCAACGGCGAGATCGACCGGTTACGGCACTCGACGACGGCGAGCCTGCTCACCCGGCGTGACGTCATCGTCGTCGCCTCGGTGTCCTGCATTTACGGGCTCGGCTCACCCGAGGAGTACGAGGGCCAGATCCTCGTCGTCCACCCCGGCGAGATCCACGACCAGCGCGCGCTGCTGAAGCGCCTCGTGACGATGCACTACGACCGCAACGACCAGAACCTTGTGCGGGGGAACTTCCGGGTGCGTGGTGACACAATCGAGATCCACCCCGCCTACGAGGAGACCTCGGTGCGCGTGGAGCTCCTCGGTGACGAGGTCGAGCGGATCAGCCGGTTCGATGAGCTGACGGGCGAGCTCCTCGGCGAGCTCGACGAGCTCGTCGTCTTCCCAGCGACGCACTACGTCGCCGGTGACGAGCGGATGCGGACCGCCATCTCGTCGATCGAGGCGGAGCTGAGACAACGCCTGCCCGAATTCGCGGCGGCGGGCAAGCTCCTCGAGGCGCAGCGGCTGCAGATGCGGACCGAGCACGACCTCGAGATGCTCGCCGAGGTCGGCTACTGCAGTGGCGTCGAGAACTACAGCCGCCACCTCGACGGCCGCCAGCCCGGCCAGCCGCCCTACACGCTGCTCGACTACTTCCCCGACGACTGGCTCTTCGTCATCGACGAGAGCCACGTCTCGGTTCCCCAGCTCCACGGCCAGTATTTCGGAGACCGCTCCCGCAAAGAGATCCTCGTCGAGCACGGTTTCCGCCTCCCCTCGGCGCTCGACAACCGGCCACTCAAGTTCGAGGAGCTGGAAGCGCGCATCAAGCAGTGCGTCTTCATGTCGGCGACGCCCTCGCCCTACGAGCTCGGGGTCTCGGACGTCATCGTCGAGCAGATCGTCCGCCCGACCGGGCTCCTCGACCCCGAGGTCGTCGTGAAGCCCACGAAGCGCCAGATCGACGACCTGATCGCCGAGATCGACACCGTCGTCGCCCGCCACGAGCGGGTGCTGGTCACGACGCTCACGAAGAAGATGGCCGAGGATCTCACTGATTACCTCCTGGAGGCGGGCCTGCGCGTGCGCTACCTGCACTCGAACGTGGAGACGATCGAGCGGATCGAGATCGTGAGAGACCTGCGGCTCGGAGACTTCGACGTGCTGGTGGGCATCAACCTCCTGCGGGAGGGCCTCGACCTGCCGGAGGTGTCGCTGGTCGCCATCCTCGACGCCGACAAGGAGGGCTTCCTCCGCTCGTCGACGTCGCTCATCCAGACGATCGGGCGGGCGGCCCGCAACGTCGCCGGCCGGGTCATCCTCTACGCCGACGTCATCACCGACTCGATGCGCCACGCCCTCTCCGAGACCGAGCGCCGCCGCGAGCTGCAGCGCGCCTACAACCTCGAGCACGGGATCGATCCCCAGACGATTCGCAAGGCCGTCAGCGACCTCGTCGCCCAGTTCCGCGCCGGCGGTTCATCGCGCCCGCCCGAGACCTCGCCCCTGCCCACCGGGGCGACGTCGGAACGCAGCCGCCGGGCCGGGCGGCGCGCCGCCGAGCGGGTGGCGGGCCCGCTGCCCGAGAACTCGGGCGAGCTGCCTGCCGACGAGCTGGCACGGTTGATCGCGACGCTCGACGCCGAGATGCACGAGGCGGCGGCGGACCTGCGGTTCGAGTACGCGGCTCGCCTGCGGGACGAGATCCGTCGGCTCAATCGCGAAATTAAAGAAGTCGGTTAGGTCGTATCCTCCGAAGATGCCCGACTCCCTGGTCATCCGCGGGGCACGCGAGCACAACCTGCAGAACGTCTCGCTCGAGCTGCCCCGCGACCAGCTGATCGTCTTCACGGGGCTGTCGGGTTCGGGCAAGTCCTCGCTCGCTTTCGACACGATCTACGCCGAGGGCCAGCGTCGCTACGTCGAGTCGCTCTCGTCCTACGCCCGCCAGTTCCTCGGCCAGATGGACAAGCCCGACGTCGACTTCATCGAGGGGCTCTCGCCGGCGATCTCGATCGACCAGAAGTCCGCCTCGCGCAACCCCCGCTCGACCGTCGGCACGATCACCGAGGTCTACGACTACCTGCGCCTGCTCTACGCCCGGATCGGCCTGCCGCACTGCCCGAAGTGCGGGCGCCTCGTCTCCCGCCAGAGCCCGCAACAGATCGTCGACCGGGTGATGGACCTGGCGGACGGGACCCGTTTCCACGTGCTCGCCCCGGTCGTCAAGGCCCGCAAGGGCGAGTACGACGCGCTGCTCGACGATCTCGCCTCCCAGGGCTACGCCCGGGCCCGGATCGACGGGGAGCTCGTCGAGCTCGGCGGGCGCGAGAAGCACGCCCTCGCCCGCTACGAGCAGCACACCATCGCGGTCGTCGTCGACCGGCTCGTGCACCGCCCGGGCGTCGAGCGGCGACTCACCGACTCGATCGAGACGGCGCTGCGGCTCGGCGAGGGGGTCGCCGAGATCCAGCTCGTCGACACGGACGAGATCCTCACGTTCTCCCAGCACCTCGCCTGCGCCACCGACGGGATCTCCTTCGAGGACCCGGCTCCCCGCAACTTCTCGTTCAACTCACCCTTCGGGGCCTGCCCGGTCTGCCTCGGCCTGGGCACCCGGTTCGAGGTCGACCCGTCCCTCGTCATCCCGAACCCCGTGCTCTCGCTCGATCACGGCGCCATCGCGCCGTGGGCGTCCTCGCGCACCGAGTACTTCTCCCGGGTGCTGCGCGCCGTCGGGGAGTCCTTCGGGATCGATCTCACGGACCCGTGGTCCCGGCTCACCAAGGCCCAGCAGAAGGTGATCCTTTACGGCTCGGGTGACCGCCGGGTCCACGTCTCCTACCGCAACCGTTACGGCACGCAGCGTTCGTACAACACGACCTACGAGGGCGTCATCCCGTGGCTCGGCCGGCGCCACGGTGAGGCCGAGTCGGACTGGCAGCGCGAGCAGGTCGAGGGGTATATGCGGGAGGTCCCGTGCGCGGCCTGCGAGGGGACCCGGCTGCGCCCGGAGTCGCTCGCCGTCACGGTCGACGGCATGAACATCGCCGAGCTCGCCGGCAAGCCGATCGGCGAGGCGCTGAAAGTGATCTCCTCGCTCGAGCTCTCGGGCCGGGAGGCGATGATTGCCGAGCGGCTCTTGAAGGAGATCCGGGCCCGCGTCCAGTTCCTCGTCGACGTCGGCCTCGACTACCTCACCCTCGACCGGGCTGCGGCGACCCTCGCCGGGGGAGAGGCGCAGCGTATCCGGCTCGCCAGCCAGATCGGCTCGGGTCTCGTCGGCGTGCTCTACGTGCTCGACGAGCCATCGGTCGGGCTCCACCAGCGGGACAACCGGCGTCTCATCGAGACGCTGGTGCGCCTGCGGGACCTCGGCAATACGGTGATCGTCGTCGAGCACGACGAGGAGACGATCCGCGTTGCCGACCACGTCGTCGACATCGGCCCGGGGGCGGGCGAGCGCGGTGGGGAGATTGTCTACTCGGGGCCGGTCGCCGGCCTCCTGCGCGAACCGCGCTCGGTGACGGGCAAGTACCTCTCGGGCGCGCTGACGATCCCGGTGCCGAAACGCCGCCGCAAGCCGGCGCACGGCCACCTCGTCGTGCGTGACGCCTACGAGCACAACCTCCAGCACATCGACGTCTCGGTGCCGCTCGGTTGCTTCGTCGCCATCACCGGCGTGTCGGGCTCGGGCAAGTCGACGCTCGTGAACGACGTCATTCACCGTTCGCTCGCCAAGACCGTCTACCACTCGCGCACCGTCCCGGGCCGGCACCGCACGATCGAGGGCGTCGAGCTCCTGGACAAGGTGATCGACATCGACCAGTCGCCGATCGGGCGCACGCCTCGGTCGAACCCGGCGACCTACACGGGGGTGTTCGACCGCATCCGTCAGCTCTTCAGCCAGACGACCGAGGCGAAGCTGCGGGGCTACAAACCAGGGCGCTTCTCGTTCAACGTCTCGGGCGGGCGCTGTGAGAACTGCTCCGGCGACGGGACGATCAAGATCGAGATGCACTTCCTGCCCGATGTCTACGTGCCGTGTGAGATCTGCAAGGGGGCGCGCTACAACCGCGACACGCTCGAGGTGCTCTGGCGCGGCAAGTCGATCGCCGACGTCCTCGATCTGTCGTGTGAGGAGGCAGGAGACTTTTTCGCGGCCCAGCCGACGATCGCGCGCCATCTCGGCACGCTCGTCGACGTTGGTCTTGGCTACATCCGCCTCGGCCAGCCCGCGCCAACCCTCTCCGGCGGCGAGGCGCAACGGGTGAAGCTCTCCTCGGAACTGTCAAAGCGCGCGACGGGGCGGACCCTCTACATCCTCGACGAGCCGACGACGGGACTGCACTTCGACGACGTGAAGAAGCTCCTCGGTGTGCTGCAGCGCCTCGTCGACCAGGGCAACACCGTGCTCGTCATCGAGCACAACCTCGACGTCGTGAAGTCCGCCGACTGGGTGATCGACCTCGGTCCCGAGGGCGGGGATGCCGGTGGTCGGGTCGTCGCCGAGGGTTCACCAGAGAAGCTGGCGACGATCCCCGCGAGCTACACGGGCCGCTACCTCAAGGGCATGCTCGCGCGCTGAGGGCCGGGAAGTCGTCGGGTCAGACAGTGGCAGTCGCATCGCACAGGCGCTCGATTGGGGCGTCTCGGCCGACTCGGAAGTCAAGGATGCGTCCCCGCCACCCAGCCGGCGGTCGGGAACGCTTCCGACCGATGGACAGCTCGAAGCACGATGAGCCTTGGCAGTCGTCCTAGCTCAGCTGACCGTTCTGGGTGGAGGCGTTGACCCCTGGCTTGATGATCACATCGGTGACGTTCCTCACCAGCTGCAAGAACGCATAGTCCGCATAGCCGAAGACGAAGGCCACGACGTAGAAGGTGTCACGATCCACGACGACCTTCGCCTTGCTGCCGAGATTGAGCAGAACCAAGTAGATCAGTGCACCGATCGATCCCGTCACGGCTCCAAAAAGGGGTCGGATGTAGTAGTGGTAATCGAAACTTCGCTTCCAGGTGTGGTTGTAGCGGAATATGCCCCAGAGACTCGACACGACCGCACCGGCGGCAGCAAACCATACGGCTCCGACAGGAAGAGGCCCGAGGGAACTCGGGACGCGGAGGCGAAATGCCGACCAAGTCATGTACGTGATGAACAACGCGATCAATAGGAGCAAGTAAGTCAATGTCAAGAAGAAGATGATCTTCGGCATGTCGCCTATCTTCTCCGGTCGATCGCTTGTTGATGCCTTCTTTTCTTCTGGTTTTGGTTCCACGTTCGACATAGGAAACCCCCCCGCTGATGGCACAAAGTACCTGTGGAAATGCTAAGCGCTCGCCGCGGAATTG
>PLPK01000080.1 GCA_003159795.1 Acidimicrobiaceae bacterium | reverse complement strand
CGCAGCGCGAGTCCGTCGCGGGCGTCGAGAGCCGCTCGAGAGCCTGGTGACTCCCACGCGGCCCTGAGCCAATCTTCCAGCAATAGATCGGGAGGCATGAGGGAGAAAATTGCATTAGGCGGATGGCTGTCCTGATCGGCTCGAGTCAGCACCAAGTCAGCCGCGTCGGGCAGTAGGACTTTGCTCTTGGACTGCAGCGCCGCCGACAGAGTCGCTCGGAGATTGAAGCGATGAGTGCGACCGGAGAAGAACGCGGCGCGGTGGGAGGCATCCTGCACCGAGTCGGTGAAGGCTAGAAGTTTTCGCTCTCCATCAGCAACGTGCTTGGAACCGAACAGCTGGGTAATACCTACCGAGGCAAGCGTCGTAACCCGCGAACCGAGAAACCGGATGGCGTCGCGGGTCCCGCACGATGGGCACTCCTGCCTTTCTGCTGCTTCGTCTCTGGCTTCCTCGTTGCTTCCTCCTCCGGTCATCCCACCAACGAGGACCGGAATGCGGTTCGTTTCCTCACTATCGGAGCCGTAGACCTGGCTAGAGTCCGTATCGAGCCACAGCACGTTGGCTTCGCCGGGGTTGGCCCGCAGCATGGTGCGGGTTCGTCCTCGGTCGCGCAGCGACACGGCGTAAGGGTCGGTCTCGACGTCATAGACGATGCGCTCGATGGCAGCGGCACCCTGCCCGCCAGCTCGATTGACGACACCGAGCCACCCGGAGCGTCCACAAGACGTGCAGTACACCGACGGAAGTTCCCGGGTCATGTTGTCGTGATCGATGTTGGAGGGTGAATCCGCCCACCGGAATGCAGGGGCAAGTGAAACCGTGCGCTTCAGTCGCCGAACCTCACGGATCCACACCTGGACCTCGACTGAGAACAGCGGCCGCTCCTCGCCGGAGCTCTTCCGTCCGCGGGCCTGGGAGACCAGCGCTACGAACCGTTCCAGAGCAACGCCAACTTTCTCGGCGTCCTGGGCAAGTGCGGCACCCCATTCGGGGACCTGCTGGGCGATGCCGGCTACTGCGTCGGGCCACCTACGCGGTTGTTCGGCTGCAATGCGGAGCAGACTGGCGGTCACCCGATGACGGAGGAGCCGGTCGCCTACCAGTTGGGCATTGTCGAACCCCACACCAGTGAAAGCCTCGGCAAGACCGTCGAGATCGAGGGAGTCAAGCGCCACAACGTCATCAGGCGATGGAACCGGCAGGGCGAAGTTGATATCGCTGCACACGTCGCCCACAGACCGCCTTTGTTCTCCGATCACCGCTGACGCATCGAAGCGCGTTCCAAAGACCCTCGAAGCGAAGTTACACATGTTCGCTACGGCGGTCGACGAAGAGCCGAGGGTGGCCGACGTGCCGACACAGGCGATGCCCGTAAGCGGTGATGCCGCGGTCGCGGTGCCGAGGCGATGCCCGAGCCGTCGAAGGAGCATGGCAACGTCGGTGCCCTGGGCACCGTTGTAGCTGTGGAACTCATCTAGCACCAGGTAGGCCAGCGGCTGTTCCCAACTGCCAATGTCATCAACCGGGCGGGTGTTGGCGGCCCACAGTCGTTGACGACTTGCGTTGGTGAGCAGCCGGTCAAGCATCTTGTAGTTTGTGAGAAGGAGATCCGGCGGGTCGGCCATGAGCGCAGCGGGGTCGGTGACGAGATGGGTGCCGTCCATCCCACGGCGGGGACGGATCGACCCGTCATCGCCGATCCACACGCCGCCGGTGACTCCCCCAGCCTGGGCAATGGGATCGGTGAGCATCGACGCAATTCGTCGCTCCTGGTCGGTGACGAGCGCGTTCATCGGGTAGAGGAGGAGTGCCTTGATCCCTCGCTGACCGCGTCCCCGAGCCCAGATGGCGTGGTCGATGGCGGGAATGAGAAAGGCTTCCGACTTCCCTGAACCGGTGCCGGTCGTCACCAGAGTCGACTTTGGGGCCTGCCCCCGGCCCGCCAGTCGATGCCAAGCGAGGAGCTGGTGCGCGTAAGGCTGCAACCCAGCGGGGCTCCATGCCACTCCGAAGTCCGCGTCCTCGGGAGCATCGACGAATGGCAGGCGTACTCTCAGGTACGGACCACGGAAGATGCCGTCGGTTTCGTCGAGCAGGAACTCGGTGAGCGCCCGGTAGGCCTCATCCTCGGAAAGCGCGAAGGTGGTCGCCAGGTACTCGACGATCGAGTCCCGCAGCTCAGGCGCCACCAAGGACGGGATCATGTCGGTCGTTCCGCGGTCGCGGGCACCTTGAGTCCGTAGCGCTCGACGAATACTCCGTAGGCACTGGTCATTGCGGTCTCGCGATCGGCTGGCCGGAACGGCGGTACGAACGGGCCAAGATCGACGTCAGTATTTCCCTGGCGGTATGCCTGGACTCGGTTCCACAGCGTCACCCAGCCGCGAGCCCCGCTGTCCTTCGCCTCCGCCTCAATCTGAGCTTGAAGATAGCCATGCTGGTGCCAGTCACCACACAGCTGCCTCCCCAACACGTCGAAGACCATCTGGTGCTCGTAGGCTTGGAGGACAGGAAACTGTGATCGATGCACAGCCTCGAGGCCCTTCGGTTCGACCCCAAGGATCAAGGCGCCGATGGCGTCCAGCTCGGTGAGCAGCAGCCATCGATCCAGTTCGGTCCGAACTGGAGCCGACAAGTCCCAGATTCTCGGAGGCGAAGCAATTGAGGTTGTCGACAAGTCGGGGAGG
>PLPK01000001.1 GCA_003159795.1 Acidimicrobiaceae bacterium | reverse complement strand
ACGAGGTTCATCCACGACCCGTAGGTGGGCGTGAAGTGGAAGTGGAACCGGCGATGGCGCAACAGCCATTTGTGGACGGTCGGCGTCTTGTGAGCGGACAGGTTGTCCAAGATCACGTGCACGTCGAGCTCGGCTGGTACTTCGCGGTTGACCTTGTTCAAAAAGGCGATGAAGTCGGCACTGGTATGGGACTTGCGGATGTCGGTGATGACGGTTCCGGTGGCCACGTTGAGCGCGGCGAACAAGTCGCAGGTGCCGTTGCGCTCGTAGTCATGGGTGGCCCGCTGGGGAGTGGTGGGCAGCATCGCCAGGGTCGGGGCGGTGCGATTGAGCGCCTGGATCTGGGGCTTCTCGTCGATGGCGAACACGGCCGCAGCGACCGGCGGGCTCATGTACAGCCCCACCAGGTCCCGGATCTTCTCCACCAGGTCCGGGTCGGGAGAGACCTTGAAGCTGTCGGCTCGCCACGGTTTGAGCCCGAAGGCTCGCCAGATCTCGCCCACTGTCGTGTGACTGATCCCGTGCTTGTTGGCCAGGCTCCTCGTCGACCAGTGCGTGGCGTCCGCCGGTGTCGTCTCCAGGGTTTCGACCACTATCGCCTCGATCACGTCGTCACCGATCGTGCGCACCGCGCCCGGGCGAGGTGCGTCGACGAGCCCGTCGAGGCGGTCGAGGGCGAAACGGTGGCGCCACTTGCCCACCGTCACCGGATTGCAGCCCAACTCCGCCGCGATCTCGGTGAGGGTGGCGTCGCCCGCCGCGCACGCCAGCACGATCTTGGATCGCAGCGCCAAGGCCTGCGAAGAGGAATGCCGGCGCGACCAGCGCTTAAGTGTGGCGAGTTCCTCGCTGCTCAGCTCGATCTCGACGCTTGGTCGCCCGCGACGTGCCATGGTGTCCCTCCGATATTGGTCGATACAACGGACCAACGCGGGCTGGACACGGAAATTCCCGATCAACCAAGATTTCTTGGCGGAACAAGCTTCCAGGACACTAGCTTCTCGTTCATTTCGCGAAGGGCTGCGCTGAGAAGTAGGGTCCGGTGCAGTAGCTTTACCCTCATCTCAGGGTCTCCACTCCGCTGCCCGCGAGCACCCTCCCCGGTGCTGAATGCGCCGAAGCGATGTATTTTGCAGCCAGGATTATTGAAGTTACGAAACATGCCTAGTCCGACGAGGCTCACATCGGTTGCCGTAGTTACAGACGCCATCTCTCCACACCAACGACGAATACCTCGACGCTCTGACTTCTTCGATCGCGACCGACTCCCTCAGGTCTCGGGCCCGCGGTCGGGCTGTGGATGGCATTGTTTGTCGCCCGCCAGCGACATGGGACCACCTTGAGGTGAGTTTCGCCAGCAGCATGGGACCACCCTTTCGCCAGTAATGGGACCACCCCGGAGCATCCACCAGCGACGGCGTCGCTGAGGTTGGACTCGCCACCAGACCGAAAGCGGCCCAAGAAGGTGGCGATGACATTCCGGGAGGTTCACGTGTTCGAGATCCGTGAGGTCCTGCGGCTCTGGCTACGGGGTGAGGGCTTGCGCTCGATAGAGCGATTGTTCTCGGTGGACAGAAAGACCATCCGCCGATACCTCGAGGCGGCTGGCGCCTGCGGAGTGGTCCGAGATGAGGGCGAAGCACAGATCACCGACGAGCTGATCGGCCAGATCTGCGAGCAGGTCCGTCCTCATCGCCCCGACGGCCACGGCTCGGCCTGGGAAGTGATCAAGGCCAACCACGATCAGCTGAAGACCTGGCTCGTCGAGGACAAGCTCACGGTCAAAAAGGCCCATGAGCTCTTGGAGCGCCGTGGAGTCGTCGTGCCTGAGCGCACCTTGCACCGTTATGCCCTCGAGGTCCTGGGCGTCAGCCGTGCGAACAGGCGCACGACGGTGCGTGTCGCAGACGGCGAGCCAGGAGCAGAGCTCCAGGTCGACTTCGGAAGAATGGGCCTTCTGCCCGACCCGGCAACAGGTCGACAGCGGGTGTGCTGGGCGCTCATCTTCACGGCCTGCTACTCGAGGCACTGCTATGTGCAGCTCGGCTTCCGCCAGACCACAGAGGTTGTCATCTCCGGCTTCGAGGCGGCCTGGGGCTTTTTCGGCGGGGTCTTCAAGGTCGTCATCCCCGACAACATGTCGAGCATCGTCGTTAAGGCCGATAACCTCGAGCCCAGCTTCAATCAGGCCTTTGTCGAGTACGCCCAGGACCGTGGCTTTCTCATCGACCCGGCCAGGGTGAGAAAGCCGACCGACAAGCCTCGTGTCGAGCGCGTCGTGCCCTTTGTGCGCAACTCGTTCTTCGCCGGCGAGCAGTTCATCGACATAGACGACGGCCAGCGCCGGGTTGAGACCTGGTGTCGCATCCGGGCAGGCATGCGCACCCACGGCACGACCCAGTGCCGTCCGGCCGAGCTGTTCTCCCTCGAGGAACAGGCTCATCTTCTCCCCGCTCCGGTCTTTCCCTATGACATCCCCATCTATGTAAGTGCCAAGGTGCACCGTGACCATCACATCGAGGTGGCAAAGGCGCTCTACTCGATCCCGGGCAACCTGATCGGCCAGAAGGTGGAGGTGCGGGCCGACCGCCAGCTGGTGCGGGTGTTCCACCGGGGCCAGCTCGTGAAAGTCCACCCCCGCCAGAAGCCCGGTGGGCGGGTGACCGATGCTGCCGACCTGCCGGCGGAGAAGACGGCCTATGCCCTCCGGGACATCGAGCACCTAAAGCACCTGGCCCGCGGGCACGGGGACTCGATCGGCGCCTATGCCGAAGCGCTCTTGGACAACCCGCTTCCTTGGACCAGGATGCGCCAGGTCTACGCCCTCTTCGGTCTCGTCAAGAAGTGGGGCCCGGGACGTGTCGAGTCCGCCTGTGCCCGGGCGCTCGATGCCGAGGCGTTGAGCGTTCCCTTGATCGCAAGGATGATCGAGCGCGCGACCAGAACGACACCGTCGAGAAACCGCTCCCGATGTTCGCAAGGCCAGCACGCACGGTCCGACCGAAGGGCTCAACCTCTGTGTGAAGAAGGTCAAGCGCGTGTCCGTTTACCGGCCATGGCTTCGTCAGCTTCGAGCACTGTCGCTTGCCAGTCTTAAGGGACCAGGCCGTTGCCAGAAGCATGGGACCACGTCGCGTCCACATCGACCGGCTGACGCGATGATCTCGACAGCCAAAGCAGGTGTCAAGTGGAACGGCGTCGCTGCGTCGAAGGAGGCTCGTCTTCACCGGGACCGATGACTGGCTTTTCCCGTCCGCGGTAGGACTCTCCTTCGATGACGAGCTCCCAGGCGGCGCTTTTCAGACGGTCGACGGCGGACTGGGCGAGGAGCGGATCGGCCATGACCGCCAGCCACTCAACCGGGTCCCTGTTCGAGGTGAGCACCGTGGCCGCCGAGTGGTGGCGCTCGACGACAAGCTCGTAGAGATCGGCCGTCTCGGTGGGATCCAGTGCCTGGAGGGCGAAGTCGTCGAGAATCAAAAGCTCGACCCCGATGAGCTTTCGCATCTCGGCGTCGTAGCTCGCGTCGAGGCGCGCCGCTCTAAGGCGCCTGTGGAGACGGTCGGCCCTTTCGAAATGCACACTGATCCGTCGGCGACAGGCGATGTGACCGAGCGCAGTGGCGAGAAATGTCTTCCCCACCCCGACTGGTCCCAGAATCAAAGCGTTCCGGCCCTGGTCGACAAAGCGCAGCGACACGAGCTCTGAGAGCACCGACCGGTCATAGCTGACCGCGGCCGTCTCGTCCCAGGCCTCGAGGTACATGTGCGGGTCAAGATGGGCCACCCGGGCACGAAGTCCTGCCGAGTCGGCGTCACGGCGCTGCACCTCGTCTGAGAACAGCTGCTCCAAGAACTCGACGTGGCTGAGCTCGTGACTGCGGGCGAGAGCAAGGCGCTCGGGTAAGGTGTCCAGTAAACGCCCGAGGCGGAGCCGGCGCATGAGCACCTTGAGCTCGGGCGAGACTGTGGGCGACGGGGCGGTCATCTGTTCGCCTGCTTTGCGGTCGCGAACTCAGAAGGACCACGGGCAAAGCGTCCCTGAACCACGACCGGCTCGGGCCGGGCGTCGGGCTCGGCGGCTTCCTTGGCGCGTTCCAGCATGCGGCTTATGAGGTTCACGTCGATCGCCTCTGCCTCGAGCGCACGCCGACAGGCCGACTCGACCCGGGCCGGGCCCCACTTTTTCACCAGTCCCAAGAGGCGATAGACCTGGCGCATCTTGGTCCAGGGAAGTGGGGTGTCCAAGATCGCCCGGGCATAGATGCCGATCGCCTCCCCGTGGCCTTCGGCCATGTGGGCGAGGCGGTCGAGATCTCTCGTCGCGTAGATCTCCTTCCCGCTCGGCATGTCGGCCGGATCGGTCGAGCGCCCACCAGGTGGTTTTCTCGGATGGAGCTTCACGAGCTCTCCGCGGAAGTACAGCTTCACGGTCTTGGAGTCGGGCCTTGCCTTCAAGTGTCTGCCGACGAGCTGGTGCGGGGCCGAGTAGAGGGCCTTGTCCACCTCCACGTGGAAGTCACGGTGCAGCTTCGGCTCTGACCAACGCGGGATGTCGAACGGCTGACCGGGGAGCTGGACCAAACGAGCCAGCTCCTCGAGGCGGAAGACCTCGGCCGGGCGGCACTGGGTCGTGCCGTGAATGCGCATGCCGGCGGTCTGTTTGTACCAGATCTCGGCCTGCTCACGGCAGTCGGCAAGGTCGATGAAGCTCTCGCCGGCAAAGAAGTTCTTCTGGACGTAAGAGACGACGCGTTCCACCCTCGGCTTGTCGGTCGGGGTGGCGACGCGGGCCGCGTCGATGACAAAGCCCCTCGACTGGGCGTACTCGAAGAAGGTGTCGTTGAACCTAGGGGCCGTGTTCTCGGCCTTTGTGACGATCGAGGCCATGTTGTCGGGGATTACGACCGGGAACACTCCGCCGAAGAACCGCCAGGCGGCCTCGAAGCCACAGATGACGTCTTCGGTGGTCTGGGTGAAAGTCGGCCAGACGAACTGATGGCGGCTGAACACCGCTGTGAAGATGAGCCCGTGGCAGACCCGGCGCCGCTCCCCGTCAGGGACGAGACCGAGACGCCCGAAGTCCACTTACAGCTCCTA
>PLPK01000064.1 GCA_003159795.1 Acidimicrobiaceae bacterium | reverse complement strand
GGCCCGCCGGCGCTCGTTGACGAGCGCGAGTCGGCCACGCGCCCGCTCGGCCAGCTGCTCGAGGCGCGCGACGGTCGGCGCGAGGTCGTCGGCGCGGGCGGCTCCGAGCTCCCCCTCGATCGCCGCGAGGCGGGCGTCGAGGACCTCGAGTTCGCCGTTGCGTCGCGCGAGGCCCGCCCCGAGTTCCGCCGCGGTCACGTCGAGGGCGGTGCGGTGCCCGGTGAGCTCGGCGAGCTCGCGCCCGGCGAGGTGGAGCCGCAGGGCGGCGAGCTCCGCTTCGAGCTCGCCGTGCTGGCGCGCCGAGGTCGCCTGGCGCTCGAGCGGCTTCAGCTGGCGCTTCACCTCGCGCAGGAGGTCCTGGACGCGGGCGAGGCCCGTGTCGGTCCTCTCGAGCCGGCGGCTCGCGCGCTCACGGCGGCGCCGGTACTTGAGGATCCCGGCCGCCTCCTCGATGACCGCCCGCCGGTCTTCAGCACGCGCCGCGAGCACCGTGTCGAGCTGGCCCTGGCCGACCACGATGTGCTGCTGGCGGCCGACCCCGGTGTCGGAGAGCAACTCCTGGATGTCGAGTAGGCGGCACGGCGAGCCGTTGATCGCGTACTCGCTTTCGCCGGAACGGAACAGCGTCCGGGCGATCGTCACCTCGGCGAGCTCGATCGGCAGCCGGTGCGAGGAGTTGTCGATCGTGAGGATGACCTCGGCCCGCCCGAGCGCCGCCCGCTTGGCGGTGCCGGCGAAGATGACGTCATCCATCCTCGCCGAGCGCACGACGCTCGGCCCCTGGGCGCCGAGCACCCAAGCGATGGCGTCGACGACATTCGACTTGCCCGATCCGTTCGGCCCGACGACGACGGTGACACCGGGCTCGAACTCAAAGGTCGTCGGGTCGGCAAACGACTTAAAACCCTTGAGAGAGAGCGACTTCAAAAACACAATGCCGCCACGCTACCCGGGTGGCGGCACCGGCTCGCGGCGAAGCCGCCCGCCAGCGGGGTCCGGCGCGGCCGCCCGGGTCCGGTCACGACTGGCAGCGCGGGCAGTAGTGCGCCGAACGGCCCGCCACCCGGGTGCCGGCGACCGCCGTCCCGCAGACCCGGCAGGGCTCGCCGGCCCGACCGTAGACGGCGTGCTCAACCTGGAAGGCCCCGGGCGAGTCGAACAGGTCCCGGTAGCTGCCGTCGCCGAGCGACGACCCGCCGGCCGCGACCGCCCGCTCCATCACCGCCGCGAGCGCGGCGCTGAGCCGGACGACCTCGTCGGGCCGGAGCGACTCGGTGCGCCGGTCGGGCCGCAGGCCTGCTGCGAAGCAGATCTCGTCGGCGTAGATGTTGCCCACCCCCGCGATCACCCGCTGGTCGAGGAGCAGCCCCTTCAGGGTCGTGCGGCGACGGACGACGAGCGGGCCGAGCACCTCCGGTCCGAGCTCATCGACGAGGGCGTCGGGACCGAGGCGGCCAGTCACCTGCCCGAGGAGCGGCTCGCCCGGGAGGCAGAAGAAGAGCTCGCCGAACGTGCGCGGGTCGACGAAGCGCAGCTCCCGCCCGTCGTCGAGCGTGAGGATCGCGTGGGTGTGGGGCGCGCGCGGAGCCTGGGGGCCGTCGACGAGTGCCAGACGGCCGGTCATTCGCAGGTGGATGACGAGCGTGCCCCGGTCGGTGCCGACGAGCAGGTACTTGCCGTGTCGGCCGACCGCGGTCACCCGCCGCCCCGTGAGGCGGGCCGCGAAGCGGCGCACGGGCTGGCGTCGCACGGTGCGGGGACCGGTCACCCGGACGGCGACGACCGTGCGCCCGACGACGGTGGCAGCGAGACCCGACCGGACGGTCTCGACCTCCGGCAGCTCAGGCACCCGGGCTACCGGTGGGGGGTGGCGCCGAGGGCGCCGATCGCCTCCTCGGCGGCGGCGCGCTCGGCGTGTTTCTTCGAGTTGCCCCGGCCCCGCCCGACGACCGCACCGGCGCGCACCTCTGCCTCGAAACGCTTGGCGTGCTCGGGTCCCTGCTCGGTCAGCGCGTAGCGGGGCGGCCCGACACCGAGGCGCGAGCACATCTCCTGGAGCCGGTTCTTCGCGTCGCCGAGCTCGTCGCGCCCGGAGATCTCGTCGAGCTCGTCGCCCAGCAGCCCGAGGACGAAGGCGCCCGCCCGCTCTATCCCCGCCGAGAGGAACACGGCGCCGATGACCGCCTCGAGGGCATCGGCAAGGATCGAGGGCTTGGCGCGCCCGCCGGAAGCGTCCTCGCCCCGCCCGAGCAACAGGGCGGCGCCGAGCCCGAGTTCGGCACCGACGGGGGCCAGCGCCTCGGTGCTCACGACGGCGGACCGGATGCGCGCGAGGTCGCCCTCGGGGAGCTCGGGGCAGCGGCGGTAGAGGTGCTCGGTGACGACGATCCCGAGCACGGCGTCACCGAGGAACTCGAGGCGCTCGTTCGACTCCTGCCCCGGGAACTCGGCGCAGTAGGAACGGTGGCAAAGGGCGAGGCGCAACAGGTCCCGGTCGACGCCGCGCCCGATCCGTCGGGCGAGAAGCTTGCGCGCGCCGTCGGAGGCGGCGGTTCCGTCCGTCGTCGCGTGGGCTGCGACGGCCGGGTCGGGCCTCGCAGGGGTCGTCAGGCTGCCTCGAGCTTCGCCGTCACGTAGTCGACGGCGTCCCGCACCGTGCGGAGATCCTCGAGATCCTCGTCGTCGATGCGGAAGTCGGCGACCTGGTTGCGCAGCTCCTCCTCGAGCGACTCGACGAGCTCGATGAGAGCGAGCGAGTCCGCATTAAGATCCTCGCTGAACGACGACGACTCGGCGATGCCGTCCGGCGAGATCTCCAGGATGTCGGCAAGCTGGAGCCGCACGAGCTCGAGAACCTGCTCGCGGTTCATTCGTTCCTTCAATGGTTCCGTCGGCACGACACCTCCTTGGGGTCCGCGCTAATCCTGGCACTCCGGAAGACAACAAAGCCCGCGGGCGGCCGCCCGCGGGTCCCTCGCCCCGACCGGTCCCGATGCTACCGGCTCACCGCCGCGCGGACCTGCCCGACGAGGTCGCCGGCGACGAGGTCGCCAGCGACCCTGATGGCGTTCACGATGGCGCGCCCCGTGCTGCTCCCGTGGCTGATGATGCAGACGCCCTCGACGCCCAGCAGCACCGCGCCGCCCGTCTCCTCGGGGTCGACGTAGCTCGCGTACCTGAGCAGCGACGGCCCGAGCACGTCGCCGGCGGCCTTGTTCTCCGGCGTCTCGGCGAAGACCCGGCCGAGGATCCCCATGAAGGCGTTGAGCGCCCCCTCGAGCGACTTGAGGGCGACGTTGCCCGTGAAGCCGTCCGAGACGACGACGTCGACCCCCCCGGCGAGCAGGTCCCGCCCCTCGACGTTGCCGACGAAGTGCACGCCGGCCCCGGCAGCGAGGAGCGCGTGGGTCTCCTTGACGAGCGGGCTGCCCTTTGTATCCTCCTCACCGTTCGACAACAGCGCGACCGTGGGGGCGGCCGTGCCGTAGCGGCTGGTCACGAAGGCCGAGCCCATCTGGGCGAACTGGACGAGCCACTCGGGACGGCAGTCGGCGTTGGCGCCGGCGTCGATGAGCACCGTCGGGTGCCCGCCGGACGGGATCGGCAGCGGCGCCGCGATCGCCGGGCGGGCGACGCCCTGCAGGCGTCCCATCCGGAACAGCGCCGAGGCCATCGCCGCGCCGGTGTTGCCGGCGCTCACCATCGCCGAGGCGCGACCCTGGGCCACCGCCTCGGCGGCGCGCACGAGCGTCGAGTCGCGCTTCGCGCGCACGGCGCGGGCGGGGTCCTCGTCCATCGCGATCGACTCGTTCGCCACGAGGACCTCGAGGTCGCCGCAGTCGCCGAGCCGGCCGTCGTCGGGGCCGACGAGCAACACCGGGAGGCCGAACTCCTCGTGGGCGCGGCGCGCGCCGGCGACGATCTCGGCGGGGGCCTTGTCACCCCCGAGGGCGTCGACGGCGATCGGGAGGATCAGTCGACCTCGATCGCCTGGCGTCCCTTGTACCAGCCGCAGTTCGGGCAGACGACGTGCGGGAGCTTGGCGTGCTGGCAGTTGGGGCAGCGACTCTGCGCCGGCTCGGCGAGGGTCCAGTTCGACGCGCGCCGGCTCCGGCTCCGCGCCTTCGAGGTCTTCTTCTTCGGGACAGCCATCGGTCTTCCTACTCGTCTGGCCGGCGATCACCGGCCGTCGGTCTCGCCCCCGTCTCCACCGGCACCTTCCGGCGCCGACCCGTATCCGCCCCGGCCGAGAGCGCACGAGCACGTCTCGACGTTGCGGTTGACGCCACAGCCGGGGCACAACCCCCGGCAACCCTCGCCGCACAGGGGTGCGAGCGGCAGGTCGAGGATACACGCGTCGTGGACGATCATCGCCAGGTCGACCTCGTCGCGGCCGAGGGGGTACGTCGTCTCGTCGTCGGCGTCCTCGACGCAGAGCTCGCGCACCTCGGCGACGAGATCCCCCGTTGCCGCCTCGAGGCAGCGACGGCAGGCGCCCTCCCAGGTGGCGCGCACCGTGCCGGAGACGAGGACGCCGTCGTGGACCGACTCGAGCAGCAGCTCGACGGCGACCGGCGAGTCCTCGGGGACGCGCGAGGCGCTCACGGCGAGGTCGTGCGCCTCGACCACCGTGTCGATCGTGAGCCGGCTCCCGGGGTCGCGCCGCAGCGCGGCGACCGGCACAACGAGCAAACGGTTGGCCGTCCGCATCAGGCGACCGCCCCCGTCACTGCCGATCTTGGTCGAAGAAGGCGTCCTCGGCGGCGTCCATCTCGCCGAGCTCGTCGGCCTCGCCGTCGTCCTCGCTGACGCTCAGGCGGTCGCGCCCGGCCTGCACGGTGCGGATCGTCCGGTCGAGCACGATCTCGAAGGCGGCGAGCTTGCGGTCGACGTAGTCGTCCGCCTCGTGGCGGATCCGGCGGCTCTCGGCCTCGGCGTCGGCGAGGATCCGCTCGGCGTTGTTGCGGGCCTGCCGCACGATCTCGGTGCGCTGGACCATGTGCGCCGCCTGGGCGCGTGCCTCGTCGAGCAGCTCGTCGGCCTCGCGCATCGCGCGGGCGCGAACCTCCTCGCGGTCCTGCAGCACCCGCCGGGCCAGCTGGAACTCCGCCGGCAAGGCCTCACGCCCCGCGTTCAGCAGCTCGAGGACCTCCTCGCGGCCGATGATCACCGACGACGAGAGCGGCATCGACCTCGCGCGCTCGACGATCCCCACCAGCTCCTCGAGGATCTCCGCGAGCTCGAGGCTCACCTCGGCGCCCGGCGCCGTCAACCGTTCCTCGGAGTCGTTGTCAGGCACCAAAACGCTCCTTCATGCGGACCGCGATCGGGTCGGGGACGAAGGCGCTGACGTCGCCGCCGTAGCGGGCGACCTCGCGCACAAGTCGCGACGAGATGAACGAGTACGCCGAGCCGGTCGGCAGCATGAGCGTCTCGACGCCGGAGAGCTGCTGGTTCATCTGCGCCATCTGCAGCTCGTTCTCGAAGTCCGTGACGGCGCGCAACCCCTTCACGATCACGTCGGCGTGGACCTGGCGCGCGACCTCGACGACGAGCGTCGTCATCGAGACGATCTCGACGTTGTCGTACCGGCCGAGGCACTCGGCCACCATCTGCTCGCGCTCGCGCGCGCTGAACAGCGGCTCGCCCTTTTGCGGGTTGTTGAGCACCGCCACGACGACCTCGTCGAAAAGGCGCCGGGCGCGCTCAACGACCTCGAGATGGCCATTGTGGAACGGGTCGAACGAGCCCGGGAAGAGCACGCGGATCATTCCGGCTCCTTCCCCGGGGCAGCCGACGACGAGGGGGAGGTCACGGCCACAGTCACGAGCGTACCGCCGTAGCGGTAGACCCGGTGGAGGACGAACGGGCCCGCCAGCTCGACCTCGTACGAGGACTCCAGTACGGCGAGGCGCGCGGGGAGCCGTTCGAGGAGTTCGCGCCAGCGGTCGAACGCGTACGGCGGGTCGACGAGGGCGACATCGAAGGGCGCGGTCACCGACTTGCACCACGCCAGCGCGTCGGCGCGCACGATGCGGCTCTTGGCCGACCCGAGCCGGGTCGTCTCGAGGTTCCAGTTGATCGTCGCCACGGCGTCACGGTCGGCGTCGACGAACGTCGCCGAGGCCGCCCCCCGCGAGAGCGCCTCGATGCCGAGCGCCCCCGTCCCCGCGAAGACGTCGGCGACGTTCGCGCCCTCGACCACGCCGAGGTGGTCGAGCACATCGAAGATCGCCTCCCGGACCCGGTCGGCGGTCGGGCGCACTCCCTGTCTCGGGGCGCGCAACCTCCTGCCGCGGGCGGACCCGGCGATGACGCGCACGGACAACGCTAACCCGCCCCGGCAGCGGCACCCCGTCCCCACTAGCTGCGCAGCAGGTACTCCGCCTCGTCGTCACCGACGAAGATCCTCAGCTCGTCGGCGAGGAGCGGGTTGCCCGCGAGCGTCGGGTCGGCGGCGACGACGTCGCCCGCCAGGTCCCGGGCGAGGTCGACGAGGTCGCGATCGCGCCGCAACGAGGCCAGCTTCAGGTCGCTGCGTCCCTTCTGGCGGGCGCCGAGCACGGTGCCCTCGCCGCGCAGCTCGAGGTCGATCTCGGCGAGGTAGAAGCCGTCGTTCGACTCGACGAGGGCCTCGAGACGCTTGGCGGCCTCGTCCGTCACGTCGCCGGTGACCAGGTAGCACCAGGCGGGGTCGGCCCCCCGCCCGACCCGGCCCCGGAGCTGGTGGAGCTGGGCGATACCGAAGCGGTCGGCGTCCTCGACGACCATGACCGTCGCCGCCGGCACGTCGACGCCGACCTCGATGACGGTCGTCGCCACGAGCACGTCGAGGCTCCCGCGGCGGAACGCCGCCATCACGCTCTCCTTGTCGGCCGGGCGGAGCTGGCCGTGCAGGAGACCCACCCGCAGCCCCCGGAGCTCGCCGGCGAGGAGCCGAGCCTGCTCGTCGACGGCCCCGCGGGGCGGCCGACGTTCAGAGTTGAGGATCTCGGCGCCAAAGAGCCGCCCGTCGTCGAAGTCGGCGTCGGCAAACTCGTCCGTACCGGGGGCCGCGAGGCCGTCGTCGTCGACGGTGTCGCTCCCGGCGGTGACGAGCGGGCAGACGACGAAGGCCTGGTGACCCGCCGCCACCTCGGCGCGTACCCGCGACCAGGCCTCGGCCTCCACGGTGTCGTCGACGGCCCAGCGCGTCGTCGCCGGCGTGCGCCCCGGCGGCAGCTCGTCGAGCACGCTGTAGTCGAGGTCGCCGTAGACGGTCATCGCCGCGGTGCGCGGGATCGGTGTCGCCGTCATCACCAACAGGTCCGGGTCGTGCCCCTCGGCCCCGGCGGCCGAGCCCTTCTCACGCAGCGCGGCACGCTGGTCGACGCCGAAGCGGTGCTGCTCGTCGATGACGACCGCGCCGAGCGACGCGAACCCGACCTCCTCGGTGATGAGGGCGTGCGTCCCGATCAGGATGTCGGCGGTCCCCCGGCGCAGCGATTCGTGCAACCGCGCCCGCGCCGAGTCGGGTGTGCGGCTCGTGAGCAGTTCGATGGCGATCGGCCGCCTGCCGCCGAGGCGCCGGGGATCGGGCACCTCAAGTCCTCGAAGCATCGCCTGGGCGGCGAGGTGGTGCTGCTCGGCGAGGACCTCGGTCGGGACCATGAGGGCCCCCTGGAAGCCGCCCTGGACGGCGTAGAGCAGCGTCGCCAGGGCGACGACGGTCTTGCCGGCACCGACGTCGCCCTGGAGCAGCCGGTGCATCGGCTCGGGCGAGGCGAGGTCATGTCGGATCTCGCCGATCACACGGGACTGCGCGGCGGTGAGCGCGAAGGGCAGGGCGGCGAGGAAGTCCTCGACGAGTCGGACGCCGGAGCGGGCGTCGACATCGTGGGAGATGCCGCGGGCGTCGGCCGCGGCGGCCCGCTTGCGCATGACGAGCGCGACCTGGATGCGGAACAGCTCGTCGAAAGCGAGCCGGCGCCGGGCGGCCACGGTCTCCGCCATCGTCTCGGGCTCGTGGATGGCGTGGAAGGCCTCCGTCCGGCTCACAAGTCCGGTCGCCGCCCGCCGGGGCTCGTCGAGGGGATCGGCGAACTCCCCGGCGCGCGCCAGCGCCTCGGTGACGTACCTGGCGAGCTCGATCGAGGAGATACCCGCCCGCCCGGACTGGGCATAGATGGGCACGATCCGGCGGGTCTGGCGCGCTTGCGCCGAGCCGATGATCTCGACGACGGGGTTCGCCATCTGCATGGCCGAGCGATAGACGTCGACCTTGCCGAACAGCGCCACCTCGCGGCCGGCGACGAGCTGCTTGGTGCGCCAGGGCTGGTTGAAAAACGTCACGCGCATCTCGCCCGTGCCGTCGTCGACGACGACCTCGACGATGCTGCGGTGCCCGCGCAGGCGCCGCAGCGACACTCGCTGCACGGTCGCCGAGACGACGCCGATGGCGCCGGGAACAAGTGCGTCGATCGCGACGGCGTTCGTCCGGTCGGCGTAGCGGCGAGGGTAGTGGGTGAGCAGGTCGAGCACCGAGTAGATCCCCATCGACTCGAGCGCTCCCCGCTTGCGGTTCCCGACCCACCGCAGCTCCGAGACCGGGAGCTTCTCGAGCTGCCCGAGCTTGCGTCCGGACGGCGTCGGGCTCACTCGATCGATACGAGGTACGGGTAGAGGGGCTGGCCTCCGTGGTGCAGCTCGACCGTGATCTCGGGGTGCACGGCGCTCATCCACTCCGTCACGGCGCGGGTCTCGGCGGCCGTCGACCCCTCGCCCTGCACGAGGGTGACGATCTCGTGGCCGGGCTGGAGGAGCGCGGTGAGCAGCCCGATCGTCGCGTCGGCGAGACCCTTGCCGACGGACTCGATGCCCTCCGGCGACAGCCCGATGAAGTCTCCGACTGCGACCTCCCCCGCCGCGCTCGACGTGGTCCGCACGGCGCGGGTGACCTCGGCGGCGACGATCCGGTGGGCGGCCTCCTCCATCAGGCGGGCGTTCTCCTCGCCGGACGAGGACGGGTCGTACTCGAGCAGCGCCGCGAAGCCCTCCTGCACGGCGCGGGTGGGCACGACGAAGACCTGCTTCGAGGCGAGCTCGGCGGCCTGCCGGGCCACCGGCACGATGTTCGAGTTGTTCGGCAGCACGACGACCTGCTGCGCGGAAACCGACTCGATGGCGTCGAGGATGTCGGCGGTCGAGGGGTTCATCGATTGGCCACCGGCGACGAGCGAGCTGGCGCCGAGCGAGTAGAAGATCCGGTGGATCCCGTCGCCGCTCCCGACGGCGATGACGGCGGTGACAACCGGGGCCTTGTCGCCCGGGCGAGGCGGCGCCGGACGGTGGGCCGCCCCCTCACGCACCCAGCGCTCCTCCTCCACCTGCTCGGCGAGGTCGGTGACCCTGATCTCGCGCGGGCGCCCGGCGTCAAAGGCCGCCTCGATCGCCCCGCCGACGTCGTCGGTGTGGATGTGGCAGTTCCACAGCCCCTCCCCGCCGACGACGACGATCGAATCGCCGATGCCGGCCCAGACATCCCGGAAGGCGGGCACGAGCTCGTCCGGGGCGGCGAGGAAGTACATCACCTCGTAGCGGGGTGACGGCGCCTCGCCAGGGACCGCCGAGGCGCCGGACGGCGCGGAGCCGCCGGCGACGAGCCGGGCGACCTCCTCGGGCAGCTCGAGCTCGGTCGGCATCGGGCGGGAGTCCGCCACGTTGAGCAGTGCGTCGTACAAGAGGACGAGGCCGGCCCCACCGGCGTCGACAACGCCGGCCTCCGCCAGGACCGCCAGCAGCGTCGGCGTCGACCACAGGGCCTCGACGGCCGCCGTGCGCGCCGCGTCGAGCACACCGACGAGATCGGCCTGCGCGTCGGCGGCCGACTGGGCCGCCTCGGCGGCGCGGTCCGCGACGGTGAGGATCGTCCCCTCCGCCGGGCGGAGCACGGCCTCGCGGGCCGAACGGCTCCCGGAGCAGAACGCCGCGGCGACGTCGAGCGCCCCGGCGCTGCCGAGCGGCGCGAACGTCGTCGCGATCCCGCGCAGGACCTGGCACAGGATGACCCCGGAGTTGCCCCGCGCCCCCATCAGCGAGCCGTGCGCGACGGCGCCGCAGACGCCCGCCATCCCACCGGCAGCCCCCGGCGAGGGGTCGCTGGCCGAGAGCTCGCCGATCTCGCGCACCACCGCCTCCATCGTGAGCAGCATGTTCGTCCCGGTGTCGCCGTCGGGGACGGGGTAGACGTTCAGGCGGTTGAGCGTCGCCTGGTGCACGCCCAGCGCGTCGCGGAAGACGAGCATCGCCGCGACGACTTCGGATGGCCCGAGCGCGAGCTTGGCGGGGGGGGTTTCCCCCTCGGCGTCAGCACGGCCTTCTGGCGTGGCGCTTGGGTTCATCGACCGCCGACGTGCGCCGGGGGCCCCGCGTGCGATCTCATTGGCGAGGATGGTAACCTCACCCGCTGGTCCCCGGGTTCGTTCGCGTCGTTCGGCGCGGCGCAGTTCCTGGATCCGATTCCGAAACCGAGTACGAGGTGGTTTGTCGCCGTGGCTGCGGTCTGTGAGGTGTGCGGGAAGTCGCCGAGCTTCGGCATGAGCGTCTCGCACTCCCACCACCGGACGAAGCGCCGTTGGAACCCGAATATCCAGCGGGTGCGCGTCCTCGTCGACGGCACGCCTCGTCGGCTCCACGTCTGCACCTCGTGCATCCGCGCCGGGCGCGTCGTCAAGGCGACCCGCCGCCGGCGCCCCGCTCTTCCCACCTAGGTCGCCCCCGCGATTCCAGCCCGCGCGACGCGCGGGCCTCACCCCAGCCGGTGCTCGAAACCGGCCACCTCCAGGTCCTCGCCGCGGAGGTGGAAGGCCGCCCGGTCCGCCGTCGTCCTTCCCAGGCGGACCGGTGCTCGCAGCCCCCGTGCGGTGAAGACCTGCTCGAGCCGCCCGGGATCGGCAACGGTGAAGACGAGTTCGTAGTCCTCCCCCCCGCCGAGCGCCTCGTCGGGCGTCGCGCCGGCGGCGACCGGCAGATCGTCGAGCTCGACACCGACCCGCGAAGCGGCGGCGAGCCGCCACAGGTCGATGCCGAGGCCGTCCGAGATGTCGATCATCGCCGCCGCCCCCGCCGCCGCCGCCGCCGCACCCTCGGCGAGGCGGGGCTGGGGCCGCAGGAAGGCGGTGACGCACGGCGAGACGGTGGACGGATCGGCACGCAGCTCGCGCAGCCCCGCCGCCGCGCCACCGAGCGGACCGGTGACGTAGATCGTCTCGCCCGGCCCTGCCCCGCGGCGCAGCACCGGGGCCGAGCCGGCTGTCTCGCCGAGGATGGCGACGGCGATGTTCAGAACGGCGGAGTCCGAGAGGTCTCCCCCCACAACCGGGCAGTCGAAACGCCGCGAGGCCTCGAGAAGGCCCTCGTAGATCGCAGCGAGCTCGTCGAGGTCGGCGCCGGCGACGGCGACGACCGCGGCACGGGGCCGGCCGCCCATCGCCGCGATGTCGCTCAGGTTCTGGACGAGCACCCGCCACCCGGCGTCGGCGAGAGTCCCGTGGCACCGGTCAAAGTGCACGTTCTCGGCCGCGAGGTCGGTCGCGAACAGCACGCGAGCCGACGCTGGCCCGAGGACGGCGCAGTCGTCGCCGATCCAGACCTCGTCACCGGCGGGGGGGCCAACGAGGGACGAAAGGAGCTCGATCGCCTCGAGCTCGTGCGGCCGTCGCGCCGGGTCGCTCACGGGGGCACCATACCGGTGCCGCCCGCCCGGCAAAGGCGCCCGGCCCCGCCTCCTCCCAGCTCGCATCAGGCGATCTCGGTCGGGCGCCGGAGCCCCTGGCGGGCGAGCTGGCGGCGCATCGAGCCCCCGAACGTCGCGTACGAGATGCAGGCCCCGACGGCGGCGAGCGCGACGACGACGTCGCCGAGCTTCAGCGGGAAGGGGACGATGACAGCGAGCACGGCGGCGAGGACCCAGGTCAGCTGGAGGCGTGTCTCCAGCCGGCCGAACGCCCGTCCGAGCAGCGCCGGCGGGACGTTGCGCTGCACGATCGAGTCGAGGGCGGGCTTCGCGCTCGTCGGCCCGATGCCGACGACGAAGGTCAGCATCACCTGGGCCCACAGCCCCCCGACGATCGCCGTCGCCACCGAGCCGACGACGATCGAGGCGAGCGCCCCGATGATGATCTGGCGCTCCGTCAGGTGGCGACGCAGCCGCGGCACGACGAGCGAGCCGAGCAGCGACCCGGCCCCGCTCGCCACGAGGAGGACGCCGAACCACCACGTCGCGGCGTGCGCGCGACGCAGCCCGAAGGCCAGGAAGAACTCGACGAAACCGACCGTCGCCCGCGCGATCGACATCGCGCCGATGGCGGCGAGCACCTCCGGCGGGTACAGCGGCAAGCCGAGCAGGCTGCGGTGCTGGCGGACCTCGGCGTAGCGGGCCAGGGCGAGGCGGGGATTCTCCTCGGAGCCGCCCGCCTCCGGTGCCGGGGCCGCGACGGCGACGCGGTGCGACGGCCGCGGCAGGCGCAGGGAGACCACCGTGCCGAAGAGGAACACAAGGGCGCCGAGAAGAAGTGCCCATTGCGGGCCGATCTTCAGGAACCCGACGGCGAGCGGCGCCGTCGCGAACCCCGCGAGCGAGGCGAGCACGGCGAGCTTGGCGTTCGCGCTGGCGAGGTCGTCGCCCGCGGCGGCCATCTCCGGGACGAGGGCGGCGCGGGCGACGAGGTAGAGCTTGCCGAGGACGAGCACGCCGAAGGCCTCGGGGAACAGCAACAGTCCGTGGACATCGCGCGCCATGAGAAGGCACAGCACGGCCGAGCCGATGTTCGCGATCGCGACGCTCGTGCGGCGAGCCTCCGCGCCGCGGTCAAGAAGCGGGCTGAGCGCCGGCCCGACGAGCGCGAAGGGCGCGATCGTGAGCAGCAGGTAGAGCAGCACCTTGCCCTCGGCGGCGCTGGCCGAGATCGAGAAGAAGAGCGAACCCGCCAGCGACACCGCGACGAAGGTCGCGCCGGCCGCCTGGACCGTGTGGACGAGCGCGAGGCGGCCGAAAGGCTGGGACTGGTCGAGCAGACCCCTGACGGCGGCCCGGATCTCCCTCCCGACCCGGGCGATCGTCTTCGGCGCAGCCATGCCGGCCATGGTAGGGGCGGGTCCGGTTGCCGGCGGCTCCCTATCGGGCGAAGTCGACACCGTAGTGCTGGTAACCGGTCCGCTCGAGCTCCTCGGCGAGCTCGGGCCCACCTGACTCGACGATCCGCCCCTCGTAGAGGACGTGCACCCGGTCGGGATGCAGCTCGTCGAGCAGGCGGCTGTAGTGCGTGATCGCCAGCACGCCGAGGGGCTGTCGTCCGGGGGGAGGCCCCGCGGGCCCCGGGCGGGCGGCCCGCTCGATGCGGCGGGCGACGTCGCGGAGCGCGTCGACGTCGAGCCCCGAATCGAGCTCGTCGAGGATGGCGATCACCGGCTCGAGCACGGCGAGCTGGAGCGTCTCGAGCCGCTTCTTCTCCCCTCCGGAGGCGTCGACGTTCAAGGACCGTGCGATGAACTCCTCCGCGAGCCCGATCTCGGTCGCCTCGGCCGCGAGGCGGTCCCCGAGGGCGACGCGGTCCGGTTCCGTCCCGCCGCGGCGGGCGGCAATCGCCTCCGCGAGAACCTCGAGGGCTCGGACGCCGGGCAGCTCGACGGGGTACTGCGGGGCGAGGAACAGGCCCCGCGCGGCGCGCTCCCAGGTCGGAAGGGCGAGGAGATCGGTCCCGTCCAGCGTCACCGACCCCCCGGTGACGGCGAAGTCCGGGTGGCCCATGAGCGCATTGCCGAGCGTGCTCTTGCCCGCCCCGTTCGGGCCCATCACGGCGTGGACCTCGCCACTTCTCACCTCGAGGTCGATGCCGCGCAGGATCTCGGCACCGCCGACGGCGACGGTGAGCCCGGTAACGGTGAGCGTGCTCAACGGTTCTCCCCGGCTCTCACCTGCGCCGTCACGGCAGCACGACCGAGACATCGTCATTGTCGACGGCGACCTCGTACACGGCGACGGGTCGCGTCGCCGGCAGCGTCAGCGACTCGCCGGTCACCAGCGAGAACAGACTGCCGTGCTTCCAGCACTCGATCTCGGCGCGCTCGGCGTCAACCTCACCCTCGGCGAGCGAGTAGTCCTCGTGGCTGCACGTGTCGGCGACGGCGTGGAACCCGTCGGCGCAGCGCACGAGGCAGATGCCGACGCCGTCGACGACGAACCGGCGCGCCGCGCCTGGAGCGACGTCCGCGGCGGCGCAGAGGCGGAGCACCCTGGGTTCGGGGACGCTCATCGCGCGCCGTTCCCCGCCGCGGCGGCACGGTCCTCGCGGGACAGGCGCCCGGCGACGACACCCCGCAGGTACTGCGCGACACCGGGCTCCGGGGCCCGTCCCAGCAGGTCGTCGAAGAACCCGAGCAGGATCAGCCTCTCGGCGACGTGCGGCGGCACGCCCCGGGACTCGACGTAGAAGCGCTGGGCACGGTCGATAGGACCGACGGCCGAGGCGTGGCTGCAGCGCACGTCGTTCTCCTCGATGTCGAGATTCGGCACGCTGTCGGCGTGGGCGCCGTCCGAGAGCACGAGATTGCGGTTCGTCTGGGCGGCGTTGGACTTGCGCGCCCCTTTGTGGATGCGGATGAGCCCGCTGTAGACCGAGCGCGCCGAGTCGTCGACCGCGCCCATGAAGATCAGGTTCGATCTCGTGCGGGGGGCGGCGTGCTCCTGGAAGGTCCGCATATCCTGGACCTGGGTCCCGTCACCGAGGTAGGCCGCGAGCAGCTCGCTCGAGGCGGCCTCGCCCCCGAGGGTCGAGTGCGTGCACAGTCGCGCGTAGTCGCCGCCCAAGGCGGCTGAGAACGACCGCAGCGAGCCGTCGCGCTCGATCCGGCTCGCCACGTAGCCGAGCTGCCAGGCGGACCGGTCCAACTCCTGGAGCGAGTGGTAGGCGAGGTGGGCGTCCCGCGCCAGCTCGAGCTCGGTGACCGGGCAGACGAGGGCGGCGCCGGTGTCCGATACGAGATGCTCGACGACGCTCGCGGTCGCCCCCTCACCGAGCGCGACGAAGGTCCGGGGGAAGACCGCCACCGGTCGGGCGTGGGCGCCGAGCTGGTGGACGATGACGATCGGGCCGGCGACGTGCACCCCCGGCGGCACGACGACGACGACGGCATCGGGCCCGAAGCCGTCCGCCATCAGCGTGAAGGCGTCCTCGGCCGCCGCGACGACGGACCCGAAACCGGCCGGCGAGCACGCCAGCCCGGCGGCGGCGGACACCGACAGTCCGGCGGCCCCGGCCCCTGGGTCGAGGAGAACCGAGACGACGAAGCCGTCGCGTGTGTGCACGAGGGCCGCCGGTGCTGCCAGTCCCGAGAGCAGACCTGCGGGCGATCCCGCCGGCGCGGACGCGTCCGGGCCCGGTCCGACGGCGACGGGGTCGAACTCGGCAAGATCGAGGGAGCCGATCCGCCCGTAACGCCAGTCCTCCTCGGCCTCGGTCGGCAGGGCGGACGCGGCGAAGCGTTCCGCGGCGTCAACCCGCTCGCGGCACAGCCAGTCGGGACCTGGGATCGAACGGGCGAGTTCAGGGGTAAAGCGGTGCTCGCTCAGCGCGGGTCGCCCTCGCCACCGGCCGACTTGGGACGACGGCCGATCCTGCGCAGCGCGCGCTTCATTGCCGATCCCTGCGAGCGGCGCTCGGCACGGTCCTCATCGGCCTCCACCTCGGCCAGTTGCTCCGGGACGACGGCGTCGACGATCTCCACGGCCGAGGCGAGCAGCTCGCTGACATCCCCCGCGGACTCCTCGGGTTCGGACTCGACCGGCGGAGCGGCGAGCGACCCGTGTGTCCAGGTCACGTCGGCAAGCCGGTGCTCATAGGAGGCGCAGTCCTCGGGGCAGCGCCACGGGGCCTCGGGCGCGAGATCGAGGACGCAGAGGCGCGCGACCTCCCCCGAAGGGTAGGTCCTCGACTGGAAGTGCTTGCAATCCTCACGCATGGCCATGCGCGTTCGACCTTTCGCCCTCGCCACTCAAAGGATATTGACCCGATCCGCTCGGCGCCGGTAGCGCGGTCAGCCGACGGAGCCCTCCATCTGCAGCTCGATCAACCGACTCCACTCGACCGCGTACTCCATGGGGAGCGTCCGGGTGATCGGCTCGATGAAGCCGTTGACGATCATGCCGGTCGCCTGACCCTCCGAGAGTCCGCGGCTCATCAGGTAGAAGAGCTGGTCGTCGCCGACCTTGGAGACCGTCGCCTCGTGGCCGATCTCCGCGTCGCGTTCGCCGACTTCCATGTAGGGCTTCGTCTCCGACACGCTGTCCTCGTCGAGGATGAGCGCGTCGCAACGCACGAAGGACTTGGCGTGGGTCGCGCCGGGATCGACGTGCACCTTGCCCCGATACGTCGTCGAGCCGCCGTCTTTCGAGATCGACTTCGAGATGATCGTCGACGTCGTCTCGGGGGCGCAGTGGAACATCTTCGCCCCGGTGTCCTGGATCTGGCCCGAGCCGGCGTAGGCGACCGAGAGCACCTCCCCCGAGGCCTTCGGACCCATCAGGTACACCGACGGGTACTTCATCGTCAGGCGCGAGCCGATGTTCCCGTCGATCCACTCGACGTGCGCCTCGGCCTCGGCACGCGCCCTTTTCGTGACGAGGTTGTAGACGTTCGACGACCAGTTCTGGATCGTCGTGTAGGTGATCCGGCTGCCCGGCAGGGCGACGAGCTCGACGACGGCCGAGTGCAGGGAGTCGGTCGAGTACACGGGGGCGGAACACCCTTCGACGTAGTGCACCCGCGCCCCCTCGTCGGCGATGATGAGCGTCCGCTCGAACTGCCCCATGTTCTCGGCGTTGATTCGGAAGTACGCCTGGAGGGGCATATCGACCTCGACGCCCGGGGGAACGTAGATGAACGAGCCGCCCGACCACACCGCCGAGTTCAGCGCCGCGAACTTGTTGTCGTTCGGCGGGATGATCTTGGCGAAGTAGCGGCGGACGATCTCGGGGTACTCGCGCACAGCGGTGTCCATGTCGCAGAACAGCACCCCCATGCCCGCGAGGTCGTCACGGTTGCGGTGGTAGACGACCTCCGACTCGTACTGGGCCGTCACCCCGGCGAGGTACTTGCGCTCCGCCTCGGGGATGCCGAGCTTCTCGTAGGTGTTCTTGACGGACTCCGGAAGCTCCTCCCAGGCGTCGACCTGGGTCTCTGTCGGTTTGATGTAGTAGTAGATGTCGTCGAAGTCGAGATCGGGCATCTTGTCGGCGAACCAAGGCATCATCGGCTTGGCGAGGAAGCGCGTGTAGCTCTTCAGGCGGAACTCGAGCATCCACTCCGGTTCCTTCTTCAGGCGCGACATCTCGCGGATGATCTCTTCGTTGAGCCCCTTGCGGGGCTTGAACACATATTCCTCGACGTCGCTCCAGCCGAGCGCGTACTTGTCGAGGTTGAGATCGGTCATCGCCATCGGCCGTCGGGCTCCGTTCGGTCAGGATCCCCCTCCACCGGGACGGGGATTTCTCCTATGTGCATAGTAACAACTCCCCCGGGGCCTGCGACACCCCGGTGGTGGCCTTGTTCCACCAGGCCGAATTACGACTGGCGGGCTCTCGTCGCCGAACACCGTCGTTGAAGGACGTCGGTGAGCCGTGCGTGGGAGAATCGCAGGCACGGTTCGGCGGGCGAACGCCGGAAACGGTGTGGCCCGCCGGTTGATGAACCGCCGACCTGTGTGCCGCGGCATATGGGTTTGAGAAACCCCCGACGTCGTCAAATTCGCCACCACCGCGCCAGCGCTCGACCTTACGTTGACCTACAGGGCTGACAATAAAATCGATTTACACCAACTCATGGGACGTCCCCATAAAATCAGCCTGCAACCCCAGAGGGGAGGGTGACGTGTATTGTCGAACTGTTCGGTTCTTGGTCCTGTTTGTGTTATTTGGAGGCGTGCTGTTTTGCACCACAGCTGTTGCTCCTAATACGGTATTCGCAACAACAGCTAATACCGCATCCGCAACAACGGGAAACTGCGCTCCAACCCCGGATCAGGATCACTGCTACGGACTCGCCGTATGGTATCCCGATGGTATGCCGAATGTGATCGGCTCTACCGCGACACTAGATTTCA
>PLPK01000054.1 GCA_003159795.1 Acidimicrobiaceae bacterium | reverse complement strand
ACCGCGGGTGCGTCGGGCGTTGCCGCGCCGGAGCCGGTAGCGGTCGGGGCGCCGTCGTGACCGTCACGATCGGGACGCCGGGGGTGGTCGGGTGCAGGCGCCCGGTGGTCATCGCCACGGTGCTCGCCGCGCTCGCCCTCGGAGGTGTGGCGAGCGTGCTCGTCCACACGAGGGGCGCGCCGCCGGCCTCGGTCGGGGCGGCGCGGGGGGCCGCGGGACTGCCGGGGGCGGTCTCCTCGGCGTGGTTCTGTGCGGGGCCCCTACCGGTCGGAACGCCGGGTGAGGCGTCGTCGCTCGCCATCGTGAACCCCGGCGGCCGCCCGCTCGGCGCCACGGTCATGATCGTCCCGGTGTCGGGGGCTCCGACGACCGAGAAGATCTCGGTTCCCGCCGCCGGCGAGTCGGTCGTCGGGTTTGCCTCGATCCGTCGCACCTCGTTCGCCGCGGCGCGCGTGATCGTCGAAGGAGGGGCGGCCGAGGTCGTCGAGCGCGTCGCGGGGGCGACGGGGCTCGAGGCGTCGGCGTGCGCCGACGAGTCGGCGGCGACGCAGTACCTCGCGGCCGGGAGCACGGCGGCGCACAACAACCTCGCGATCGCCCTCTACGACCCGGGTGCGACCCCGGCCGTCGCCAGCATCTCGTTCGCGACGCCGACCGGGCCGCAGTCGCCCCCCGCCTTCCAGGGGGTGCTCGTCGCCGCCGGCCACACCGTCGTGCTCTACGCGGCCCACGCCCTCCCGTTCAAGCGCTTCGTCTCGGCGACGGTGGCAGCGTCGGGGGGCGCGATCGTCGCCGGGGCGCTCGACATCGTGGGGAGCCGGGGTGCCCAGTACGACGCGCTCGAGAGCGCCGTGCCGACGCCCGCCACGCAGTGGTACTTCGCCGCGGCGCCGGCAGGCACCTCGGCGCAGCAGACCTTCGACCTCGAGAATCCTGGGAAGCGCACGGCTGTGGTCGAGATCAGCCTCGGCGGGTCGACCGGAGTCGGCAAGATCGCGCTGCCGGTCGGCCCGGGCGCGACGACCCGTTACACGCCGGCTGCCGACGAGTCAGCGGCGGCGGTTCGCTGGGCGAGCGTCACCTCGACGAACAAGGTGCCGATCGTCGCCGCCCGCGAGCTCTACCTGGGCACGGCCCTCGCCGTGCCCCCTCCGACCACGAGGCGCGCCGCCGTGCGCCAGCGGAGGCTCCTTTTCCGCCTGCCGACGCTCCCTGTCGGGCTGACCGTCGACCCCGGCGCGCCCAAACTGGCGAAGGACTGGATCGTCGCCGCCGGGGAGAGCGGGAGCCGGGTCTCGGAGTTCGTCACCGTCGCCAATCCCTCCATGGTCCCGGCCGACGTCGTGATCCGTCCGCTAGGCGGTGGCTTCGCCGGCCTCGGGTCGCTGCGCGTCGCCCCGGAGGGCTCGGTTGTCGTCGACCTCGCCGACCTCGCCGGCGCGTCGGGCCGACTGTCGCTGCGAGTCACCGCAGACGAGCCGGTCGTCGTGGGCGGGGAGCTCTACTCCCGGTCGGCGCGAGGCTCGCCGGGCCTGACCGCCCTCGCGGCGTTCCCGGTCGGCTGAGAGGCGGCGGGGTCGGTCCCGTCACCGTCGCCGGTCCCGGCGGCCGCCGGGACGGGCAGGGGCGGCGGACCGGTCAGCCCCCCGACGACGTGGGCGACGTCGGAACCGACGTCGTGGATGGGACGGCCGTAGGCCTCGTCGGTGAGGCGGGCCACCTCGGCCCCGTCGATCGACTCGCGCTCGAGGAGGACCCGGGCGACGGCCTCGAGCCCGGCGCGGTGCTCCTCGAGGATGCGCCGCGCCCGCTCCTCCTGGTCCCGCAGGATGCGCGCGATCTCCTCGTCGACGACGCGGCTGGTGTCCTCGGAGTAGTCGCGGGTGTGCATGAGATCCTCGCCGAGGAACACCGTCCCCTGCGAACCCCACGCCATGGGGCCGACACGGTCGGACATGCCCCATTCCCGGACCATCTTGCGGGCGAGCTCGGTGTTGCGCTGCAGGTCGTCGCTCGCCCCGGTCGAGAGGTCGCCGTAGATGATGAGCTCGGCGACGCGGCCGCCCATCCGCACGCACAGGGCGTCCTCGATGTACTCGCGCCGGTAGATGTGCTTCTCCTCCACCGGCAGCTGCCAGGTGACGCCGAGCGCGAGCCCGGTCGGGATGATGCTCACCTTGAGCAGCGGATCGGCGAAAGGCAGGACGTAGGAGAGGATCGCGTGGCCGGTCTCGTGGTAGGCGACGCGCGACTTCTCGCCGTCGGAGAGCACGAGCGAGTCGCGCTGCTGGCCCATGAGGACCCGGTCGCGCGCCGAGTCGAAATCCGCCATCTCGATGACCAGGCTGTTGCGCCGGACGGCGTGGAGCGCCGCCTCGTTCACGAGGTTGGCGAGGTCGGCGCCGCTCATGCCGGGGGTGCCGCGCGCGACGACCGCGAGGTCGACGTCGGGCCCGATGCGCTTGTCCCGGCAGTGCACCAGCAGGATCGGCGTCCGCTCGGACAGGTCCGGGAGGGGCACGATGATCTCCCGGTCGAACCGCCCGGGGCGCAGAAGCGCCGGGTCGAGGATGTCCGGCCGGTTCGTTGCTGCCATCATGACGACGCCCTCGGAGGGGTCGAAGCCGTCCATCTCGTTCAGCATCTGGTTGAGCGTCTGCTCGCGCTCGTCGTGCCCGCCGCCGAGCCCGGCGCCGCGCTTGCGGCCGATGGAGTCGATCTCGTCGACGAAGATGATCGCCGGGGCCTGCTTGCGCGCGTTCATGAACAGGTCGCGCACCCGGCTGGCACCGACGCCAACGAACATCTCCATGAAATCCGAGCCGCTCACCGACAGGAACGGCACCCCCGCCTCACCGGCGACCGCCCGCGCGAGGAGCGTCTTGCCCGTTCCCGGTGGGCCGACGAGGAGGACGCCCTTGGGGATGCGTGCGCCGATCTCGCGGAACCGCCCGGGCGACTTGAGGAAGTCGACGATCTCGCTGATCTCGGACTTCACGCCCGTGTACCCGGCGACGTCGGCGAAGGTCGTACGCGGCCGCTCGGTGGAGTAGATCTTCGCCCGCGACCGCCCGATCGACATGATCCCGGTCATCTGGGACTGGGCTCGCCGTTGGAACCAGATGAAGAGCGCGGCGATCAGGAGGATCGGCACGAGGTAGAGGAGAAGGGTCGGGAGGATGCTGGAGGTCGGCGTCTCGAACTTCACCGTCGCGCCGCTCGCCCCGAGCCTGGCGATCTCCTGGGAGGAAAGGGCGAGCGGGCCGGTCGTCGAGTAGCTCTCGCCCTTGTGGAACGGCTTTCTGAACTGGCCGGTGATCACGCCCGAGGTGTTGTTGATTGTCACCGTCTTGAACTCGTGCCCGGTGAGGTCGCGCTGGAAGGTGCTCCAGCCGATGGCCTGCGCGTTCGTGCGCCCGATCAGCGCCGACCCGACGACGACGAGCACGAGCACGACGACGAGGCCACCGATGATCCACCGCACGGTCACGTCACGGCCCTGGGGGGCGGACGCACCCGGACCGCCCGGGGGGCCGATGTCGTCTGGAGGTCTACCCATCAGGGACATCGTAGGCGCCCGGTCCACATCGTCGGTCGGCGCCACGAGGCGAGTTGACCGCCGACGGCGGGCAGGCGACGCTCAGGGTGTGGGCGTGACCGGGTCAGGTGCGGGTGTCGACGTCGCACGCCGCGGGCGCGCCGGCGGGAACCCCTACGGGTTCGGCTGGGCGCTCGGCGGTATCGCCGCCGGCTTCGTCTGCTCGGCCGGGGTCCTCGGCGCCTACATGGCGGCCCGGGGGTTCCACCACGGGTCGGGGGGTTTCGGCGGCGAGCTGATCGGCCTCGTCGGGCTGTGGCTCGGCTTCGCCGGGGCGGCGGTCCTCGCCGTCTGGACACATCCGCCGGTGGGCCCGTTCCGTCTGCGGCCGGCGCTCGCCGAGGCCTACGGTTTCTCGCTCCGGCTCTGGCCGGACGTGCCGCTCGGGGTCGCCTGCGGCGTCGCGGCCCAGTACCTCCTCGTGCCGGCCCTCGAATGGCCGCTTTCGCCTTTCGTTCCGCACCTCTACCACCGGATAGCCGAGCCGGCGAACTCCCTTGTCGCGCACGTCCACGGCCCGGGCCTCGTTGTGCTCGGCCTGTTCATCTGCCTCGGGAGCCCGATCGTCGAGGAGCTGTACTTCCGGGGGCTGCTGCTGCGCTCGCTGATCGGGGGCTGGGGCCACCGGCTGGCGCGCGCCGCCGTGCCGCTCGCGGTCGTGGCGGTCGGCCTCGTATTCGGACTCGTGCATTTCGAGGCGTTGGAGTTCCCCGCCCTCGCCGGGTTCGGCGTGCTGCTCGGCATCCTGGCCGCGCGCACCGGGCGGCTCGGCGCCGGGATCTGCGCCCACGTTGCATTCAACGTCACGGCGTTCTTCACGCTCGCGACGGTGCACTTCTGATCCGGCCGAAGCCACGGGACGCCGGCGGCGCTGCGGGTAATGTCGGTGGGTATGGTGGATTCCGGCGAGTTCGGTGCGATCTTCAAGGCCTACGACGTACGGGGCGTCGTGCCGACCGAGCTCGACGCCCGCCGGGCCTTCGCGATCGGGGCCGGGTTCGCCCGCTTCGTCGCCGAGGCCGACGCCGCCCGGCGGATCGCCGTTGCCCACGACATGCGGACCTCGGGCATCGAGCTCGCTGGGGCGTTCACCGCCGGGGCCGAGTCCGAGGGTGCCGAGGTCGTCCTCGTCGGGCTGGCTTCGACGGATCTTCTCTACTTCGTCTCCGGCGTGCTCGGCGTGCCGGGGGCGATGCTCACCGCCTCGCACAACCCGTCGCAGTACAACGGGGTCAAGTTCTGCCTGGCGGGAGCGAAGCCCGTCGGGCAGGACACCGGGCTCGGAGCGATCCGCCGCTACGCGGAGGGAAGGCTCGGGGCCCTGGGCGCCGCGCTTCCCGCGCCACGGGCGACGGTCAACCGCCGCGACTGGCCCGGCGAGTTCGCCCGCCACGTCCGTTCCTTCATCGACTGTGCAAGCCTGCTGGCGCTGAAGGTGGTCGCCGACACCGCCAACGGGATGGGCGGCCTGATCGCGCCGCGCGTGTTCGAGGGGCTGCCCTGCACCCTCGACGTCCTCTACGGCGAGCTCGACGGGACCTTCCCCAACCACCCGGCGAACCCGCTCGAACCGGCCAACCTCGTCGACCTGCGCCAGCGGATCTTGGCCACGGCGGCGGACGTGGGTCTCGCCTTCGACGGGGACGCCGACCGCGTCTTTCTGGTCGATGAGCTCGGCGAGCCGCTCTCGGGGTCGACGACGACGGCGATCGTCGCCCGGGCGATGCTCGCCAAGCACCCCGGCGCGACGGTCCTTTACAACGTGATCTGCTCGAAGACCGTTCCCGAGGTGATCGCAGAGTGCGGCGGCGTGGGGATCCGCACGCGGGTCGGGCACTCGTTCATCAAGGCCCGGATGGCCGAGACGGGGGCCGTCTTCGCGGGCGAGCACTCCGGCCACTACTACTTCCGGGAGAACTACGGGGCGGACTCGGGGATCATCGCCGCCCTCGTCGTGCTCGAGGCGCTCAGCGCGGCTGCGGTGCCGCTGTCGGAGCTGCGGCGGCCGTTCGAGCGCTACGCCGACTCCGGCGAGCTGAATACGCCCGTGGGTGATGCCGCGACCGTGATCGCCTCGATCGCCAAGCACTATGCGCTTCTCGGCCGGCCCGTCGACGAGCTCGACGGGCTGACGGTCGACTCCGGCGACTGGTGGTTCAACATTCGGCCCTCCAACACCGAGCCGCTGCTGCGGCTCAACGTCGAGGCCGCCGACGCCGGGTCCTGCGCCGCACACGTCACCGAGGTCCGCCAGCTCATCGGGCAGGCCGAACAGGGGGAGTGAGGGTCTTTGTGAGCCTCGATGCGTTCCTTTTGTCGATCCTCGTCGACCCGGAGGACAAGGGTCCCCTGTGGTACTTCGCCGACGAGTCGGCGCTCTACAACCCGAGGTTGCGCCGCCGTTACCCCGTGCGCGACGGGATCCCGGTGCTCCTCGTCGCCGAGGCGGAGAACGTGGACGACGCCGAGGCGGCCCGGTTGGCGGCGCGCGAAACAACCGCCGTCGTCACGGGCGCGGGGCCGACGGGTTCGCCGGATCCCGCCGGCCACTGAGGCGGTGACGAGCGAGCTGCCCGGGCGACAGCTCCTCGACAACCGGGATGTTCGATGCCGTGGCAGGGCTTCCCGAGTTCCTCGCCGCGTCGATCGAGCAAGCCGGGCGGCTGCCACGCCTTGACTGCCCGCGCCCGCCGTCGTCGTCTGTGTCGCCGAGCGGGGCCGCCCCGGGTCTCCCGAGTCGGGCCGAGCCACTACCCTGAGATGACAAGGCCGCCCGAACCGGCGAGCATGCTCAGAACGATCCCGGTTCCCGAGCGCGCGACGCGCGCCAAGAGGGCTCACGACGGAAAGGGTGCAACGTGGCTGAGGGAATGACAGCTCGGGAACAGGCGACCCCCGGCGACTTCGCCGACGCCACCCTCGCCGAGCTTGGGCGGCAGAGGATCGCCTGGTCGAGCGGGAACATGCCGGTTCTCGAGTCGATCGCCAAGCGCTTCGCGACGGAGATGCCGCTCGCCGGGGTGACGATCGCCGCCTGCCTCCACATCACGACCGAGACGGCGAACCTGCTGCGGACGCTTAAGGCTGGTGGCGCCGAGGTCATCGCCTGCGCGTCCAACCCGCTGTCGACCCAGGATGACGTCGCCGCGTCGCTTGTCCTCGACGAGGGGATCGAGACCTACGCCGTGCGCGGCGAGGACTCGGGCCGCTACTACGCGCACATTGACGCCGCGCTCGACCGCCACCCGACCATCACGATGGACGACGGGTGCGACCTCGTCTCGCGTCTGCACCAGGTGCGCCCGGCGCAGGTGGGCGAGGTCATCGCCGGGACCGAGGAGACGACGACCGGTGTTATCCGTCTGCGCGCGATGGAGAGGGACGGGGCGCTCGGCTACCCGATCATCGCCGTCAACGACGCAGACACGAAGCACATGTTCGACAACCGCTACGGCACGGGGCAGTCGACGCTCGACGGGATCATCCGCTCGACGAACGTGTTGTTCGCGGGCTCCCGCGTCGTCGTCGCGGGCTACGGCTACTGCGGCAAGGGCGTCGCCTCGCGGGCCCGGGGCCTCGGCGCCATCGTCACTGTCACCGAGATCAACCCGCTGCGCGCGCTGGAAGCGGTGATGGACGGCTTCCGGGTCGCGCCGATGGCGGTCGCGGCGCAAGACGGAGAGATCTTCATCACCGTGACGGGTGATCGCGACGTGCTGCGCGCCGAGCACTTCGCCGTGATGCCCGACGGCGCGATCGTCGCCAACTCGGGCCATTTCGACGTCGAGATCGATCTCGTCGCGCTCGCCAAGCTCGCCGACGGGCGGCGCCGGCAGGTTCGCCCGAACGTCGAGGAGTTCGCCATCCCCGCCGCCGGCGGGACGAAGCGCGTCCTCGTCATCGCCGAGGGCCGGCTCGTCAACCTCGGCGGGGCCGAGGGCCACCCCGCGGCGGTGATGGACATGTCGTTCGCCAATCAGTCGCTCACCGTCGAATGGGTGCTCCAGCACCGGGCCGAGCTTGAGCCGCGTGTCTACGACGTGCCGGCCGAGATCGACGAGGAGATCGCCCGCCTGAAGCTCGCCTCGATGGGCATCGAGGTCGACGTCCTCACCGAGGCGCAGCGGCTCTACCTCAGCTCCTGGACTTCGGGGACCTGAGGCGGCCGTAGACTCCGGGAGGGCCGGGAGCGGGTCTGTGGTTGCAAGTCGATGCCAGTCGCAGGCGAAACGACCCACGTAAGGCAACCTGTGGTTGCTGAGCATGGTGCGGCTTAGAGGTAAGCCCCGCCCACGGGGGGCCACCGGCCTCCGCGTGGAGAAGGAGCGAAGCGTGCCGGACAAGATGGCGCCGGGTCGGCCTCGGCCGGCCGCCGCCATTCGGGGCGTCACCTCCTCGGCGGGCGAGTGTGGGGTCAAAGACCAGGTCAGCCGCTCCCGGCCGACTCAGAGCCCCTCCCTCGGTGCTCGCCATCTTTCGCTCGTCGGCGCGACGGCGACCGGCAAGACCGCGGCGGCCGTGCGCTACGCGCGCCGCCACGCCGACGTCGAACTCGTGTCGGTCGACGCCATCGCCGTCTACCGCGGGCTCGACGTCGGCACGGCCAAGCCGACCCCCGAGGAGCGACGCGGCCTGGCGTGGCATCTCGTCGACTGCTGCGACCCCGCCGAGGAGTTCTCGGTCGCCCGCTTCCAGGTCGCGGCCCGTGCCACCGTCGCCGGGATCGAGGGTCGGCGCCACCGGGCGGTCCTCGTCGGCGGGACCGGCCTCTATCACCGTTCGCTCGTCGACGACCTTGCCTTCCCCGGGCGCTACCCGGACATCGCGGCGGCACTGGAAAGTGAAGCCGACGGCCCGGACGGGCTCGCCGGGCTGTGGGCGCAGCTCGCCGGCCTCGACCCGGCCGCCGCGTCCCGCGTCCCGCCGACGAACCGCCGCCGCCTGGTCCGGGCGCTCGAGGTCGTCGTCGGATCGGGCAAGCCCTTCAGCGACTCCGGGCCGGGGCTCGACCACTACGGGCCGACGCGCTTTGGCCTTGTCGGGCTGCGGCTTGGTCGCGACGAGCTCGACCGGCGGATCGCGGCCAGGCTCGAAGCGCAGCTCGCCGCCGGGTTCGTCGATGAGGTCGCGGCGTTGGCGGCGCAGGAACCGGGACTGTCGCGCACCGCCCGGCAGGCGCTCGGCTACCGCGAGCTCCTCGAGCTCGTCGCGGGCCGCACGACGCTCGACGAGGCCCGCGCCGAGATCCTGCGTCGCACGCGGGCCTTCGCGCGGCGCCAGGAGGCCTGGTTCCGCCGCGACCCCCGGATCATCTGGCTCGACGCCGCCCGCGCCGACCTCGACGACGCGCTCGACGAGGCCGTCGGCCAGGCGACCCGCGCCGGGGCCGGGGCGCGAGACTGAGATGGTTGTGCGGCTGGAACTCGCCAAATACGAGGCTCTCGGGAACGACTTCCTCCTCGTCGTCGACTGGCCCCGGGAGGGCCGCTTCGACGCCAGGCTCGCCCGGGCGCTCTGCGACCGCCGCCGCGGCGTCGGGTCCGACGGGCTGATCCGGCTCTCGGCACCTCGCGAGGGGGGCGACCTGCGGATGGACCTCCTGAACGCCGACGGGTCGACCGCCGAGACGAGTGGCAACGGTCTGCGTTGCGCCGTGCTCTGCGCGGCCGACCACGGGCTCGTCACGGCCGACCATCTCGTCGTCGAGACCGAGGCGGGCCCGGTTCCGGCCTCGTTCGACGCACCGGACGGGGACCATCCGGTCACCGTACGGGTCGGGTTGGGAGCTGTCAGGGTCGAGGCGCTCGCGACGTCGATCGCCGCTCGCCAGGCCTGGCGGGTCGACGTCGGCAACCCCCACCTCGTCCTCATCGGCGCGACGGTCGAGGATGTGGATCTCGGCTCGCTCGGCCCGTCCCTCGAGGTCGGCGTCCCCGGCGGCCAGAACGTGGAGCTGGTCGCGGTCCGCCCAGGCCGCGACGAGCTCGACCTCGTCGTATGGGAACGCGGCGTCGGGCTGACGCTGGCCTGCGGGTCTGGCAGCATCGCCGCCGCGGCGGCCGCCCACGTGGCCGGGCTCGTCGGGGCGGTCGTCGTCGTGCACAACCCCGGCGGCGATCTCGTCGTCGAGCTCGCGCCCCTCGCCGGCGGCGTCGGGGCCACGCTCGTGGGTCCGGCGAGGCATGTCGCGCAGGTGTTCGTGGACGGGTTCCCGACCCCGAGGAAGAAGGTCCTCCCCGAGTGACGCTCATCGAGCGCAAGTTCCGGGAGCGGATCGTGCTCGTGGGCGTGGTCACCCGCCCGCGCGGTCTCGCCGAGGTCGAGGCGAGTCTCGACGAGCTCAGCCTGCTCATCGACACGGCGGGCGCCGACGAGGCGGCCCGCGTCGTGCAGTCGCGCGATAGCCTCGACCCGGCGACGTACATCGGCCGCGGCAAGGCCGAGGAGCTGCACGTGCTGTGCGAGACGGTCGATGCCGACACCGTCGTGTTCGACGACGAACTCAGCCCGGCTCAGCAGCGCAACCTCGAGCGGATCCTCGGCCGCACGGCGATCGACCGGACGGCGGTGATCCTCGATATCTTCGCCCAGAACGCCCGGACCGAGGGCGGCCGCGCCCAGGTCGAGCTGGCGCTTCTGCAGTACCGGCTGCCGCGGCTGCGGGGCAAGGGGATGACCCTTTCCCAGCAGGCCGGAGGCATCGGGACCCGGGGACCCGGCGAGACCCAGCTCGAGGTCGACCGGCGGCGGATCACGCAGCGGATCCACCGGCTGGAGGGCGTGCTCGAGAACCTCGAGTCGACGCGACAGACCCAGCGGCGTCGTCGGCGGCGCGGGGCCCGCCGGACCGTCTCCCTCGTCGGCTACACGAACACCGGCAAGTCGACGCTGCTGAACGCGCTGACCGACGCCGACGTGCTTGTCGAGAACCGGCTCTTCGCCACCCTGGACCCGAGGACGCGCCGTCTCGAGCTGCTCGGTGGCGAGACCGTGCTGTGTTCGGACACTGTCGGTTTCGTGCGCAAGCTGCCGCACCAGCTCGTCACCGCCTTCCACTCGACGCTGGAGACGGTCGCCGACTCGGACCTGCTCGTCCACGTCGTCGACGCCTCGGCGGCTGACCCGGACGGGCAGGTCGCGGCCGTGCGCGCGGTCCTCGCCGAGATCGGGGCAGGCGCGGTGCCCGAGATCTTCGCGTTCAACAAGTGCGACCGGGACGCCGCCGCCGCCGACCGGCTCCACCGGCAACACCCCGATTCGGTCGTTTGCTCGGCGCTGACGGGGGAGGGCCTCGAGGACCTCTTGCGGGTGATCGGCGACACCCTGCGCGCCCACGACCGCACGGTCGAGTTCGCCGTCCCCTACGACCGCGGCGACGTCGTGGCCGCCCTGCACCGCGCCGGCGAGGTCCTCGAAAGCCGCGACACCGGGTCGGGGCTCGCGGTGCGGGTCCGGCTCGACGAGGCGGACCGGCGCCGTTTCGCGTCGTTCAGCGCGACGCCGTTCCGGGCGGGTGACGTCGACGGCGCGGACGGCGGTACGCCATGAGCGGTGTCCCACGGCGGGTTCCGGGCCGCGGCCACCGCTCGCGTTAGCCTCGGCCGGGGAGGCACGATGGACACGCTCGAGTCGGCGGTGCACGAGCTGTGGGCGCGACGGGGCGAGTTGTCGGCCGACGACGCCGACGCCCGCGCCACAGTCACCGCGGCGATCGAGCTGCTCGACTCGGGCCGGGCCCGGGTCGCCGAGGTTGACCCCGCCGGCGAGGTCGTCGTCCACGAGTGGTTGCGCGAGGCGATCCTTTTGCTGTTCCTGGTCTCGCGGGTGACGACGACCGAGCTCGGGCCGTTCGAGTTCGCCGACAAGATCCCGCTGAAGAGGGACTACGCCGCCCAGGGGGTCCGCGTTGTCCCCGGTGCCTCGGCCCGCTGGGGGGCGTTCCTCGAGGCCGGCGTCATCCTCATGCCGAGCTACGTGAACATTGGCGCGCACGTCGGCGCCGACACCCTCGTCGACACCTGGGCGACGGTTGGCTCGTGCGCCCAGGTGGGCGCGCGGGTCCACCTCTCGGGGGGAGTCGGCGTCGGCGGCGTGCTCGAGCCGCCGAACGCGGTGCCGGTCGTCGTCGAGGACGACGCGCTCGTCGGCAGCCGGTCGATGCTCACCGAGGGCGCCCGGGTCGGCCAGGGCGCCGTGCTCGGCGCGGGGACGATCCTCACCGGCTCGATGCCGGTCATCGAGGCGGCCACCGGCGAGCAGATCAGCCGTGGGCGGGTGCCGGCCTGGTGCGTCGCCGTCGGAGCCAGCAGGCGGCGCGAGTTCCCCGGCGGGGAGTTCTTTTTGCCGTGCGTCCTGGTGCTGCGCCACCTCGAGGTGGGGGAGCGGCACGACAAGGCGCAGCTGAATCAGATCCTGCGTGCCACCGGCGTCGTGCCGTGACCGACCTGCTGGCGCTCGTCGCCGAGCTCGTCGACACCCCTTCGGTGAGCCACGACGAGGCGGCGATCGCTTCGTTTCTCGAGTCCGAGCTGCGCTCCGTCCACGGCCTCGAGGTCGTGCGGCTCGGCGACAACGTCGTGGCCCGCACCGCGCTCGGTCGCGCGAAACGGGTCGTGCTCGCTGGGCACGTCGACACGGTCCCCCCGGCCGGCAACGAGCGGTCCCGCATCGAGCGCGGCGTCTGCCACGGGCTCGGCGCGGTCGACATGAAAGGCGGCGTCGCGGTCCTCTTGGCGCTCGCCCGAGCGCTCGTCGAGCCGGCCTACGACCTCACCTACGTGTTCTACGCCTGCGAGGAGGTCGAGCACCGCTACTCGGGGCTCGCGGCCGTGGACGGGGCGCGACCCGATCTGCTCGCCGCCGACGCCGCGATCCTCCTCGAGCCGACCGGGGGAGTCGTGGAGGCGGGTTGCCAGGGCGTGATGCGGTTCGTCGTCACGACGCGAGGCACCGCCGCCCACGTCGCGCGGCCCTCGATGGGCGACAACGCGCTCCATCGCCTCGGCGCGGTGCTGGCGGCGGCCGCCGGGTTCGGCGACCGCCATCCCGTCCTCGACGGCTGTGAGTATCGGGAGTCACTCCAGGCGGTGTGGGCCGACGGCGGGTCCCGCCAGCGGGCGAATGTCGTGCCCGACCGGGCCGCGGCGCTCTTCAGCTACCGCTTCGCGCCCGACCGCGACGGCGACGAGGCGCTCGCCGCCGTCCAGGCGCTGCTCGGGCCGGTGCTCGACTACCCCGCCGGTGACGCGATCGACGTCGAGGAGGTCGAAGCGCCGGCACCGCCGAGCCTTGGCCATCCCTTTCTCGCCGCCCTCGTCGCGGCGAGCGGCGCGCCGCCGCGGGCCAAGCTCGGCTGGACTGACGTGTCACATTTCGCCCGGCGCGGGGTGCCGGCCACGAACTTCGGCCCGGGCGATCCGGATCTGTGCCACCGCCCCGACGAGCACATCAGTCGGGGGGAGCTCGACGCGACCTACGCGACGCTCCGGTCGCTGCTTGCCGCCCCTTCGGGTGGCTAGCTAGAGCCGGCGCAGGACGGTCACGACCTTGCCGTAGATCGTGACCTCCTCGGGCGCCAGCTCGATCTCCGTGAAGCTGGGGTTCGACGGGACGAGCACGACGTGGCCGTGGCGCAGGCGGAACGTCTTCACGGTCGCCTCGCCGTCGGGGATCCCTGCGACGACGACGTCGCCGGGCTCCGCCTCGGACTGGTGGCGCACGACGACGAGGTCGCCGTCGAGGATGCCCGCCCCGGTCATCGAATCGCCCCGTACCCGCAGCATGAACAGCTCGCCAGGTCCGGTGAGGTCCTCCGGCACGGGGAGGACCTCTTCGACGTTCTCCTGGGCAAGCACGCCGACACCGGCGGCGACGTCGCCGACGAGGGGCACGTGGGCGACCGGCCGCACACCGATCGCGGCACCCGACGAGGGCTCGAAGGAGACCTCGATCGCGCGCGGCTTGGTCGGGTCACGGCGCAGGAAACCCTGGCGCTGGAGGATCTGCAGGTGGGTGTGGACGGTCGAGGAGGAGGTAAGCCCGACCGCCTCGCCGATCTCGCGCACCGAGGGCGGGTAGCCGCGCTCGCGGACCTGCCGTTCGATGAACTCGAGGATCTGACGACGCTTGTCTGAGAGCTGCGTTTCGGCCATCTGCCCCGCCTTTCGCGAATGGCCTGCGGCCAGTGCTGGGCATGAAGTTACATCCGTGTCACACCCGAATGCAAACATCCGTTCGTGGAACACGCGTTCGACCGATCGTTGACATCGAACACACGTTCGTGCCAGGATGGCACCCGGGAGGGCGAACGTACGTACCCGAGCCCTCCGGGGTCGGGCTCAGTGGAGGTGCACATGGCGGTGGTGGCCGGTTGGCTCGGTGCAAGCGGTTTCCGGCAGGCGCAACGGCCCGGCCGGCCGTCGCTGCGGCTGGTCACCGACGCCGGGCGTTCGCGCCCCGCGCGGCCGGTCACGCCGGCTGGCGCCCTGCGGCGGTTGGCCGGACTGGCCGTCACGCTCCTGGCGCTCGCCGGGGTCTGGGTGGGCGCGGGGGCGCTGCGCGCGACTGAGAACCCCCCGGCGGGCCACACGGTCGTCTACGTCGCCCGGCCAGGCGACACCCTGTGGGCGATCGCCACCAGGCTCGACCCGGCGGCCGACCCGGTCCAGGTCGTCGCGACGCTCGACGCCGAGCTGCACGGAGCCCCGCTGCGGCCCGGCGCGATCCTCACCGTCCCGGCATCCTGACGGACGTCCCGCCTGCGGACCTGGTCGGCCCGGGAGCGCTACTCTCCCGCGGTGCGTTGTCCGAGGTGTGCGGCCTGCGATGACCATGTCATCGACTCGCGCGAAGTCGACCGGGGCGAATCGATCCGCCGGCGACGCGAGTGCCGCCGCTGCGGCTATCGCTACACGACCCTCGAGCGGCTCGGCGGGGCCGTCACCTTCGTCGTGAAACGGTCCGCCGAACGTGAGCCGTTCCGGCGGGAGAAGATCGTCGCCGGGGTGCGGGCGGCCTGCAAGAACCGGCCGGTCGACGAGGAGGCGATCGAGGCGTTGTCCCTCGCCATCGAGTCCGAGCTCGCCCAGCACGGGCGGGACGTGACGACGGAGCAGATCGGCGTGGCGGTGCTCGACCGGCTTCGCGAGCTCGACGAGGTCGCGTACATCCGATTCGCAAGCGTCTACAAGGGTTTCGAGAGCCTCGGGGACTTCGAGCGGGAGGCCGGGCTGCTCACGAAGGCCACGGCGCCGAAACAGCACCGGCCGTCCGACGTCGTGCCGACGCCGCGCGCCGCGCAGCCGACGCCGAGCTGAGGCGTCGTGCCGGTCGAGCTGCTCGTCCGGGTGCCACGGCGGGCCGTCGCGATCTACGCCCACCCGGACGACTCCGACGTCTCCTGCGGGGGGACGCTCGCGGCCTGGGCGGATGCCGGGACGGTTGTCGATCTCGTCGTGTGCGCGTCGGGGGACAAGGGGACCCGGGACCCGTCGATCCCGGCCGAGTCACTGGTCGCGACCCGTGCCGCCGAGATCGAGGCGGCGGCGGCCGTCCTCGGCCTCGCTGGCGTGCACCGGCTCGGACGGCCCGACGGCGAGTTCGAGAACGACTGCGAGTTGCGCCGCGAGCTCGTGGGCCTGTTGCGGGAGCTGCGGCCCGAGGTGTTGGTCTGCCCGGACCCGGCTGCCGTCTTCTTCGGCGAGCACTACTACAACCACCGCGACCACCGTGTCGTCGGCTTCGCGGCGCTCGACGCCGCCGCCCCCGCGGCCGCCTCGCCCCTGTACTTTCCTGACGCCGGACCGCCCCACGAGGTCGAGTTCGCCTTGTTGTCCGGCTCGCTCGAACCGAACGTCTACGTCGAGGTGACGGCGACCGTCTCGCGCAAGGCCGACGCGGTCTGCTGCCACGTGAGCCAGCTCGGCGAAGGGGGAGAGGCGTTCCGACCCGCGATGGAGGAGCGCGCCGCCGAGGCGGGGCGCGTCGCCGGCCTCGAGTACGCCGAGGCGTTCCGGCGGGTCTGGCTCGGGCACTGAGCTAGCCCGTCCATGGAGGATTCCCCGCAGCCCGTGGTCGGCCGGGTCCGGCCCGGTCCGGCGGTCGACGCGACCGACGTCCTGCACCTCGACATGGACTCGTTCTTCGTCGCGGTCGAGGTCATCGCCGACCCCTCACTCGCCCACCGTCCGGTGGTCGTCGGCGGGACCGGGCCGCGCTCGGTCGTCTCCTCCGCCTCCTACGAGGCCCGCGTGTACGGCGTCGCGTCGGGCATGCCGATCGGGGAGGCGCGCCGGCGCTGTCCCGGGCTCGTCGTCGTCCCCGGACGCCACGCCGAGTACGAGAAGACGAGCGAGCGGCTCGTCGGGATCTGCCGCGAGGTCACGCCGGTCGTGGAGCCGATCTCGATCGACGAGGCGTTCCTCGACGTGTCGGGCGCCCACCAGCTGTTCGGTGACAGCCTGACGATCGCGACGAACCTGCGCCAGCGGGTCCAGGACGAGCTCGGTCTCGCCTGCGCGATCGGCGTCGGGCGGACCAAGCTCGTCGCCAAGCTCGGCTCGAAGGCCGCCAAACCCCGCGTGCAGCCGGATGGGTTCCGTCCTGGCGCCGGGGTCATCGTTGTCCTCCCTGCCGACGAGCTCTCGTTCCTGCACGCCCATGCCGTCCGGGCGGTCCCCGGGATCGGGCCCGCGACGGCGGAGCGCCTGCGGCGCATCGGCGTGACGAGCGTCGGGGACCTCGCCCTCGTCGGGCGCAGCCGGCTCGTCGCGATGTTCGGCGTGGCGCACGGCTCGACGCTCGCCGACCTCGCCGCGGGGCGGGATGACCGGCGTGTCGTGACCGACCGCGTCGTCCGCTCGATCGGGCACGAGCAGACCTTCGACCGAGACGACCATGACCTGGGCTCGTTGCAGAGCAAGGCCCGCGAGCTCGCCGTCTCGGTGGCGGCGCGGTGCCGGGCCCGGCGCGTCGCCGCCCGCACCATCTCGGTCAAGGTGCGCTTCGCCGACTTCGAGACGATCGACCGCTCCCGGTCGTTGGACCGCCCGGTCGCCACCGCGGCGGAGATCGCCGAGGTGGCGGTCGACCTGCTCGCGAGCCTGGATCTCGCCCGCGGCGTGCGCCTGCTGGGCGTGTCGGTGTCGCATCTCGCGGAGTCCGACGGCGAGCAGGCCGTCCAGCTGGGCCTGTTCGGTCCGGCGGCGCCCGGGGCGCCGGTCCGGGGCGGCGACGTGGAGACGGCGGCGGACGAGATCCGCCGCCGGTTCGGGCCCGACGCCATCACCTCGGTGGCGGCGGCCGGTCGTCGGGCGGCGCGCGCCCGGCGCCGACCGGGCCGGGAGGCCCGCTAGCGGGCCGGTTCCGTCAAGACTGGGCGGCGCGGGTCCGGGCGCGCGCGGCGACGGTTCCCCGGGCGATTAGCGTGGCAGCAGACGCCGCGTCGGTGGTTCGGGCAGATCTCCGAACGGCGTGGCGGGAAGGGGGAGAAGGTGCCGCTTTCCGAGGAAGAGCAGCGCATTCTCCACGAGATGGAAGAGAAATTGTTCGAGCACGAGCGCGGCTTCCCGGGCCGGGCTCGGCCGAAGGCGCCGCGCACGCTCGCCAGTCGGTCGATGCGCTGGTCGGCGGTGGTCTTCGTGATCGGCTTCGCCGTGCTCCTCGTCTCATTCCGCAGCTCCATTCTGATCGGGACCTTCGGCTTCCTGCTGATGCTGGCCGCGGCGCTGCTGTTCGAGCGGAACGCCCGCCAGGTGTTCGGGCGCCGCGACGCCCCGCCCCGGCCGAAGGCCCGCCCGCGGGTGTTCTCTGATGAGCTCTCGATGATCAGCCGGCGCCTGCGCTCCCGCTTCGGCAGAGAGCGCTGAGGGAATTGGCCCGTTCTAGGGCCGCCGCGTTGGGACGGCAGGGCCTGACGATGGGCAAGGTCCTCCTGCGAAGGCCGGGGCTCGTGCCGGCGGCCGTGCGGCTCGGCGTCGGCCTCGTGCCGCGGCGTTGGTGGCGCCGGCGCCCGTTCCTGCCGCTGCCGGACCGGGACTGGCTCGCTTTCCGCATGGAGCTCGCCTACGGCGATGCCGACGCGGTCCCGTCCGCCGAGGACCTCGCCGACTACCTGCAGTGGGCCCGCGAGATGCGGATGCTGCGGAGGACGTGGCGCCCTGGGCGGGGGGTGGCGCGCTAGCCTCGCCGGAGATGGCGGGGAAGGGCCCTTCTGGGCTGCAGGTGGCCTGACGTGGACGGCAGATCGCTCGTCCTCAACTCGACCTACGAGCCGATCTGCGTCGTGTCGTCGAGGCGGGCGCTCGTCCTCGTGATCGAGGAGAAGGCCGAGCTCGTGCACGACACGGGCCGGTGCTACCGCTCCGAGCGGGTCGCCTTCCCCGAGCCGTCGGTGGTGCGGCTGGCGCACTACGTGCGGCTGCCGCGCACGGCGCGGATCGCCATCACCCGGCGCAGTGTCTTCGCCCGGGACGGCCACCGCTGCCAGTACTGCGGCGGCCAGGCCGAGAACATCGACCATGTCACGCCGCGCAGCCGCGGCGGGGCCCACATCTGGGAGAACGTCGTCGCGGCATGCCGACGCTGCAACGCGCTGAAAGAGGACCGGCTGCTCGAGGAGACGGGGTTCACCCTGCGCCGAACGCCGCACGCCCCGAGATCGCGCGTCTGGTTGCTCGCCGCGAGCGGTGACGTGCGCGCCGAGTGGGAGCCCTACGTGGCGCCGCTCCTCCAGCGCGCCGGCTAGCACCGGCGACGTGCCGGGCTGGTCGCCGCCCTGGCGTGGCGGCTGGCACCTCGTCGAGCGGCACGGCCCCCCGCCGGCGCTCGTCGCCGCGGGGCCCGTCACCGGGGGGAGGGTCGCGCGCCTCGGGCATCCGACCTCGCCCGCCGTCGTCGTGGGGAGCGCGCAGCCCTGCGGGGACTTCGACGCCGCGCGCTGTCGGGAGCTGGGCTTCGAGCTCGTGCGCCGCCACAGCGGTGGTGGCGCCGTCCTCGTCGTGCCGGGTGCGCAGGTCTGGCTGGACCTCCACGTGCCGGCGGGCGACGAGTTGTGGCGAGCCGACCTCATCGCCTCGTCGGCGTGGGTTGGCGAGCTCTGGCGGGACGCGCTGCGCGCGACCGGCAACGGGGAGGGTCTCGCCGTGCATGCCGGGCGGCTCGTCGTGACGCCGTGGTCGGGCCGCATCTGCTTCGCGGGGCTCGGTCCCGGCGAGGTCGCGCGCGGGCGACGCAAGGTGACCGGGCTCGCCCAGCGGCGGGACCGTTCCGGGGCCTGGTTCTTCACGATGGCGCTCGTCCTCCCCGAACAGCACCGGCTGGCGACGCTCCTCGCGACGGGCGAAGACGCCGAGCTCGAGGCGCAGCTGCGCGCCGAGACCGGGGCCGCGGGCTGCTCCGCCACCGCCCTCGAAGAGGCGCTCGCGGCAGGGCTCGGCGGGGACTGGTCAGCGGGCGAAGACGTGCCAGCCGAGCCACATCCAGCCGAGCGCGACCACTAGCCGCCCGGCCGGCGGACGGGCGAGGCGGCTGAGCGCGGCGCCGAACCCCGCGAGACGGCGTGTCGCCAGCGCGACGGCCTCGAGGCCGACGGCGATGAGCGCGAGGGCGATCCAGACGACGATCGTCGCGAGGCGGTCGCTCATCGGCTGACGAGCCAGCCACCGAGGGCGAGCCAGGCCGCGAACAGGAGCCCGCGCGACCAGGGTTGCCCGGCGGCGGCCGAGACGAAGTAGCTGAGCGTCGGGTGGGCGGATCGCGGGCCGGCGAAGTAGTTCCAGAGCTCGAAGGCGAGTACCGTCCCGGCGAGCGCACCCCAGGCGGCACCGGCGCGCCAGGGCGGCGGCGCCTCCCGGGGGGCGCGGGGCCCACACCGAGCGGCGGCGAGCTCGGCCGCGAGGAAGACGCCGATGGCGAGGGCGGTCGCGATCTCGGCGCCGGTCGTGAAGGGGGTGGTGAAGCTGGCCGCGACCGCCAACGCGCCCCCGAGCCCGACGAGTCCTAGACGGCGCCGCACCCGGGCATTGTGCTCGATCTCCCATCGGGCTGCACCCGTCGCCGCCGCCGGCAGCGAACAGCGCGGGTTTCTTCGCATCCCGCCGTTCCCGTTGCGGTGCCGCAGGAGCGGGTGATGATCCTGGCCGGTCGCGACGCCCGCCGCAGAGCGGCTCGGCGGGACCGGACCGGGGGAGGGGGACATGGCCGCCATGCCGCGGACGGTCATCGTCCTCGGCAGAGCTCGGATCTCGCCCGCGCCGCCCTCGGGTCGCTCGTGCGCCTCGTCGGCCGGCGGATCTGGCGCCTCGACCACCTGAGCCCGCCCGCCAGGTGGCGGTCTCCTCGCTTGGCCGGGGGGCCTACCCCCCCCAGGAGTTCGCGGCGACGATGGGCCCCGGCGCGGGCAGGGCGTTCACCGCGGCGAGGTTGCGCGCCGTCACCCGGCGCAGGCGGGCGAGCCGCGCCGGCGTCAACCGCTCGCAGACCCAGTCCCAGTGGAGCGAGACGTCCTCGCCGACGGTCAGGTCGCCGAGGATCCCGATGCCGTTCGCCCCCCGGCGGACGTGCTCGAGCCGGAAGCCACCGAGCTCGAGCCGGTCGTCGCGGAACTCGAGCGTGCGGTTCCGCACGATGACGGTGTCGCCGTCGAGGGCCTCCACGCGACCCCAGCGGATGCGGCAGCGGTCGAGGACGGTGAGGGCGGGACCCTCGGTCCCGGACCGCAACAGGCCGAGCCACGGGTAGACGGCGAAGACATGGAAACTATGGTGCGCGACCCCGCCGAGGGGGACCGCGGTGGCGACCGACGCGAAGTCCCGCCCGGTGCGCCGGGCGAAGCGGTGGTCGAGCGAGGCGAGGATTGCCGCGGGCGCCACCCGGCCGAGCAGCGCGTTGCCGACCCAGTAGGCCTCGACGACGCGCTCGTCGAGGGGGTCGGCGATCCCGTTGCACCCCGCGATCAGCTCGAGATAGGGCCAGGCGCCGTCGAAGCGGCTGGCAAGGTGGGTGAGCTCGGCGAGATCGCCCGGTTCGCTCGCGGCGCCGAGCAGCGCGGCGTGGTCCGCCGGGCCGCAGTAGCCGAGCGCGTTTGGTGGGTAGGCGTACCTGGCGAAAAGGACGGGACCCAGCGTCACGCGCGGGTGACTCGGGGCCACGACCGCACGACCGCCGCGACGCCCGCTGCCAGCAGCACGACGCCGATCACGTCGGTGGCGACGCCGGTGTTGGCGGCAAGGCCGGTGTGGTGGACTAGGGCGTTCAGGGCCAGCGTGACCGCCGCCGAGGCGACGAGGACCGAGGTGACGTCGATGGCGCGCGCCCTCGAAAGGGCGGTCATCCAGGTGCCGACGTAGCCGCCCAGCAAACAGCCGGTGACGAGCGCCCACCCCAGCCCGCCGAGCCCGAGCCCCACGAGCCCGTGGAACTGGCCGGTCACGGCGAGGTAGCCGAGGAGGACGACGGCCCCGCCGCCCATCCGCACGAGCGCCAGCGTCGCGGGGGAGACGCCGCTCAGCAGCCGCTTGGCGATCACCGTCTCGACCGCCCACAGGAGCGTCGCGCCGAGCACGAGGGCATTGCCCGAGTTGACGGCGAGGTGGCCGGCGCCGCCCCAGGCCGTCGTGATGCCGACGACGAGCAGGGCGATCGCGACGAGGTTCCAGCGCCCGACCTTCTCGCCGAGCAGCGGGAGCGCGGCGAGGGCGACCCAGATGACGAGCGTGTCGTGGAGGAACGTGCCGGAGATGGACGTCGTGCGGGCGAGGCCGTCGAAGAACAGGATGAAGGCCGCCCCACCGCCGATCGCGGCGACGTAGGCGAGCCCGGCGGCGCGCGAGAGGCCGTTAAGGGGGCGCGGTGTGCTGGCCGCGGCGGCCTGAGGCGCCGATCTCCGCTCGGGCGACCTGCGGCCCGACACCAGCCAGGCGACGCCGACGAAGGCGGCGATGACGAGTGCCGCGACGATGTTTTTCGCCGTCGTGTAGACGGCCGGCGAGCCAAAGCTCTTCACGCCGTAACTGTTGACGAAGACAGAGATGCCGCTGATGATCGCCGTGGCGCCGGCGACGTAGAGACCCGGCAGGCGGGTCTTGTTCTCTGTCCTGGACGAAGTGGCCATTTCTGCTCCTAGTTTGGACTGCCGCTCGAATCTTTGCCCGTGCCCGCCCGGTACTCGGCGAGAACCGCCTCGGCCTCTGCCCGGTCGGCGGGGCCGAGGGCGTAGCCGCTGTGCGCGACGACCCAGTTGCCAGGCTGCAGGGGCTCGCCTTCGTAGGCGAGCAACGACAGCTGGTGCGTGCTCCCGTCGATGTCGGCCGCGACGACCGTGGCATCGTCGGCGACCGAGACGATCCGGTGGAGGCGGCTCATGCACACGGGAGGTCGCCCCTCAAGACGCCGTGGCGATGAGATCGGCGATGCACTGGGCCGCGCGCGGGACGGCGTCCTCGACGGCGGGGGAGAGCCCCGTCCCGTCGGAGAAGTCCTCCCCTTCGATGCCGACGACGACGACGCGGTCCGGCGCGGCCTTCAGCACCTGGGCGAGGCGGACGACGCGGTCGAGGCCGATGGCGTGCGTGCTCGGGCTCGCGGGCCGGTCGTCGGCGTGCCAGTCGACGAGGCGCACCGTCCCCGGGGCCGCGTCCGAGCGGGTCGCGTCGACGAGCACCGCCAGCTCGGCGGACTCCCAGCGACCGAGGAGGTCGAGGGGCTCGCCGATCGGGCCGATGTCGACCGCCGGGGTCGAGGCGGCGACGAGCCGGGCGACCGCCGGTCCCGCCCCGTCGTCACGGCGGAAGTCGTTGCCGATCCCGGCCACGACGACGCGGGTGGTCATGAGCGGTCGATCGACACGTCGAGGAAGTGGGCCGCGCACGAGATGCACGGGTCGTGGTTGCGGACGGCGAGCTCGCAACGGGCCGTCAGCTCGGCGTCGCTCAGGTCCAGGCCCGCCTCGACAACCTGGCGGATGTCGGACTCGATCGAGAGCTGGTTCTGGGAGGTCGGCGGCATGATGCGCGCTGACTTGATCGTCCCGTCGGCCGAGAGCTCGTAGCGCTGCAGGAGCATGCCCCGCGGCGCCTCGGTCGCCCCCGCTCCGGTGCCGGCCTGCGGTGGGACGGGGACGGCCGCGGGCTCGAACGGCTCGTACTCCTCGGCGAGGCGGACCGCCTCGTCGCAGGCGAAGTAGAGCTCGACGGCGCGGACGATCACGCTCTTGAACGGGTTCCGGCACACGGGACCGAGCCCTGCCTCGGCGGCCGCGTCGCGGGCGGTCTGCGGCAGTGTCGCCTGGTTCAGCGCGTAGCGGGCGAGGGGCCCGGTGAGGTACGGGTCGCGCCCCCGCAGGCGCGCGTGGAGGGCCGACGAGCGCTGGACGTGCTCCTCGACCGAGATGGCGGCGAACTCCATCGGCGTCGCGTCGATCCCGTCGGAGGACATGATGCGCCCCGCCTCGATGGCGTAGTGATCCGGGTGCGACAGGGCGACGAACCGGTAGTCCGCCTCGATGTCGGGGAAGTCGAACGTGGCGACGAACCGGATCGTCTCGAGCGACTCTTCACGGGCCTTTTTCAGCGGCTCGATGAGCGCCGTGATCTCCTCGCGGCTAGGCGCCCGGTAGAAGCCGCCGATGCGCACGTTGACCGGGTGGATCGCCCGGCCGCCGACCACCTCCATCAGCTGGTTGCCGACCTTCTTGATCCGCAGTCCCCGCTCGACCGCCGCCGGGTTGAGACCGGCGAGCTCGACGGCATCCCGGCAGCCGAAGAAGTCGGGGGCGTGGAGCAGGTAGATGTGGAGCGCATGGCTCTGGATCCACTCGCCGCAGTACAAAAGGCGCCGCAGCCTGCCGACCTCCGCGGGGACCTGGACGCCGCAGGCGTCCTCGATCGCCGCGCAGGCGGACATCTGGTAGGCGACGGGGCAGATCCCGCAGATCCTCGCGGTGATGTCCGGTGGCTCTTCGTGGCCGCGACCGACGAGGAAGGCCTCGAAAAAGCGCGGTGGCTCGAAGATCTCGAGCTCGACGCGCTCGAGCACCCCGTCGCGCACCGCGACGTGCAGCGACCCCTCCCCTTCGACACGGGCGAGCCCGTGGACGTCGATCGCGCGGTTGGCGCTGTCTCCGCTAGGCGTCATGCTCGAGACTCTCCTTTGAGAACTCGGTTGCGGCGGAGTTGAACGTCCGAAACAGCCGCGAGATCCCCCGTTCGGACGTACCGAGCTCGGTGAGCCGTCTCGCGAGCGAGGCGGTGTTCGTCGTGTCCGCCGGCCCGAAGCAGCCGTAGCAGCCGCGGTTGACGGCGGGGCAGAGGGCCCCGCAGCCCGCCCGCGTCACGGGCCCGAGGCACGCAGTCCCGTGGGCGACGAGGACGCAGAGGTTGCCGGCCATCTTGCACTCCTCGCAAACGCTGTAACCCGGGATGACCGGGCGACGGCCCGCGAGCAGTGCCGTGACGACCTCGACGATCTGGTAGCGGTTGATCGGGCAGCCGCGCAGCTCGAAGTCGACCTTGACGTATGACGAGATCGGGCTGGACTCGGCCAGGGTCGTGATGTACTCGGGGTGGGCGTAGACGGTCGAGGTGTACTCGCCGACGTCGGCGTAGTTGCGGAGCGCCTGGATGCCGCCCGCCGTCGCGCAAGCGCCGATGGTGACGAGGAGGCCGGAGGCCTCGCGCACGGCGAGGATCCGGTCGGCGTCGTCGGGGGTCGTGATCGAGCCCTCGACGAGCGAGACGTCGTAGGGTCCGTCGATGACGGCGCTCGTCATCTCGGTGAAGCTCGCGATCTGGACGGCCCCCACGAGGCTGAGCAGTTCGTCCTCGAGGTCGAGGATGCCGAGCTGGCAGCCGTCACAGGAGGCGAACTTCCAAACGGCGAGGGTCGGTCGCATCGTCATCTCTCGATCTCCGTGATCAGTTCCGCCGCGAGCGGCGCGTAGGGCACGACGGGCCCGTCCCGGCACAAAAGAAACGGTCCGAGCTGGCAGTGCCCGCAGAGTGCGATCCCGCACTGCATGTTGCGCTCGAGCGAGACCCGGATGTTCTCGGGGGAGACGCCGAGGTCGATGAGCGAACGCGCGCTGAAGCGCATCATGATCTCGGGCCCGCAGACGAGCGCGACCGCACCGGCACCGTCGAAGGGCAGCTCGGTGAGGATCTGGGTCACGACACCGACATGCCCCGTCCAGGCGGCGTCGGCGACGTCGACGGTCACCTCGACGTCGACGCCCATCTCCCGCCAGCGTTCCATCTCTTCTGGGAAGACGATCTGGTCCGGCAGGCGGGCGCCGACGCGCAGCACGACCTTGCGGTCGGGCGCGGGGTTCTCGGCGAGGTAGCGCATCGCGCCGCGCAGCGGTGCGAGGCCGATGCCGCCGACGACGACGACGACGTTGCAGCCAGTGAGGCTCTCGAGACCCCAGTCCGTGCCGAACGGGCCACGCAGACCGACGACGTCGCCGATCTGGGACGACGCGAGCGCGTGGCTCACGGCACCGACGTCGCGCACCGTGTGCTCGATCGCGCCCGGCGCGCCCGGCGCCGAGCTGATCGAGATGGCGACCTCGCCGACCCCGAAGGCGGTCAGCATGTTGAACTGCCCCGCCTTGAACGGCGCGATCGGACGGTCGACCGGCTCGAGCCACAGCGTGGTGATGTCCGAGTTCTCAGTCTTGCGGTCGACGACCCGGTAGCGGGAGGGCACGAAAGGCCCCGGCGACACGTGCTCCGTCTCAGTCATCAAGGCTGTGCCCGTACAGGTCGAGGAGCCGGACGCGGGTCGACTGCAGGCGGCTCAGCAGCACGCCGCTGATGCGCCGCAGCAGCTCGTAGCCGAAGACGGCATCGGCGTCGGCCTTGGCCCGCAGGCACGTGCCGTCGATCGCGATGGCGCCGACCGGGTCGATCGCCACGCCGTCGAACTGCCAGCGGTAGGGCGGCACGAGCCAGGACCAGCCGAGGACGCTGTTCGGGCCGATGGTCTCGATGATGAGCGGCTTGCCCGAGGGGCGCTGCACCTGCAGGGCGACCCGCCCGCGGCGCAGCAAGTACAGCGTGTCGGCCGGTTCGCCTTCGACGAGGATGCGCGCGCCCGGCTCGAAGGTGACGTTCTGCGCGCAGCCGACGGCGAGCTGGATCGTCGAGTCCGGCAGACCGGCGAACAACGAGTTCTTGGCGATGAGTTCGCTCATCTCTTCCATGACGCCTACCTGTCCCGAACCGCGGTGGGTTCGCTCGTCTTGACCGCGCCGTCGCTTGCCGCGATCGCCGCGCACTCCTCGGTGATGTCGATGCCCGCCGGACACCACGTGATGCAGCGCCCACAGCCCACGCAGCCCGAGTTCCCGAACTGGTCGACCCAGGTCGAAAGCTTGTGCGTCATCCACTGGCGGTACCGGGATCGCGTGGACACCCGCACCGAGCCGCCGTGGAGGTAGGAGTGGGCGAGGTCGAAGCAGGTGTCCCAGCGCCGGGTCTCCTCGACCGTGCCGGCAAGGTCCGTCGTCTCCTCGACGGCGGCGCAGAAACAGGTCGGGCATACGAGCGTGCAGTTCCCGCAGGCGAGGCAACGCCCGGCGACGTCGTCCCAGCGGGGGTGCTCGAGGTTGCGGGCGAGCAGTCCCGGCGCCGCCTCGGCGTCGAGTGTTCGGCTGATCGCCGCCACCGCGTGGCCGAGGACCTCGTCACGGGCCCGGTGGTCTTCGGCTGTGGCGGGTCGGGAGGCGACGCCCGCGAGCACGGCCGCGCCTCGCTCGGAGCCCACCCGCACGAGGAAGCGCCCCGAGGGACCCGCGAGCTCCGTCAGCGCGAGGTCGAAGTCCGCTGCCGCCCCGGGGCCGCTCCCCATCGAGGTGCAAAAGCACGTCGCCGCCGGCCGGCCGCACTCGACGGTGACGACGAAGGCGGTCTCGCGCCGGCGCGTGAACACGGGATCGGGGCTCGCCGCCCCGGCGAGCACCCCGCCGAGGACCTTCAGCGCCGCGACCTCGCAGGGACGGGCCCCGAAGAAGGCCTCGGGCGCGACGTCGTCGCCGGTGGCTTCGACGGCCAAGTCCTGGCCGTCGCGTCGGGCCCGCCAGAGCACCGACCGGGAGGGGAAAACGGACTGCTTAAACGACTCGGGTCCGACCGCCCATCCGAACATCTCACCGTCGTCGCCGTGGCTCAGCCGGTACGAACCCGGCTCCTGCTCGTCGTGCCAGCCGACCGGGAGCTGCTTGGCAGCTCGGATCTCGCGATGGACGATGGCACCGTTGGCGACAACCGGGCCCATGACACGGAAGCCCTGGGCCCGAAGCGACGTGATGAGCGAGTCGACCCCGTTCGCATCGATGACGACAGCGTCGGGGGAAGGCACGCCGACACGTTAGGGCGCCGCCTCGCCGGGTGGAAGGGCCGGTCGACCCATTTGCAAAGCAGTTTGTGGGCCAAAGACCGGGGGGCTTGTGACCATCGACCCTGGAGGGCAAGGCGGTCCGACGCGACCATCAGGGGGAAGCGAGTGACCAGGCCATGGAATGGTGCTCGGGCGAAGCGTCCGGTGGACGGACAGCGAGGCTGCCGATGTTCCAGGTTCGGATCCATGGGCGGGGCGGACAGGGCGTGGTCACGGCGGCGGAGCTGCTCGCCGTGGCGGCGTTCAACGACGGTCGTCACGCCCAGGCCTTCCCGAGCTTCGGCTCCGAGAGGACCGGTGCCCCGGTCGTCTCGTTCTGCCGCATCAGCGAGAGGGAGATCCGGACGCGTTCGCCGATCGACGAACCCGACGCGCTCGTGATCCAGGACGCGACGCTGCTCCGTCAGGCGGGGTTGTTCGCCGGCCTCAGGTCCCATGGCTGGGTGCTCGTCAACACGACGAAGACCCTCGTGGCGATCGGCGTCGCGGGATTCGTGGCCGAACTGCCCGAGAACCACGTGCTGGGGCTGCGGGCGACGGAGATCGCCCTGCAGCACCTCGGCCGGCCGCTGCCGAACACCGTGCTGCTTGGTGGTTTCGCCGCGCTCACCGGGGCGGTCTCGCTCGCGGCTGTCGTCACCGCGATCGAGGACCGCTTCTCAGGGGCGATGCGTGAGGGGAATGTTGCCGCCGCGACCGAGGCGTTCAACCTGACCCGCGGGATGGTGGGGACATGGGCGACCCGCGAGAGGAGTGCCGTCGGTGCTCCGCCAGATTGAGGGGTCGCGGGCCGTCGCCGAGGCGGTCGCGCTGTGCCGTCCACGGGTCGTTAGTGCCTACCCGATCTCCCCGCAGACGCACATCATCGAGGGCGTCGGTTCGCTCGTGAAGTCGGGGCGGCTGAAGCCCTGTGAGTTCATCAACGTCGAGTCGGAGTTCGCCGCGATGTCGGTCTCGATCGGCGCCGCCGCGACCGGGGCCCGGGCCTACACGGCGACGTCGGGCCCGGGACTGCTCGACATGGCGGAGGCCGTCTTTAACGCCTCCGGTCTCGGACTGCCGATCGTGATGACGGTGGCGAACCGGGCCGTGGGCGCGCCGATCAACATCGGGAACGACCATTCGGACGCGATGGCGCTGCGCGACTCAGGGTGGATCCAGCTCTTCGCCGAGACGAATCAGCACGCCGTCGACCTGCACATCCAGGCCTTCCGGCTCGCCGAGAGGCTCAGCGTGCCGGTGATGGTCTGCATGGACGGCTTCATCCTCACCCACTCGGTGGAACGGGTCGAGATCCCGACCCAGGAGCAGGTCGACCGCTACCTGCGCCCGTTCGCGCCGCAACAGGTCCTCGATCCGGCCGCACCGGTCTCGATCGGCGCGATGGTCGGGCCGGAGGCCTTCACCGAGGTCCGCTACCTCGCCCACGCGCGTCTGCTCGAGGCACTCGTCTGCATCCCGGAGCTCGCGGCCGAGTTCGAGCGCGTCGTGGGGCGTCCGAGTGGCGGGCTCGTCTCGGCCTACCGGAGCGAGGACGCCGAGACGATCGTCGTCGCGCTCGGATCGGTCGTGGGCACCGTGAAAGACGTCGTCGACCAGATGCGCGAGGAGGGCCTGAAGATCGGCGTCGTAGCTGTGACGACCTTCCGGCCGTTCCCCGAGCAGGCGCTCGGCCAGGCGCTCGAGGGGGCGCACCGCGTCGTCGTCATCGAGAAGGCCTTCGCCGTCGGCGGTCGGGGGGTCCTCGGCGCCCAGGTCGACGCGCTTGTCTCGGACCGCGGCACGAAGACCTACACGGTCGTCGCCGGCCTCGGCGGCCGGTCGATCCCCGAGGCGTCTCTGCGACGGGTCCTCGGCGAGGCGATCCGGGGTGAGCTCGGCGCGATGAGCTTCCTCGATCTCGACCGGGTCGTCGTCGACCGGGAGCTCGCCCGAATGGCGGAGGACCCCCGCAGGGCACCGAGCACCGCGCGGGTGCCGCGCGACGTCCGCGAGAACGCGGCGCGGATCGTCTAGGGAGCCCGCCGTGACCGAGCAGACGTCGAGCTATTGCCAAGTGGGCAGCTTCGCGGTCGGCAACCGCCTCGTCGACCCACACCTGCGCACGGTGCAGTCCGACCGCCTCCGCCCGAACGCGCTCACCTCGGGCCACCGGGCCTGCCAGGGGTGCGGCGAGGCGCTCGGCGCCCGCTTTGTCCTCGACGCGGCGATGGCCGCGACCGACCGGCAGCTGATCGTCGTCAACGCCACGGGGTGCCTGGAGGTCTTCTCGACGCCGTATCCCGAGACCGCGTGGCAGGTCGCCTGGATGCACTCGCTGTTCGGCAACACCGCCGCCGTCGCCACCGGCGTCGCCGCGGCGCTGAAGGTGCGCGGCGACACGGCCACCCGGGTCATCGCCCAGGCAGGGGACGGGGGAACGGTCGACATCGGTTTCGGCTGCCTCTCGGGCATGTTCGAGCGCAACGACGACGTCCTGTTCGTCTGCTACGACAACCAGGCCTACATGAACACTGGGGTGCAGCGCTCCGCCTCGACGCCCGCCGCGGCGCGCACCGCGACCACCGAGGCCCGGGGCCGCGAGCCCGGCAACGCCTTCGGCCAGGGCAAGAACCTCCCGGCCCTCGCCGTGGCGCACGAGATCCCGTACGTCGCGACCGCCTCTGTCGCCTACCTCCACGACCTCGAGGCCAAGGTCGGCAGGGCGATGGAGCTGCACGGCGCGCGCTACCTGCACGTCCTCGTGCCGTGCCCGCTTGGCTGGGGTGCGGCGTCCCGGGACACGATCCGCCTCGCCCGCCTCGCCTGCGAGACGGGCCTCTTCCCCCTCTTCGAGGCGGCCCACGGGGAGATCCTCTCGGCGACGCCGATCCGGCACCGCGAGCCCGTCGAGGCGTACCTGCGTCCCCAACGGCGTTTCGCCCACCTCTTCGCGGACCCGCCGCGGACCGACGACATCGCCCGCATTCAGGCGATCGCCGACCGCAACATCGGGCGTTTCGACCTGTTGGGCGAGCGGGCCGGAAAGGGGTCGAGGTGAGCGAGCACCCGTTCGCGATCACGCTCGACGCTGGGTCGAGCCGGGACAACCGAACCGGGTCGTGGCGGGTCGAGAGGCCCATCTACGTCGACCGTATGCCGCCGTGCAACGACGCCTGCCCGGCTGGCGAGAACATCCAGCGCTGGCTGTACCACGCCGAGGCCGGGGCCTACGAGGCGGCGTGGCGCGGGCTCGTCGAGGACAACCCGCTGCCCGCGATCTGTGGGCGGGTCTGCTTCCACCCCTGCGAGGCCGCCTGCAACCGGGGCAAGGTCGACGAGGCCGTCGGCATCCGCGCCGTCGAGCGGTTTCTCGGCGACGCGGCGATCGCGCACGGCTGGCGGCTGCCCGAGCGCGCCCCCGCGACGGGACGGCGGGTGCTCGTCGTCGGGTCCGGCCCGTCGGGCCTCTCCGCCGCCTACCACCTCGCGCGGGCCGGGCACGAGGTCGTCGTGCGCGAGGCGGCGCCCAGGCCAGGCGGGATGCTGCGCTACGGCATCCCGAAGTACCGGCTGCCCCGCGAGGTGATCGACGCCGAGATCTCGGCGATCGAGGACCTCGGGGTCGAGATCCGCTGCGACGCGGGCGTGGCCGACATCGCCTCGGCGATGGCGGAGGGCGCCTTCGACGCGGCGTACCTCGTTCTTGGCGCGCAGCTGTCGCACCGCGTGCAGGTCCCAGCCGCCGACTCGGCCCGCCTGCTGGACGCGCTCGCCTTTCTGGCGGGCACCGAGGCGGCGGAGCCGGTGGCGATCGGCCGCCGCGTCGTCGTCTACGGCGGCGGCGACACGGCGATGGACGCAGCCCGCAGCGCCAAGCGACTCGGCGCGACCGACGCCGTGATCGTCTACCGGCGCAACCGCCGGAAGATGCCCGCCCACGCCGACCTAGTCGAGGAGGCGCTCGCCGAGGGTGTGACCGTGCGCTGGATGTCGACGATCTCGCGAGTGGAAAAGGACAAGGTCCTCGTCGAGAAGATGGAGCTCGATTCCGCCGGCTTCCCGCAGCCGACCGGTGAGTTCACCAACCTCGACGCCGACTGCGTGATCCTCGCCCTCGGCCAGGACGCCGATCTCGCGCCGCTCGCGGCCCTCGAGGGCGTCGAGGTGCGCGACGGCCTCGTGGTGGTCGACGCCCAGATGATGACTGGCCACTCCGGCGTCTTCGCCGGGGGCGACATGGTCCCAGCCGAGCGCACCGTCACCGTTGCCGTCGGGCACGGCAAGCGCGCCGCCCGCAACATCGACCGTTGGCTTCGGGGCGAAACGGGGGGGCCGCCGCCCCGTCACGAGCTCGCCTCGATCGAGACGCTGAACACGTGGTACTACGCGGATGCCGGCCGTACGGTCCAGCCCGAGCTCGAGGCGCAGCGACGTCAGACCGGGTTCGAGGAGGTCGTGGGCGGGCTCGACGAACCAAACGCGCTCTTCGAGGCGCGTCGCTGCCTGTCGTGCGGCAACTGTTTCGAGTGCGACAACTGCTATGGGGTCTGCCCCGACAACGCGGTGTCTAAGCTCGGGCCCGGCGAGCGGTACGTGTTCGACTACGACTACTGCAAGGGCTGCGGCATCTGTGTCGCCGAATGCCCCTGCGGCGCGATCGTCATGGTGCCGGAGCTGATCTGAACCACGTATCGGCTGCGGCGCGACCGGCTGCTCTGGATCGATTAGACGGGGGTCGGCGGCGCCGGGTGCGCCGGCGGCCCGACTGATGGGTGCCGCGGTGACTCGGGCCACCCAAGGAGGGAGATGATGGCTGATCGGGCGGAACCGTCCGCGGCGCCACAGGTGCCGGAGAAGGGTCCCACGGAGGCCACCGAGCCTTCGGTGGCCGTCGTGCGCGAAGGGGCCGACGGTGAGCAGCGGGTCGCACTCGTCCCCGACGACGTAGGCAAGCTCCACGGGGCGGGCTATGCGGTCTTCGTCGAGAAGAACGCGGGCCGGCAAGCGTGGTTCTTCGATGACGCCTACGTCCAGGCGGGGGCTACCGTCGTCGCCCGGGCCAAGTGCCTGGCGGAATCCGACGTCGTCCTCTACGTCGGCCGGCCCTCGGCCGCCGACGTGAAGAAGCTGCGGCCGGGCCAGGTCGTCATCGGCCTGCTGGCCCCGCTCGTCGACCCCGGGTTCGCGGGCCTGCTCGCGGGGCGCGGCGTCACCGCCGTGAGCCTCGACAACCTGCCGCGCACCCTCAGCCGCGCGCAGTCGATGGACGCGCTGAGCTCGCAGGCGAACATCGCCGGCTACAAGGCCGCCCTCGTGGCAGCGGGCGCCTACGGGCGCTACTTCCCGCTCCTCATGACGGCGGCCGGGACCGCCCGTCCCGCCGAGGTGCTCGTGCTCGGCGCCGGGGTGGCCGGGCTCCAGGCGATCGCGACCTGCCACCGGCTCGGCGCCATCGTCCGGGGCTACGACGTGCGTCCCGAAGCGAAGGAGCAGGTCGAGTCGCTCGGTGGTCGCTTCGTCGAGCTGAAGTCGGTCGGCGAGGCGGTCGGCGAGGGCGGCTACGCCCGGGCCCTCACCGCCGAGGAGACCAAGGCGCAGCAGGAGGAACTGAACGGGCACATCGCCCAGCACGACGTCGTCATCACGACGGCGCAGGTCCCCGGGCGGCGCCCGCCGTTGCTCGTCACGGTGGAGGCCGTGCGGGCGATGCGCGCCGGGTCGGTGATCGTCGACATGGCGGCGAGCGAGCTCGGCGGCAACGTCGAGGGGTCCCGTCACGACGACACGGTCGTCACGGAGCACGGGGTGACGATCATTGGGGCCGGGAGCCTTCCCTCGACGATGGCGGGCGCGGCGTCGACGGCGTACTCGCACAACATCTGTGCACTTGTCGCTCACCTCGTCTCCGACGGGAAGGTGGCAATCGACCTCACCGACGAGATCCAGGCCGGTGTGGTCATCACCCACGCAGGAAAGGTGGTCAACCCCGCGACGGCGGAACTGGCGGGGTCGGGCACCGGCAAACCACTAGCGAACGGAGCCTGAGTCGATGGATACGAGTCTCATCACTGATGTCACGATCTTCGTGCTCAGTCTTCTTGTGGGGTTCGAGGTGATCTCCAAGGTCCCCCAGACGCTCCACACGCCGTTGATGTCGGCCGCGAACTCCATCCACGGGGTCGTGATCGTGGGCGCCTTCCTCATCGCCTCGACGGCGCACAACACGGTCGGCTACGTGCTCGCCTTCATCGCGGCGGTGTTCGCGGGCATGAACGTCGTCGGCGGCTACGCGGTCACCGACCGGATGCTCCAGATGTTCCAGCGTCGTCCGGCCCCGGCCGCGAAGGAAGCGACCGAGCAGGGGGGTAACTCCTGATGGGCGCCGTCACCGCTTCTATCATGTTCCACTTCGTCTCCCCGTCGTACGCCTTCGAGGACGGCATCACGCTGATCCTGCTGCTGGCCGCGACGTGCTTCGTCATCGGCCTCCACCTGATGAACGCGCCGCCGACGGCGAACCACGGGAACCGGCTGTCGGCGGTCGGCATGGCCGTTGCCGTCGCGGCGACCCTCGCCCTCATCGCCCATGACGGGACGATCACGACGACCGGTTGGCTCATGCTGGCCGTGGGCGGCGTCCTCGGCTCCGGCATCGGGCTGTACCTCGCGCGCTCGGTCGAGATGACGGCGATGCCGCAACTCGTGAGCCTGTTCAACGCCGTCGGCGGCGGCGCGGCGGCGCTCGTCGCGATCGCCGACTTCGTGCGCCTCGCCGGGATCGCCGGCGCGCCGACCATCGCGGCGAGGATCTCGGTGACGAGCGTCCTCGACGTCGTGATCGGCGCCGTGACGCTCTCGGGCTCGATCGTGGCGGCGGGCAAGCTGCAGGGCTTCATCCCGTCGAACCCGATTGTCATCCCCGGTGGCCGCTTCATCAACCTCGTGCTGGCTCTCGCCCTGTGCGCCGGAACCGGGTACATCCTGTCCGGGGCGAACAGCGACATCACGCTGATCGGGATCGCCATCGCCGCCCTCGTCATGGGCGTGATCATGGTCATGCCGATCGGCGGCGCGGACATGCCCGTCGTGATCTCGTTGTTGAACGCCTTCACGGGGACGGCGGTCGCGATGGCGGGGTTCGTCATCAACAGCCTCGGGCTGATCATCGCCGGCGCGCTCGTCGGCGCCTCCGGCAGCATTCTCACGAAGCTGATGGCCGACGCGATGAACCGCTCGATCCTCAACATCGTCGCCGGCGGGTTCGGCACGGGCGACACGGCGAGCGTGATCGGCGCCGGCGCCACTGGCCAGGTGCGCTCGGTCGGGGCGGACGACGTCGCGATCCAGCTCGCCTACGCGCAGAAGGTGATCATCGTCCCGGGCTACGGGCTTGCCGCCGCCCACGCCCAGCACTCGGTGAAGGAGCTGGCGGACCTGTTGGAAAAGCGCGGGGTCGAGGTGTCCTATGCCATCCACCCGGTTGCTGGCCGGATGCCGGGCCACATGAACGTCCTGCTCGCCGAGGCCGAGGTTCCCTATGAGGAACTGAAGACGATGGAGGAGATCAACCCGGAGTTCCCGCGCGCCGATGTCGCCCTGGTGATCGGGGCGAACGACGTGACGAATCCGGCCGCCCGCCGGCCCGGCAACGCCGTCTCGGGCATGCCGATCCTCGACGTCGACAAGGCGAAGAGCATCATTGTCATCAAGCGATCGATGGGCTACGGCTACGCCGGCATCGACAACGAGCTCTACACCGACCCGAAGACGGGCATGTTCTTCGCCGACGCGCAGGCCGGCCTGCGGGCCATCATCGCGGCGGTGAAGACCCTGGTGGGGGTGGACTGACCTTCAGCGCTACCGTCACGGCATCGGCGGGGGCGGGATGAGCGACCCGCCGGTGCGGGACGGCGCGGTTCTCGGCCCTTCCCCGGTGAGGTCACGCGTCCCCGCCCGGGGACCGGCGTGGCCCGCGTCACCGCGTCAGCCGCCGCCCCTTGCCAGGGCGATCTCCTGGATGTTGCCGTAGCGGGGTGTCCCGACGAAGTCGTAGAGGGTGCGGCCGTCTGGCGAGAGTGCGAGCGAGACGGAGTCGAGGGCGACGGGGACCAAACGCGCGACATCCTCGGTCGCGGACGTGATGATCGAAACGTTCATCGTGGTGGCCGTCCGTTTCAGGACGTAGATGCGGTCGCCGTCGGGCGAGGCGGCGACCGCGACACCCGGGTTCCCCGTGGACAAGGCGGCGAGCGTCTCGCCCGAGGTGAGCGACGTCTCCTCGAGCGCACCCGACCGCTGCAGGGTCCAGACGGCTGTCTCGGACCGGTCGGGGACGATCCCGATGGAGTCGTGGGGCACGCGCTCCGCCCGAGCGACGTGGAATGACGAGGTGTTGATGCGCGTGACCGCCATCGACGCCGCCGTGCCGTTCAGGACGTAGAGCGTCTCGCCTCCGTAGCCGAAAGCGAGCGCCCGCACGGGGCCCTTGACCGCGGCCGAGCCGACCCGCCGACCCGTCGTCGCATCGAGGAACTCGACTGCACCGGTCGTCGGCCGCGCGAGCCCGAGGGCGATGACGCCCCGTGACGACCCGGCGATGCACGTCGCCGTGCGGCTCACCGCGACGGAGTGCCGCGTCGCGCCCGTCGAGAGCTCGACGCGGCCGAGCCGCATCGCCGACCGGTTCCCGTAGAGGACCCAGATGACGCCGCCGGGCAGGGGCGCGGTCCCGTCGACGAGGGCCCTGGGAGCCGGGATGATCCTCACCGGCTTGATCGGCGCGCTGTCGGGCGCTTGCCACCTGCCGGAGGCGGCAGGGCTAACGCACGCCAGCGCGAGCAGCGTCGCCGGGAGGATCACGCCGGCCCGCCGCCGGGGTGGCGCGGCGACGAGACGGCGACGTCGGTCACCCGCCCCGGGCTCCCACCTCGCGCCACTGTGCTCCCGCGGCCGGCTCCCGGCGGGCGTCGCGGCGGTTCTTCTTCTCATGGGGCCTTCTCGCGCCCCAACGACGCAACTGAAGGGGAATCGGCGGGCCCCAGGACGGCGGCCTGGGTGGGAGAGGCCCCCGCGTCAGGGCAGGCCAGGAGGGTGAGCGAACGGAGTGTGGTTGACGGTGGGGGGATATACACATAGAGTGGCGCGAAGTGGAGGGCAGAGGAGCGGTGTCACCCCAACGGCGACCCGTGGTGATCAGAAGGAAGGACAGCCACGTTGGGCCCCGAGAGCAGCTTCTTTGGAAGGGACGAGCACTCTCTCGACTCTAAGGGTCGGCTGATCCTCCCCGCACGCATTCGCAACCGTCTCGGCAACTACTGCTTCCTGACCCCACATCTCGAGAACTGTGTCGCGATCTGGACGCCGGAGACCTTCCAGCCCGAGATCGAACTCCGGGAGAAGTCCGCCGTCGACGCCTGGTCGCGCAACCAGGTGCGCGAGTGGTCCTCGGCCATCGACGAGATGGCGATCGACGCCCAGGGCCGGATCCTCGTCGCCCCGGACCTGCGGGACCACGCGGGTCTCGTACGCGAGGTCCTGATCGTCGGGGTCATCGATCACGTCGAGTTGTGGTCCCCGGAGAAGTGGAACGCCAAGGAGCTCGCGCCCGGCGGCGCGGGTCTCGCGACCGGCGCGTGATCGTGTCGGTGACCGACCGTGTGCACCTGCAACCTCGTCGTGGGGTGCGCACGCCTCCGTACCACGTCGGCCCTGTATCGAACAACGTCCCCTGGCCCATCCGCAGCCTCCCGGCTGTGGCCAAGGATGGCCAGCATCAACCCCTCTCCGCCAATCTCCATCCGTTCTGCAGGGCGACCTTCGCCCGGCCAGAGGTTGGGGGGCTGCGGATGAGCCAGGGGATGTTCCACACGCCGGTCATGGTCGACGAGGTCGTCGATCTCCTCGCCCCGGTACCGGCCGGCGTCATCGTCGACGCGACGCTCGGCGGCGCCGGACATGCCGCGGCCATTCTCGCTAGTCGTCCCGACCTGGTCCTCGTGGGCATCGACCGTGACCGCGACGCCGTCGCCGAGGCGACCATCCGGCTCGCCGGGTTCGGTGCCCGCGCCCGGGTGCACCACGCCCGGTTCGACGCGCTCGGCGAGGTGCTCGCGGCCGCCTTCCCCGAGGGTGTCGAGGCAGTGGGCGGGGTGTCGGCGGTCCTTTTCGACCTGGGGGTGAGCTCGCATCAGCTGGACGACCCGGCCCGCGGGTTCTCGTACCGGGTCACCGCGCCGCTCGACATGCGCATGGACCGCGAGCTCGCGTTGACCGCGCAGGACCTCGTGAACACCCTCGACGCCGACGCGCTCGCGCGTCTGTTCGCGGCGCACGGTGAGGAGCGCTTCGCCCATCGCATTGCCCGCGCGATCGTCCGCGCGCGCCCGGTCGACACGACGAGCGCCCTCGCGAACCTGGTCGCGGGGGCCGTACCGCCGGGGGCGCGGCGTCGGGGGAATCCCGCGAGCCGCGTTTTCCAGGCGCTGCGGGTCGCGGTCAACGAGGAGCTCGACCTGCTTCCCGTCGCCCTCGACCAGGCCTTCGCCACCCTTTGCGCCGGGGGCCGCATCGTCACCCTCGCCTACCACTCCGGCGAGGACCGCCTCGTGAAGGAACGCTTCCGCACCTGGTCGAGCGGGGGCTGCACGTGCCCACCGCGCCTTCCCTGCGTCTGTGGGGCGCGACCGGTCGCGCGGCTGGTCACCCGGGGCGCGCGCCGCCCGTCGGCGGACGAGGTCGCGCGCAATCCACGTGCCGCGGCCGCGCGACTGCGGAGCGTCGAGCGCCTGGCAGGCGACGACACGGGGACGGTGCAGTGATGGCGCCGGTCAGCGCCGCCCGGCTCGTCGCGTCGGCTCCCGACGCGCAACCCGTCGTCGGGGCGCACGACGCCAACCGGGTCGGCCTGACGGTCCTCGGCCGAGCCGAGCTCGCACGGCGCCGCCTGCGCCGCCGGGCGCAACTGGTCGTCGTCCTGGCGGCAACCGTCGTCGCCATCTCGCTCCTTGTCGTCGCGGCCGGGCAGGCCTTCGTCGCCGCGCAGCAGGTCCGCCTCGACCGGCTCGATCGGGGGCTCGCCACCGCGGTCGCCAGGGACCAGAACCTGCAGCTCACACGGGCGCAGCTCGCCTCGCCGTCGCGCATCCTGCGCGTCGCCGAGCGCCAGCTCGGCATGGTCGTGCCGAAGAACGTGATCTACCTCGTTCCCGTCAATCCCGACCGCTCCACTTCGGCCTCGGCGCCGAGGGTCGCGACGTGACGAGGCGGGTGCGGCGGGGCGTCGACCGTCGTGTGCCGACGGCGCCGATCCGCCGGGCTCGCCTGCGTGTCCTCACGGTGCTGATGTCGCTCGCGGCGGTCGGTCTCGCGATCCGCCTCAGTGTCGTCCAGGTCGTCGATGCCGCCCGCTACACCGCCGGCGCGAGAAACGAGGTCGAACGGACGGTTGAGCTGCCCGCGACGCGGGGCACGATCTACGACAGCACCGGCGACGTCCTCGCCGTCTCGGTCCCGCGTGCCACGCTGCTCGCCGACGACCTCCAGATCAGGGCACCCGCCTCCGAGGCGAGGAGGCTCGGGCCCCTGCTCGGCGTGCCCACGGCCCGACTGGCGGCCGAACTAGGCGAGCGGAACGGGCACGTCGTCCTCGCCCGCGGCCTGGGCGACGCCACCGTGGCCCGGATCGAGAAGCGTGACTTCGCGGGTCTTGCCTTCGTCGCCGAAAGCGTGCGCGTCTCCACGGGCGGCGGCGTCTTCCAACCCCTGCTCGGCGTGGTGAACACCGCCGGGGTGGGCTACGAGGGGATCGAGGAGGCGGGCAACAGCCTGCTCGCCGGGAGAGCCGGCCGCGAGACGGTCGCGCTCGCTCCGGGGCGGTACGCGCTGCCCGGCAAGCCGACGCACGTGCTCGCGGCCAGACCGGGCACCGGGATCGTCCTTACGATCGACGAGCCGCTGCAGGTGGAGGTGGCAAAGGACCTCGCCGCCCAGATACTCACCACGCACGCCAGATCCGGCGTCGCCATCGTGATGGACGTCCACAGCGGGGCGATCCTCGCGATGGTGGACCTCGTCGTCGGGGTGAGCGGGCGCGTCGAACCGGCGGCGACGAACCTCGCCGCGACGGCCGTCTACCAGCCCGGCTCCGTGATGAAGCTCGTCACGGTGATGGCCGCCTTGCGGGCCGGGCTGATCACGCCCTCGACGGTGTTCACCGTCCCAGACTCGATCGAGGTCGGCGGCTACCGCTTCGCCGACGCCGAGATCCACCCGACCGAGCAACTCACGGTGGCCCAGATCCTCGCGGTGTCCTCGAACGTCGGCACGATCGAGATCGCACAACGCCTCGGGCTCGCCCGGCTCGACGCGGGGCTGTCGGCCCTCGGCTTCGGCCACCCGACCAGCCTCGGCTGGCCGGGGGAGTCTGCGGGGATCGTCGGCTCGCCCGCGACGTGGTTCGGTTCTGCGGCGGCGTCGGTGCCGATCGGCACCGGCGTCGCGGTGACGCCGCTCCAGGTGCTCGACGCCTACAACACGATCGCCAACGGCGGCGTGTCCGTCACACCGCATCTTGTCGCCGACACGGTGGGCGCCGATGGGGCGGAGCGGGTGTTTCCGCCGGCAGCCGGCGTGCGGAAGGTGCCGGCGGCGACGGCCGCCGCGTTGGTGCCGATGCTGGAGGGGGTCGTCCAGGATGGAACGGCCGTGCTGGCAAACATCCCCGGGTACACCGTCGCCGGCAAGACGGGCACCGCGCAGGTCCCCGAGACGGCCGGGCGCGGCTACGTCGCCGGCGACTGGAACGCGACGTTCGTCGGATTCGTGCCGGCAAAGCACCCGCAACTCTCGGGGATCGTCGTACTGAACCATCCGACACCGATCTACGGTGGACTCGTGTCCGCCCCCGTCTTCTCTCAGTTCATGCGGTATGCACTCCGCCGCTTCGACATCCCGCCCTCGTCCGGGGCAACGCTCGTCGCGAACGTGAGCTCCACCCCGAAGCGGTGACGAGCCCGGCGATGCAGGGCGTGGATGCCGACCTCGTGGTCGCGCGGATCATCGATCGGGTCGCGCCGCTCGTCGAGCTGGGCGACCGTCCGGGGATGGCGCTCAGCGGCGTCGTGTTCGACGACCGCGAGGTGATCCCGGGGTCGCTCTTTTGCTGTCTCCCGGGCAGCCGGCGCGACGGGCACGACTTCGCCGGCCTCGCGCAGGCGGCGGGTGCCGTGGCGTTCATCTGCGAGCACACGCTCGGCGTCGAGGTCGGCGACGCCCTCCAGCTCCTGGTGCCGCCCGGCACGGCGCGGATCGCGATGGCGCGGGCCGCCTGCGCGTTCTACGGCGACCCCGCGTCCGCCCTCCACACCGTCGGGATCACCGGCACGAACGGCAAGACGACGACGATGTACCTCCTGCGGTCGATTCTCGAGCGGGCCGGCTGGCCGACCGGGGTGATCGGGACGCTCGACGGGGCGCGCACGACGCCCGAGTCGCCCCATCTGCAGCAGTCTCTGGCGGAGATGCGGGGCGCCGGCATGGCCGCAAGCGTCATGGAGGTGAGCTCACACGCCCTCGTGCAGCACCGGGTCGACGGGATCCGGTTCGACGTGGCGGTCTTCACGAACCTCTCGCGGGATCACCTCGATTACCACGAGACACTCGAGGCGTACTTCTCGGCCAAAGCGAGGCTGTTCACTTCGGAGCGGGCCCGTTTCGCCGTCGTCAACCGCGACGACGAGTTCGGCCGGCGTCTCCTCGACCGCGCCGAGATCCCGACGGTCTCGTTCTCACTTGACGACGTGCGTGATCTCCAGTTGGGCCTGACCGAGAGCAGCTTCCGGCTGGGCAAGCGGTTGGTGCAGCTCCACCTCGGCGGCGGGTTCAACGTCTCGAACGCGCTCGCCGCGGCGAGCGCGGCCCGGGCCCTCGGTGTCGAACCGGACGCCATCGTCGAGGGACTCGGGCAGGTGGGGGGGGTTCCCGGCCGGTTCGAGGCCATCGAGGGCGCGGGCGGGGTTATCGCGATCGTCGACTATGCCCACACCCCTGCCGGCCTCGAGAAGGTGCTCACCACGGTGCGCGCCGAGCGCGCCGGGGCGGACATGTCCCACAAGCCGGGCGTCATCGTCGTGTTCGGCTGCGGCGGGGATCGGGATCGGGGCAAGCGGCCCGTGATGGGCGCGGTCGCCTCGCGCCTCGCCGACGTCGTCGTGCTGACGACCGACAATCCGCGCAGCGAGGATCCGATCGCAGTCATCGAGGAGATCCGCGCCGGGATGTCCGGACCCGCCAGGCTCGTCGTCGAGCCGAACCGCCGGACGGCGATCGCCGGGGCGCTGCGCGCGGCCCGGCCCGGTGACGTCGTGGTCGTGGCGGGCAAGGGCCACGAGACGACGCAGCAGTTCGCCGACGTGACCCTGCACTTCAACGACCGGGAGGTCGTGCGCGCCGAGCTGGAGTGGGTTGAGCGACACGGCCGACACTCGGCAGGAGACGGCAGTCCGCGGGCCCCAGGGGCGGCCTGATGATCCCGATCTTCATGGCCGGCACCGTGGCCCTGCTCATTTCGGGCTTCGGGACCCCGATCCTGCTGCGATCGCTAGCCAACCGTCGCATCGGCCAGCAGATCAGGCCGGACGGCCCTGCGATTCACATCGTGAAAGAAGGTACCCCGACGATGGGCGGGCTCGCGATCATCGTCGCCGCGACCGCCGGGTACCTCCTCGGGCACCTCGACGACAGCGCGCGGTTCACCTGGGCAGGCGGATTCGTCATGCTCGCGCTCGTCGCCGCCGGGGCGATCGGCTTCACCGACGACTGGCTGAAGGTGCGGCGCCAGCGCAGTCTCGGGCTGAACAAGCGCGGCAAGATCATCCTGCAGCTGCTCGTCGGCGTCGGCTTTGCGCTCGCCGTGCAGCACTTCGCCCGCGCCGACACGGTGATCTCGTTCACGCGCGCGAGCGTGCCGGGGGTCGTCCTCGGCACGGCGCTGTGGTTGGTCTGGGCGACTTTCATCGTGACGGCGGGGGCGAACGCCGTGAACCTGACCGACGGTCTCGATGGGCTTGCCGCGGGCGCGTCCGCCTTTACCTTCGCCGGGCTCACACTCATCGGCTACTGGCAGTACCGCCACGTGCAGATCTACCACGTGCACGCGGCACTCGACCTCGCGCTCGCCGCGATCGCGATGGCCGGCGCTTGCGTCGGGTTCCTCTGGTGGAACGCGGCCCCGGCGCGCATCTTCATGGGGGACACGGGATCGCTGGCGATCGGGACCGCGCTCGCCTGTCTCGCGCTCGAGATGAACGTGCAGCTGCTCCTGCCCGTCCTCGGCGGCCTGTTCGTCGTCGTCACACTCTCGGTCATCATCCAGGTGATCAGCTTCCGCGTCTTCCACACCCGGGTGTTCCGGATGGCGCCCATCCACCACCACTTCGAGCTCGCCGGTTGGCCCGAGACGACCGTGATCGTGCGGTTCTGGATCTTCTCGGCCCTGTGCACGGCGATCGGGCTCGGCATCTTCTACGCCGACTTCCTCGGCGTGCGGGCGCTGTAGTGAACGGGCTCCGGCCGGCCGGGACGACCGTCACGGGGCCTGTGGCGGTGATCGGCTTCGCCGTCACCGGGCAGGCGGTGGCACGGGTGCTGGGGGCGATGGGCGTCGAGGTCGTGGCGGTCGAGGATGCGCCGATCCCGGCACGGCGTGCGGCCGCGCGCGAGCTCGGCGTCGAGCTCGTCACGGCGCCGGACGCGGACGAACTCGCCGCCACGGTGGGGCGCTGCGAGCTCGTCGTCGTCTCGCCCGGCGTTCCGCCGCGCCATCCGGTGTTCGCGCTCGCCCGCGCCGACCGGCTCGTCTCGGAGATCGAGCTCGCCTGGCGGATCTCGCCCATCCCGATCGTGGCGGTGACGGGGACGAATGGCAAGACGACGGTGACGGACCTCGTGACGGCGATGCTTGTCGGGTCGGGGGTGCGGGCCGAGGCCTCGGGCAACATCGGCCGGCCGTTGATCGCGACCGTGACTGCCGGGGAGGCCGCCGTGGCGGTGGCAGAGGTCTCGTCGTTCCAGCTCGCGCTGAGCTCGTCGTTCCGTCCCCGCGTCGCGGCCTGGCTGAACGTCGCCGAGAACCATCTCGACTGGCACCGGTCGTTCGACGACTACGTGGCCGCCAAGGCCCGGATCTGGGCGAACCAGGATGACACCGACGTCGCGCTGGCGAACATCGACGATGCCGTCGTCCTCGCCGCGGCGAGGCGGTCGAGGGCGCGCGTCGTCACGTTCGGCTCGACCGGCGACGGCTACCGGCTCGAGGGCACGCGCCTCGTCGCCCCCGACGGGACGCTGCTCGCCACGAGCGGTGATCTGGTGCGGGACCTGCCCCATGACCGCCTGAACGCCCTGGCGGCGCTGGCGACCGCCCTCGAGGCGGGCGCTTCGCCCGACGGGTGCCGCCAGGCGTTGCGGGTGACGGCCCCGCCGGCGCACCGCCTGACCCACGTCGCGACGGTCGACGGGGTGGAGTACTACGACGACTCGAAGGCGACCACGCCCGCGGCCGTGGCAGCCGCGGTGCAGGGCTTCGCGTCGGTGGTGCTCATCCTCGGCGGCCGCAACAAGGGGCTCGACCTGTCGGAGGTGCGGCGCGCCGTCGAGGGGACCCCGGGGCTACGAGTGCGCGGTGTCGTCGCGATCGGCGAGGCGGCAGCCGACGTCGCGGCGGTGTTCGCCCACGACTACGAGGTCGCGATTGCCGGTTCGATGGGCGAGGCGGTCTCGGCCGCGGCGGGGCTGGCGCGACCCGGTGACTCGGTGCTGCTGTCGCCCGCCTGCGCCTCTTTCGACTCGTACGAGTCGTACGAGGCTCGCGGCGACGACTTCACGGCCGCCGCGCGCGGGCTGGCGGCCCGGGCCGTCGCCCCCCGGGTGGGGGCCTGACCATGACGACGGGCGTCATCGAGCGGCGCGCGGCTCCCCGGCCGGCGGGGCGCGAGCACCCCGGGGCCACCCGGCTGCGCCTCGTCGGGGGCACGGCCGCCGCGCCCCGTAACGGTGTCGAGGCGACCCAGGCGACCTTGGCGCCCGCACGCCCGCACCCGCGGCCGGCGATCTTGGTCGCGCGGCGCGACGCGACGGCGCTCACCGCCCTCGTCGTCGGGTTCTGCGTCCTCGGTCTCGTGATGGTGCTTTCGTCGTCGGCCGAGTCGATCGCGGACGACGGCTCGGCCTGGTCGGCCTTCGCCCACCAGGGGTTGTGGATGGGCCTCGGCGCGGCCGGGTTCGTCGTGGCGAGGCGCCTGCCGCTGCGGCTGTGGCGGCGGGCCGCGGTTCCGTTCCTGCTCTGCACGGTCCTCGCGCTCGTCGCGGTGTTCGTGCGGGGCATCGGCACCGTGCGGGCCGGATCCTCCCGCTGGATCGACCTCGGGCCGCTGCGCCTGCAGCCGTCGGAGTTCGCGAAGCTCGCCGCGATCGTGTTCATCGCCGACCTGCTGGCGCGGCGCCTCGGCCGCGGGGGTGCGCAGGCGGAGGTCGTGCGCCCCGTGCTCATCGTGCTGGGCGTGCTCGCGATCCTCGTCGTCGTGCAGCCCGACTTCGGCACGACAGCGGTCATCGTCGCGATCGGGGCGGTGCTCCTCTTCGCGGCGGGCGTGCCGCTGCGCAGGGTCCTCGGGATCGGGGGACTGTTCGCCGTTGTGGCCGCCGGGCTCCTCTACCACGTGTCGTACGGCAGGGCCCGGATCGAGGCGTTCCTGAACCCGTCGGCCCACGCCTCAACGACCGGGTACCAGGTCGCCCAGTCCCTTCTCACTCTCGGTTCCGGGCACTGGTTCGGGACCGGCATCGGGGGCTCGCCGGCGGCGTGGGGCTACCTGCCGCACGCGAACTCCGACTTCATCTTCGCGATCATCGGCAACAACTTCGGCATCGTCGGGGCGGTGGGCGTGCTGTGCGGGTTCTGCGCGATCGGCTGGCTCGGCTTCCGGATCGCCAGACGCACCGAGGACCGCTTCGCCTCGCTCGTCGTGATCGGCGTCACGACCTGGATCGTCGTCCAGGCGTTCATCAACATCGGCGGAGTCATCGGCGCCCTGCCGGAGACGGGCATCCCGCTGCCGTTCGTCTCCGCGGGGGGCTCCTCGCTCATCGTGCTTCTCGCCGCGATGGGGTTGGTCGTCCGCATCGCCCGCCAGCCCGGGGCGAAGACACTTGCGATCGCCGACGAGCGGCGCGCCAGGCGGCGGGTGCCGTCGGGGCGGTGACGACGGCCCGAGCCAAGGTGGTGATCACCGGGGGCGGGACCGCGGGTCATGTCCTGCCGGCAATCGCGCTCGCCCGCGCGCTCGTCGCCGCGGGGGTGGCACCGGCGGCGATTCATTTCGTGGGGGCGCGCCGGGGCATTGAGCGGCGCCTCGTGCCGGAGGCCGGCTTCTCACTGACGGCGTTGCCCGGACGTGGCATCGTGCGGCGCCCGAGCCTGCGCAACCTGGCGGCGCTCGCCGGGATCGTGGCCGCGTTTGCCGCCTCGCTTGTTCAGCTCGGTCGCCGGCGGCCCCGGGTGGTCGTCGCCGTCGGTGGTTTCGGGGCGGTGGCCTGCTCGCTCGCCGCGGTGGTGTGGCGGGTGCCGGTCGTCGTCGTCAACGTCGACTCGGTCCCGGGCGCGGCGAACCGGATGATCGGGCGCTTCGCCACCGCCTGCGCGGTCGCCTTCCCCGGAACGGCGCTCCCGCGGGCGGTCGTCACCGGAGCCCCGGTCCGACCGGAGGTGCTGGCAGTCGACCGGACCGCGCCCGGGCGGGCGCGCTCACGCGCCGCACTCGGGATCGCCGTCGAGGGCCCGCTCGTGGGCGTCGTCGGGGGTTCGTTGGGTGCTCGTCGCCTGAACGACGCGGCGATCGGGCTCGCCGGGCTGATGCGCGCGCGGGGCGACGCCGTCGTCTACCACGTCTGCGGGCGGCGCTCGCTCGCCGAGGTGACCGCTGCCGCCGCAGCGGCGGGGCTCACCGACCGTCCGGGGTTCGAGTACCGGATCGTCGCCTATGAGGACCGTCTGGCTGAGCTCTTCGCCGCCGCCGACATCGTCGTCGGGCGCGCCGGGGCCTCGACGGTCGCCGAGCTGGCGGTGATCGGCACGCCGAGCATCCTCGTGCCGCTCCCCGGGGCGCCGTCGGACCACCAGGCGAAGAACGCCGCCTGGCTGTGTGAGGCGGGCGCGGCGGTGCTCCTCGCCGACGACGAAGCGACGGCAGAGCGCGTGTTCCAAGAGGTCACCGCGCTGCTCGACGACCCGGCCCGCCTCGGCGCGATGGGTGAGGCCGCGCGCCGCGTGGGGCGGCGCGACGCGGCCAGGGCCGTGGCCTCGCTGGTCGTTGAGGTCGCGGCCGGTAGGTGGACGAAGAAGGGCGCCCCCGCCCGGGGTGGCGCCGGACCCGAGGAGGGCCAGTGAGCGAGCCGGATCTTTCCCGTCCCCGGCGGGTGCACATCGTCGGCGTCGGTGGCGCGGGGATGAGCGCGATCGGCACGGTGCTCGTCGCGATGGGACACGAGGTGAGTGGCAGCGATCTGAAAGACGGTGTGGCGCTGGACCGGTTGCGGGCGCTGGGCGTCCGGATCGCGATCGGGCACGACCCGGCGAACATCGGCGCCGCCGAGTTCCTGGCGATCTCGAGCGCGGTGGCGGCGACGAACGTCGAGGTTGTGGCGGCGAAAAAGCGCCTGATCACGGTGCACCGCCGCGCCGAGCTGCTGAGCGCGATCAGCCGGTTGAAGCGCACGGTGGCGGTGTCCGGGACCCACGGCAAGACGACGACGAGCTCGATGCTCGCCCTCATCCTCGTCGAGGCGGGCCTGTCGCCGTCGTTCATCATCGGCGGGGAGATCAACGAGATCGGCTCCGGGGCGGTGTGGGACGAGGGCGAGTGGCTCGTCATCGAGGCCGACGAGAGTGACGGGACGTTCCTCGAGCTGGGGGCGGAGATCGCCGTCGTGACGAGCGTCGAGCCGGACCACCTCGACCACTACGGGTCGTTCGAGAACCTGACGGAGGCGTTCCGGCTCTTCCTCGCCGCCGCCCCGCGCGCTGTGGTGTACGGCGACGACCCACTCGTGGCCGGGCTCGCGCCGCCCGGCGCCACGACTTACGGGTTCGCCCCAGGCTCGTCCTGGCGGATCAGCGAGTTCGCCGGCGGACGCTCGGACGTGAGCTTCGTGCTGAGCGGCGGGGGAGGGTCGGGCGCGCTCTCGCTGCCGGTGCCGGGACGGCACAACGTCTTGAACGCCGCGGGGGCCGCGGCGGCGGCCGCCGCCGTGGGCGTGGACACCGACGCCGTGCGTCGGGCGCTCGCGCGCTTCGGCGGAGTCGCGCGCCGGTTCGAGTTCCGTGGGGAGGCGCAGGGGGCGACGCTCGTCGACGACTACGCCCACCTGCCGAGCGAGGTCGCGGCGGCGCTTGCCACGGCGAGGCGGGGCGGTTGGCGCCGAATCGTCTGCGTCTTCCAGCCGCACCGCTACTCGCGGATCGCGGCGCTGGCGGCCGATTTCGCCGACGCCTTTGTCGACGCCGACGAGCTCTACGTCACCGACATCTACGGGGCCGGCGAGGCGGCCCGGCCAGGGGTCTCCGGGCGGCTCGTCGCCGACGCCGTGCTCGCCGCTCATCCCGGGGCCACCGTCTCCTACGTTCCCCGGCGCGCCGAGCTCGTCGGGCACCTCCGCGGGACGCTGCGTGCCGGGGACTGCTGTCTCACGCTCGGCGCGGGCGACCTGACGAGCCTCGCCGGCGACCTCCTCGCCGGGAAGGCGGGCTAGGAGGGCCGTGGTGCCCCTGCCCGACCGGCCCGCCAGCGGCGATCCAGCCGTCGAGGCCGCCGCGGCGCGCCTCGGCGACCGGGCGCGGCGCGGCGCGCCCCTCGGCGCGCGCACGACCTACCGGCTCGGCGGCCCCTCGGCGCTGCTGACGGTCGTCGACGACGAGGACGACCTGGCGGCCGTGGTGGCGGCTGTCACCGCGAGCGGGATCGAGGTGCTCGTTCTCGGGCGGGGATCGAACTTGCTCGTCGCCGAGGCGGGGTTCCCGGGGCTCTGTGTCGTGCTCGGTCAGAGCTTCGCCAGCTGCCGGGTCGGCGAGGAGCGCGTCGTCGCCGCCGGCGGGGCGGTCGCCTACCCGGCGCTCGCCCGGGCGACGGCCGAGGCAGGACTCGCCGGCATGGAGTGGGCGGTTGGGATCCCCGGTTCGGTCGGCGGGGCCGTCCGGATGAACGCCGGCGGCCACGGCTCCCAAACCGCCGACCGTCTTGTCTCGGCCCGGCTCGTGGACCTGCGGACGGGGTCGGACCGGACGGTCGGGCGGCACGATCTCGCCTTTTCCTACCGCCACTCCGGCGTGCGGGCCGACGAAGTCGTCGTCTCGGCATGCTTCGCCCTCGATTCGGGCGACCGGGGCGAGTCGGCCGCGACGATCGCGGGAATCGTCGCCTGGCGCCGGCAGAACCAGCCGGGGGGGCGCAACGCCGGTTCGGTCTTCCAGAACCCGCCGGGGGATTCGGCGGGGCGGCTGATCGAGCTGGCGGGCCTGAAGGACCTGCGGCTCGGCGGCGCGCGGGTCTCGACGGCGCACGCCAACTTCATCCAGGCGGATCCGGGCGCCTCGGCCGACGACGTCTACAGCCTCATCTGCGAGGTGCGGCGGCTCGTCGCCGAACGGTGCGGCGTCGAGCTCGAGCCCGAGATCTGCCTCGTGGGGTTCGCCCTGTGACGGCCCGGGCACGGCCGGCGGCCGCGCCGGCCCGGCGGCCCGACGGCACGCGCCACCGGGACATCGACCCGCGGATCACCGAGCGTCGTGTCGGGGTCGCCCGCCAGGCGAGCCGGAGGCGCCTGAAAGGACTCATCGCCGTCCTCGTCGTCGTGGCGCTCGCTGCCGGGCTGTTCGCAATAGCGCATTCGCCGCTCGTCTCGGCGCGTCACGTGACTGTCAGCGGGGAGGAGCACACCTCGGCAGCCGAGATCCTCGCGGCGGGTGGCCTCGGCGGCGACCCGCCGCTCATCGATGTCAACACCCTCGCCGACGCCCATGCCATCGAGCGGTTGCCGTGGGTGAAGACGGCGTCGGTCAGCGTGTCGTTCCCGTCGAGCGCGCGCGTCGTCGTGACGGAACGCCACGCCGTGGCGGTCGTGCGACGCGATTCCGGTGGTGATGCGCTCCTCGACGTTACCGGGCGGGTTCTCGCCGACGTGCCGGGGCACGTCGCGGGCCTCGTCTCCATCGCGGGGCTGGCCCCGCCGCCCGCGCCGGGCGGGAGGGAGCGGGGTGCGGCGGCGCTGCTGGCCACCGCGGTGGCGGTGCCCGCAAGTCTGGTCGCCCGGGTCGCGGCGCTGAAGATAGAGCCGGGCCTCGGGGTCGTCGCCGTGCTGCGCGGGGCGGCGCGGGTGATCCTCGGACCGGACAGCGATCTCGCCGACAAGATGGTCGCGCTCGCGACGGTGCTTTCCGAGGTTTCACTGCAAGGTATTGCCACAATTGACCTGCGCGCGCCGTCTGATCCGGTCTTGACCCCATGAGGTGCCGGTCCTATGGTCGGCCTGGCTCACGCGAGCCTGAGACGCTCCGGAGACCGGGGTCCTGTCCGCAGGTGGTCAAATGGGGGCGCTGACGGCGCATGGTCGCCAGGGAGATGTTCGGGGGACCACACAAGGCGGGGCTCGGGACCTCTGGGTCGCCGTCGGGGGCGTAGCCCCCGACGCTGGCGTGGTTCGCGGCAGGAAGGCAGCGTCACAGATGTCCGAGGCAGCTCAGAGTTTCATCGCCGTCATCAAGGTGATCGGGATCGGCGGCGGCGGTGTCAACGCCGTGAACCGCATGATCGACTCGGAGCTGCGCGGAGTCGAGTTCGTCGCCGTGAACACGGACGCGCAGGCGCTTTTGTTGAGTGAGGCGGACCTCAAGCTCGACATCGGCCGCCAGCTGACGCGCGGGCTCGGTGCCGGTAGCGACCCGGAGGTCGGACGCGCGGCCGCGCTCGACCACACCGAGGAGATCGCCGAGGCCCTGAAGGGCGCCGACATGGTGTTCATCGCCGCCGGGGAAGGGGGCGGCACCGGCACCGGCGGGGCACCCGTCATCGCCGAGGTGGCGCGCGACCTCGGCGCGCTGACCGTGGCGATCGTGACGAAGCCGTTCGCCTTCGAGGGTCGTCGGCGGGCGATGCAGGCGGAGAAGGGGATCGAGCGGTTGCGCGAGCAGGTCGACACGTTGATCGTCATCCCGAACGAGCGCTTGCTGACGCTCGCCGACCCCAACACGACGATGGTGGAAGCCTTCAAGATGGCCGACAACATCCTGTTGCAGGGTGTGAAGGGCATCACCGATCTCATCAACATGCCGGGGCTCATCAACACCGACTTCGCCGACGTGCGCACGATCATGCACGACGCCGGCTCGGCGATCATGGGCGTCGGCATCGCGTCGGGCGAGGGGCGGGCGCTCACCGCCGCGCACCACGCGATCACGAGCCCGCTGCTCTCGTCGGCCTCGATCGACGGCGCACGGGGCATCGTGCTCAACATCGCCGGTGGGAGCAATCTTGGGCTTTTCGAGGTGAACGAGGCGGCCGAGGCGATCCATGCCATCGCCCACCCGGACGCGAACATCATCTTCGGCAGCGTCATCGACGACGAGCTCGGGGATGCCGTGCGCGTGACGGTCATCGCCGCAGGCTTCGACACCTTCGACGAATCCAGCTTCACCCCGGCGGGGCGCGAGGCGGAGGAGAGCTCGCCCTACGGTGCCCAGTACCCGAGCCCGCCGGAGGGCTACCGCCCGACGCAGGCATTCGCCGTCGACGACGACCTTGACCTCGGTGACGACGAGTTCGATGTCCCGTCGTTCCTGCGCTGAGGGGCCGATTCGCCGACACGCCACGACCTGACCGGGAACGCCGTCGTCGCGACGACCTCGGCAGCCGACGGTGACGCCCGCCCGGCGCGCCTGGGCGGCAGCCCCGGTGACCCGGTCGCGGCGGCGCTCGTGGCCCTGCCGTGGACCTTTGTCCGCCAGGTGCACGGGGCCCGCGTGCTCGTGGTCGACGGGGCGGTGGTCGAGCCCGTGGAGGCGGACGCCATCGTCACGACCTCGCCGGCGACGGCGCTCGGCGTGCTCGGCGCCGACTGCGCGCTGGTGGGGCTCGCCAGCCCGGAGGGCGTGATCGGTGTCGCCCACGCCGGCTGGCGGGGACTCGCCGCCGGGGTGGTCGAGGAGGTGGCGGCGGCGATGCGCCAGCGGGGGGCGTCGGCAATCGAGGCGGTCGTCTCGGCGTGCATCCACGCCGAGTGCTACCCGTTCGGCACGGCCGAGCTCGCCGCGCTCTGCGGGCGGCTCGGCGCCGGCGTGGCCGCGACCGCGGCCGACGGATCGCCCGGCCTCGACCTGCCCGCCGCCGTGCGGGGCCGGCTCGCCACCGCCGGAGTCGATCTCGTCGGCGAGGTGGGGGAGTGCACGGCGTGCTCGGGGGCGTACTTCAGCTACCGCGGGCGGCGTGACACGGGCCGCCACCTGCTCGGCGTGTGGCTGGAGTCGCGGTGACGGGCCCCGGCGGGGCCGGCTTCGGCGATGTCGGCGCGCGCCTCGCCGAGCTGCGCCAGCGGATTGCGGCCGCCGGGGGCGACACCGAAAGGGTGCGGATCGTCGCCGTCACCAAGGGGCTCGCGCCGGGAGCCGCCGAGGCGGCGCTGGCGGCGGGCTGCACCGATCTCGGCGAGAACTACGCCGATGAGCTCGTCGCCAAGGCGGCCGGGCTCAGGGCCGCGGGGCGCGACGTCAACGTGTGCTGGCACCTCATCGGTGGTATCCAGCGCCGCAGCGTGGCGAGGCTCGCGCCCTACGTCGGCCTGTACGAGACGGTGGACCGCCTCGCCGAGGGGGTCGCGCTCGCCCGCCACGCGCCGGGCGCCGCCGTGCTCGTCGAGGTCGACACGACCGGCCTTGCGGGGCGCGGGGGCGTCGCGCCCGACGGGGCGGGCCGGCTCGTCGAGGGGCTCGTCGCGCTGGGCCTCGACGTGCGGGGGCTGATGACCGTGGCCGCGCCGGGCGACGGCAACGGCGCGCGGCGTTGCTTCGCCGCGGTCTCTAGTCTCGTGGCGGAGCTCGGCCTTGCCGAGGCGTCGATGGGGATGAGCGACGACTTCGAGATCGCCGTGGCGGAGGGCTCGACGATGGTCCGAGTCGGCCGGGCGCTGTTCGGTCCACGTGCCGCGCGAGGTGCGATGCCAGAATAGGCTCGGCTGAGAAGGAGACCGATGTCGTCGTTCATGAACAGAGCACTCGCCTACCTCGGCCTGCGGGACATCGACGAGGAGGAGTTCTACTCCGAGGGCGCATCGACCGGCGCGCCGCTCTCGCTGACGGACAGGGCGGTCTACCCCGACTCATCAGGCGACGAGGGCGAGGGCCGCGGTCCCACGGCGACGGTCCGTCCGCTCGGCGCCGCCGACGTGCGCCGCGGGGGCGCGGCGCCCGCCGCTGTCCGGCCGCTCGCCCCCGGGACCTTCGCTGCCAGCAAGGTCCACGTCGTCGCGCCGGTGCACTTTCGCGACGCCCAGGAGATCGGTGATCTCGTGAAGCAGGGCAGCCCGGTGATCGTGAATCTGCAGATGAGCGAGCGCGATCTGTCGCGGCGCATGATCGACTTCTGCTCCGGGCTGACCTACGCGCTCGACGGCCAGATGGAGAAGGTCGCCGACCAGGTCTTCCTGCTCGCCCCCTCCAACGTCGAGGTCACACCCGAGGAGCGGCTGCACCTGCAGCAACGCGGCCTCTACCGGTCCTAGGCCCGCCGGCGGGCGTGGGCAAGGTCGGGGCGCGCCCGTGATTCTCCGCATTGTCGTCGACCTGATCCAGCTCTACATCGTGGTGCTATTCGTCCGCATCATCCTCACCTGGTTCCCGACGGACCCGTGGTCGGGGATGGGGCGCTTCGAGCGGGCACTGGGCAGGTTCACGGACCCGGTCCTCGCGCCGATCCGGCGTGTGGTGCCGCCGCTGCGCGTCGGCGGCGGGGCGATCGACCTGTCCCCGCTCGTCGTCCTCGTCGGGCTGGAGATCCTCGTCTCGGTGCTGGCGCGGCGCTGAGGCCCCGCGACCAGGCGGGCCGCGGTATCCACCAGCTGCGGTTATTGGCCGCGTACCATGCTGGCATGGAAATATCCGGACAAGTCCTGCGCGACGTGGAGTTCGTCACGCGATTGCGCGGGTACGACACCGACGAGGTCGACGAGTTTCTGGAGAGGGTCGCCGTCTCGATCGACGGCCTCAAGGCCCAGCTGGGCGCGATCCGGGAGAAGCCGGAGCGCAACGAGGGCCCGGAACTTGACGACGAGAGCCTGCGCCGCACGCTCGTGCTGGCGCAGAGAACTGCCGACCTCGCCGTACGCGAAGCCCGCGAGGAGGCCGCGACCCTGCTGGAGGACGCGCGCGAGGAGGCCGCGGCGCTGACCGCCACGACCCGCGAGGAGGCCGGCCGCGTCCGTTCGGACGCCGAGCGGGACGCCCGCCAGCGAATCATTGACCTCGAGGCGCGCCGCGTCCAGCTCGAGAAGGAGATCGAGGAGCTCGGCCGGTTCGCCCTCGCCGAACGGGGAAGGATCTCGGCGGCGCTCTCCGCCGCGCTCGCGAGCCTCGGCAGCATGCTGAGTATCGACCGCGAGCCCCTCGTCCGCTCCGTCGAGCTCGGCGACGAGCCCGCCGACGACACGGTCGCGATGCCGACGGCACCCGAACCCCCGCCTCCCGTCGACGAAGCCGGAGACGGCGTGGATGACGACGAGGAGACCGGCGAGGCGCCGGCCGTCTTCCGGCCAGCGGCCGAGGAGCGCCCTCACCGCCAGAGCCTCGCCGCACAGCTCGGGCTGACCGATGACGACGGCGGCCGTGACGACCCTCCCCGGCCGTCTGACGGGCGAAACCTGCACGCGGTGGACTCGGCGGAGAGCGACGACCCGGACGAGGTGCTGTGGCAGCGCTGGGCCCGCGGCGCCGATCTCGACGCCTCACCGGGCAGCGGCAGGCGTTCGATGCGGGCGACCCCGAACCGACCGGGCGGCCGTGACGGCGGTTGGACGGCCTGAGGGAGTTCTAGGAGTAGTTTCCTGGCTCTCGCCGGGAGCGGCTGGGCCCGCCGGCGGGGTGGGTTTTTCAAACACGCGTCTGGCGAGCGCGTCTGTCCTGCCTGGTGCTCGGGTTTGGTGTCGCGAGGATGTGGCGGCCTGTCGGCGCCTACATCGGCCGCGCGACCGTGAACCCGGTGGTTGCCCGTCTCGAAGCTCGCCTGCGCGGAGTGGTGGCGGACCAGGCGGCAGGCGGCTCGTGAAACTCCCCGCCCCCCGCTCGACTAGAGCAGGTTCTGGGACGGAAGGACCAGATCCATCGGCAGCTCTACGAGCTGTACGGCCTCGAGGCCCTGTCACCCCGGCCTTGGATGGATCTAGGCAATACGCGGCGACCGTCGAAAATCACGAGCTGAACAGGCAATGCCGTCGCTTCGGGGATCATCCGGGAAGCTCCCGCTGGGCGGGCGCGCCGCCCGCGCCGGTGGCGCGCCCGAGGCGGACCGTGACGCTCCGGCCGTCGGGGAGTTCGTATTCGCCCTGGAAAGCGTCGTCCGGCGCGCCGGCGCCCCCGTCGCCCGCGCCGACGACGGCGAGTGACTCCGCCAGTGTCTGGCGGCGGAGTTCGGTGTCCCAGACCGTGAGGACGGCGCCCACGTCGGCGGGGAGGGCGAGGACGAGATCGATCCGGTCGCTGATCACGAGGTCGGCGTCCCGGCGCGCCTGCTGGACGAGGCGCACGAGGTCGCGCGCCGTGCCCTCGGCCTCGAGCTCGGGCGTGGGCTCCGTGTCGAGGACGACGACGCCCCGGTCGTCGTCGAAGACGCGCCCGGCCCGCGGATCCCGCGGCACGTGGCGAAGGTCGAACTCGCCGGGCTGGAGGACGGCCCCGGCGACGACGACCCTCCCGTCGGGGAGGGCCGCCCACTCGCCGGCGCGGACCGCCCCGATCACCTGCTGGGTGGCGGCCCCGAGGCGCGGTCCGATTGCCGCGGGGACGACGGCGAGCGACGTCGTGGCGTACGCCTCGACGTCGGGTGTGAGCGTGACCGCCTTCACGTTCACCTCCTCGGCGATGAGGTCGGCGAAGGGCGCGAGCCGGGCGGCCCCGTGGTGGGCGACGGTGACCCGCGCGAGCGGCAGGCGGGCCCGTAGCCCCGCCGCCTTGCGCACGGAGTGGATCGCCGAGCACACCTCACGGACGAGGTCCATCGACTCGACGAGGGCGGCATCGGCGGGGAGCTCCTCGGGGTCGGGCCAGTCGGCGAGGTGGACGCTTCGGGCGCCGGAGAGCTGCCGGTAGATCTCCTCGGTGAGGAAGGGCAGCAGCGGCGCGCTGACGCGGCAGAGGACCTCGAGCACGGTGTGGAGGGTGTCGTAGGCGTCGGTCTTGTCGGCGTCGGCTGCGACGTCCCCCGAGAACGACCGCCAGAACCGTTCCCGGCTGCGGCGGATGTACCAGTTCGTGAGCGCGTCGAGGAAGCCCGAGTAGGCCGCCGCCGCGCCGGCGAGGTCGTAGGCGTCGAAGGCCGCCGTCACGGTCTCGAGAAAGGCCCTCGTTTTGGCGAGGATGTAGCGGTCGAGGAGCCCCGGTTGATCGCGCCGCACGCGCCCGACGACGCCGTCGCTGCGACCGTATAGGGAGAGGAAGTGCCACGAGTTCCAGATCGGGTTGAGCACGACGCGCACCGGCTCCGACATCGCGGCCTCCTCGATGGCGACGTCGAGCCCGCGCAGCACCGGCGAGGAGAGCAGGTACCAGCGCATCGTGTCGGCGCCGTCGCAGGCGAAGAACTCCTCGGGGTCGGGGAAGTTCTTCAGGCGCTTGGAGAGCTTCCGGCCATCGTTGCCGAGCAGGATCCCGTGGGCGATGCAGTGCGAGAAGGCCGGCCGGTCGAACAGCGCCGTCGCCAGCACGTGCATCGTGTAGAACCAGCCCCGGGTCTGGCCGACGTATTCGCAGATGAGGTCGGCCGGGAAGTGCTCCTCGAAGCGCGGCACGTTCTCGAACGGATAGTGCAGCTGAGCGAAGGGCATCGAGCCGGATTCGAACCAGCAGTCGAGGACGTCCTCGACCCGCCGCATCGTCGAGCGTCCCGTCGGGTCGTCGGGGTTCGGCCGCGTGAGCGCGTCGATCCCCGGGCGGTGGAGGTCCTCGGGGCGGACCCCGAAGTCGGCCTCCAGCTCGTCGAGGCTGCCGTAGACGTCGACGCGGGGGTAGGCGGGGTCGTCGCTCTTCCAGACCGGGATGGGGGTCCCCCAGAAGCGGTTGCGCGAGATCGACCAGTCCCGTGTCCCCTCGAGCCAGTTGCCGAAGGCGCCCGTACCCACATGCTCGGGAACCCAGTGGATCCGCCGGTTCAGCTCGACCATCCGGTCCTTGATGGCGGTGACCTCGACGAAGAACGAGCTCATCGCGCGGTAGATGAGCGGCGTGTCGGATCGCCAGCAGTGCGGGTAGTTGTGAACGTACTCCTCGCGCCGCACGAGGGAGCCGGATTCGCCGAGACGCTCGATGACGCGCTCGTTCGCCTCGAAAACCTGCATTCCGGCGAGCTCGGGGACGGACTCGTCGAAACAACCCCGGGCATCGACCGGGCAGACGACGGCGATGCCCGCCGACTCGCAGAGCCGCTGGTCGTCCTCACCGAAGCCGGGCGCCATGTGGACAATGCCCGTCCCCTCCTCGGTCGTGACAAAATCGGCGCCGAGCACGCGGAAGGCGTTCGGCTCGGCAGCGAAGTAGTCGAAGAGCGGCCGGTAGGTCCGCCCGACGAGTTCGGCGCCCGCCACGGTGCCGACGAGCTCGGCGCCGGCGAGCTCGGGGCCGTACTCGGCGGCCCGGGACTCACCGATCAGGTAGCGCACGCCGTCGCGTTCGTAGACCGCGTACGTGATCGACCCGCCCACCGCGAGCGCGAGGTTTGAGGGCAGCGTCCACGGCGTCGTCGTCCAGATGAGGACGCGTAGTTCCCCGGCGGCCGGGCCGCTGGCACCGGGGGCCGGATCGAGCGTGAACGCGACGGTGACTGCCGGGTCGACGCGTTCGCGCAGCGCGTCGTCCTGGCGCGTCTCGAAGTTGGAGAGCGGCGTCTCGCACTCCCAGCAATAAGGCAGCACGCGCAGGCCTTCGTAGACGAGCCCGCGCTCGTACAGCGTCTTGAAAGCCCAGATGACGCTTTCCATGTACGAAGCGTCCATCGTCTTGTAGTCGTTCTCGAAGTCGACCCACCGTCCCTGGCGGGTGACGTAGCGCTCCCAGGCCGCGGTGTAGCGCAGCACCGAGGTCCTGCAGTGGGCGTTGAAACGGTCGATCCCGTAGGCGGTGATCTGGGCGCGTCCTGAGACGCCGAGCTCGCGCTCGACCTCGTGCTCGGCGGGCAGACCGTGGCAGTCCCAGCCGAAACGGCGCTCGACACGGCGGCCGCGCATCGTCTGGTAGCGCGGCATCGCGTCCTTGACGAATCCCGTGAGGAGGTGCCCGTAGTGGGGCATCCCGTTGGCAAACGGCGGTCCGTCGTAGAAGACGTACTCCTTGTTGACGTCGCGGCACTCGACGGAGGCAGCGAAGGTGCCGTCGGCCTGCCAGTAGCGAAGCGTCGCCTCCTCTAGAGCCGGGTAGTCCGGTGTCGCGGGGACAGCGGGATACGAGTCCGGCCTCCTTTGTTCTGGCATTGCCCTAGAGTAGGCGCCCATGGCAGAGGACCTGTTCGAGATGGAGCAGGAGGCGCCGGGTGGGGGATCCAAGGCGAAAAAGGGCGCGGAGGGGTCGACGATCATCCTCCGGCTGTATGTGCAGCCCGGTGCAGGCAGAGCTGCCGTGACGGGCACCAGAGGTGACGCGCTCCATGTGCGAGTCGCCCCGCCGCCGGTCGACGGTCGCGCCAATGCCGCTTGCGAGGAGCTCGTCGCCGAGCTGCTCGGGGTCCCGAAGCGGGCGGTCGAACTCGTCGGAGGGGAACGCAGCCGGACGAAGCGTCTGCGCGTCCGAGGCGTCGAGGTCACCCAGGTCCGGCGCGTGCTTGACGATGCCGTGGCGAAGGCCGAGACCCGCCCCGGCAGCCCGAGGAATGCACGCGCCAATCGCTGACGTCGCGCGCACGACGGTGGACGTGACGATCGGGTAACCTCGGCCGCTTATTCGGAGAGGTGTATCAACCCACTATGCCCCACAAGATGACGAGATCCAGGGGAAGACCCGACGCGGAGACCGCGACGCACGCCTCGCCGCGGCGTTCGATCGTCGCGCGTGCGACGAAGGCGGTGGCCAAGACGAGAAAGGCTATCGGCAAGGTCGCAGGTCGACCCGAGCGACCGGAGCCAAAGGCGCCCTCGCCGCCCGCAGTGGCGGGCCGCGCGCCGCGACCAGCCCCGGCGAAGGCCGCCTCCCGGGTGGCGGGTCCGGTCCGGGGCACGCAGAAGAGCGCGACGGGGCTGGCGCCTGTTGCGAAGCGGGCCGCGGCGAAGAAGGTCAGCTCCGCGACGAAGACGGTCGCGAAGAAGGTCGTCCCCGCGAAGAAGGGCGCGGTGAAGACGGTTCCCGCGAGGAAGGCCGTTCCCGCGAAGGCCCCGGCCAAGAAGGCCCCGGCCAAGAAGGCCCCGGCCAAGAAGGCCCCGGCCAAGAAGGCCCCGGCCAAGAAGTCCGTTGCCACCGGGTCGACCTCGCCGGCGCGGGCCGCCAGCCCGATCGCCACGAAGACCGCGCAGACCGCGGAACGGACGGCGCGGCGCGCTCCGGGGAAAGCCCCGGCGGAGGCGGTTGCGCGCCCGGCTCCGGCGCGCCCGGCCCCGGTCCGCGCCCCGCGCAAGGGCTACACGGAGGAGCGCTTCCTCAACCACCAACGCAACGTGCTCGAGCGGGAGCGGGCGACCTACCTCGAACAGGCGAATTCGCTGCAAGAGGAGGCGGACCTGCTCGTCGCCGAGATGGAGCCGGGGGACATCCAGTTCGACGAGGAGTCCGGTGAGGGCGGGACGGTCGCCGTCGATCGCGAGCGCGATCTCACCCTGTCGGCCCAGGCGCTCGAGGCGGTCGAGGAGATCGAGGCGGCGCTCGCGAAGATCGGGAGCGGCAAGTACGGCGTGTGTGAAGGCTGTGGTGAGCTCATCCCGAAGCCCCGACTCGAGGCACTGCCCTATGCGCGCCTGTGCATGGCCTGCAAGAGCGGAGGCCTGTCGCGGCGGTGAGCGACGTCGAGCGGCCGGTTTCCGGGGTACGCAGGTCGCACCGCCTATGGGTCGTCGCGCTCACGGCGGCCGCGGTCGTCACCGCGGACCAGACGACCAAGTCGGTTGCCCTGCACCGGCTGCAGAACGGTCCGATCCACCTCCTCGGACCGCTGTCGTTCGCGCTGTCGTTCAACTCGGGGGTCGCTTTCTCCCTCGGCTCGGGGCTGACGGTTCCGATCCTCGTGATCGGCGCCGTGCTCGTCGTGGTCCTTATTTGGTTCGCGCACGCCGCGCCGAGCTACCCGGTCGCGGTCGGGACCGGTCTGATCCTCGGTGGGGCGTTGGGGAACCTCGCTGACCGGATCTTCCGCGGGCACCACGGCGCGGTGGTCGACTTCATCCATCTCGGGTTCTGGCCGACGTTCAACCTCGCCGACTTCTCGATCGTGGCCGGGGGGGTGCTGCTCGTCGCGAGCGTCTGGTGGCATCTGGCGGAGGCCAAGGAGGACGAGGCCGGCGCGTGACGACGCCGCTGATCGTGCCGGCCGCGCTCGACGGGGAACGCGTCGACCGGGCGGTCGCCCTCGTCACCGGGAGGTCGCGCAGCGTCGTCGCCGCGCTCATCGCGGCCGGCGGCGTACGGCTCGCGGGCAGGCCCGTGACCTCGCGCCACGCGCGTGTCGCCGCAGGGGAGAGTCTCGAGGTCGGCGCCGAGCTGGTAGAGGATGAATCCAGACTGTCCCCGGCTCCTCCGGGGAGCGTGCCCTTCGCCGTGGTCTGGGAGGACGCCGACCTCATCGTCATCGACAAGCCGGCCGGTGTCGTCGTCCACCCGGGAGCCGGTCACCGCACCGGGACGCTGGCGGCGGGGCTCGTCGCGCGGTTCCCGGACCTCGTCCAGGCCGCCGAGGAGGGAGCGGGAAGCCCGTGGCGCCCCGGGATCGTCCACCGGCTCGACAAGGACACCTCCGGCCTGCTCGTCGTGGCGCGGAACCCCGTCGCCTGGCGGGCGCTGGCGGCCCAGCTGTCCGCGCGGACGATGGGGCGGATCTACACAGCACTCGTGCTGGGCAGGCTCGTCGCCGACGAGGGCACGATCGACGCGCCCATCGGGCGTTCGACGCGGGACCGGACGCGCATGGTGGTGACCGTCGACGGACGGGCCGCCCGGACGCGCTACCGGGTGCTCGCGCGCTACGCAGAGCCGAAGGGGGCGACCCTCGCCGAGGTGACGCTGGAATCGGGTCGGACCCATCAGATCCGGGTCCATCTCGCGGCGATCGGCCACCCGGTCGCGGGGGACTCGCGCTACGGGGGAGGCTTGGCCCCGAAGGTGCGCGCCGAGACCGGTTTGCAACGGCCCTTCCTCCACGCCGGGAAACTGCGCCTCATCCACCCCAGGACAGGTGAGACGTGCGAGTGGGAGGCGCCGTTGCCGGCGGACCTGGTGGAAGTGCTGGCCCGCCTGACCTGAGCAACCGGTCAGGCGGCGGTGTGGAAGGTGCTGACCTCGGGTTCGGAAGCGAGCAGACGGAGGGCCGAGGCCTCGAGGCTGCGGACCCGGCGGACGCCGATGGCGAGAGCCCGCGCCGTTGACTCGAGCGAGGCGGGGGGTTGACCGCCGAGGCCGAAGCGGAGCCGGACGACCGAGCGCGCGAGCTCGGGCAGGCGCCCGATGGCCTCCTCGAGGCTTTCGCTGGCGATGGTCTCGACGACGTCGTCGGCGACCGACGTGTCGTCAGCGGCGATGAGGTCGCCCAGCGTCGCGTTGGCGTCGGTCGCGACGGGCTGGTCGAGGCTGGCGACGACGCGGGGCAGGTGCCGTTCGTTGCCCACGCCGGCGCGCTCCGCCGCGTTCTCGGCGGCGACGGCGTCCTCGGGTAGGCGGATCGCCCTGCCCTTGGCCTGCACGGCCCGCTGCAGGGACTGGCGGATCCACCAGGTGGCGTACGTGGAGAACTTGAAACCGCGCTTCCAGTCGAACTTCTCCACGGCCCGCATCAGGCCGAAGGTGCCCTCCTGGACAAGGTCGGTGAGGTCGACCCCGCGTCCTTGGTACCGGCGGGCCCAGTGCACGACCAGCCGGAGGTTGCCGGCGATCATCTCGTTCTTCGCCGCGGCGTCGCCGCGTTCGATCCTCTGGGCCAGCGCGACCTGCTCGGTGGCACTCAGCAGCGGGTACCGGCCGATGTCGTCAAGGAAGAGCCGCATGAGGTCGGGGCCCCCACTGGCGTGCTCAACCGCCTCGTCCGCATATGTCGTGGTGATGGCGTCGTCTCCGTTCCTCGCGCCTGGATCTCAGGCTGCCGGTCCTTCAGGACGGCCCGGCACCTTGTCCAACACCACCGGGGGCGGCTGCATTCCATCGCCGGCCGGTCCAGCGGATCCGGGTGCTTCCGCGGCCGCCGGGTGAGGTCGTGACCCGGGGTCGGTGGTCGCGGACGCCCGCCAGGGGGCGGGAGAGGCCGCCTCTACAGAGAGTTTGCGGTCCGGGCCGGGTTAGGCGCGTGCCGCGGCCCGCCGGGACCGCGTTGGGAGCGCGGGCGACCACGTCGCTCAGGCGGAACGAGCCGAGGTGGCGACGCATGTGCTCCCAAAGTCAGCCCAAAGGTCGAGCAGCACGCACTGGCCCTTGTGGTCGCACGCGCCGTTTTCGTGGGGCGGGCCGAAGTCGCCGACGGCGATCGGGCCATCGACCGCCGAGACAATCGCGCCGAGCGTGATCACCTCGGCCGGCCGGGCGAGCACGTAGCCACCGCCGACGCCGCGCAACGCGAGTGACACAGGTGCCCGGCAGGCGTAGTCGCCGCGCGCCGAAACCCTCACTGGGACCATGGTACGGCGCATCTGAGGGCCGTCGTATGCTCTGGCCGGTGAACGGGTCGTCGGCTTATCCGGCTGGCGGCGCGGCGACGTGGGATGTGCACGGGGACCCGGACGAGCCGCTTCGCCCCGACTACGGCGGGGCGTGTCTGACGGAGGTCGTCCCGACGCTGCTCCGGCTCGATGCCCTGCGCGAGGCCGACGCTCTTCCGGCGTGGCTGCCCGCGCCACTGGCCGGTGCCGCGCAGGTCGTCCTTCTCGTCCTCGACGGCCTCGGCGCTCGCAGCCTCGCTGAGCACCGGTCGGCCACCCCGGTGATGTCGAGCTGCGCGTCGACGACGATCACCTCGGTGGCGCCGACGACGACGGCCGCCGCCCTCACGTCGCTCACGACCGGGCGGGCGCCGGCGGACCACGGCGTGCTCGGCTACCGCCTGCGGGTCGGGGGTGAGGTGCTGAGCGTCCTGCGGTGGACGACCGGCGCGGGCGACGCCCGTACCGAGATCCGCCCCCGGGCGTTCCAGCCGGTCGAGCCGTTCCTCGGCCGACGCGTCCCGGTCGTCTCGCACGCCGCCTTCGCCGGCTCGGGCTTCTCACAGGCGCACCTCGGGGCCCCGGACCTCTACCCCTGGCGGGTGAGCTCGTCGATAGCCGTCTTCGTCCAGCGGGCCCTCGCCAGCGGCGCGCCGTTCGTCTACGCCTACTACGACGGGATCGACAAGGTCGCCCACACCGAGGGGCTCGGGGAATGCTACGAAGCCGAGCTCGCCGCGGTGGACCGGCTCGTCGAGGACCTCGCCAACCGCCTGCCGGCTGGGTGCGGCCTCGCGGTCACCTCGGACCACGGCCAGGTCGAGACGGACTCGCCGCCGCTCGGCCTCGATCCTGGCCTCATGGAGGACGTGACGGGACTCTCCGGCGAGGGGAGGTTCCGCTGGCTCCACGTGCGGGACGGGGCGGCCGAACGAGTGGCGGCCGCCGCCCGGGAGCTCTACGGCGGGGTCGCCTGGGTGCGCACCCTCGCGGAGATCGACGACGCCGGTTGGTTCGGCCGGCCGCTCTCCGACGCCTTCCGCCGGCGCGTCGGCGACGTCGCCCTGGTCGCCCGGGGGGCGGTCTCCTTCGCCGACCCCGCCGACCCGGGGGAGGTGCGGCTGCGGTCGCGCCACGGCTCACTCACCCCGGCCGAGGAGCTCGTGCCGCTTCTGGGGGTGCTCCCGTGAGGATCTACACGCGCCGGGGCGACGACGGGACGACGTCGCTGCGTGGCGGCGCCCGGGTCGCCAAGTCCCACGGCCTCGTGGAGGCGCTCGGCGCGCTCGACGAGGCCCAGGCGGCGCTCGGCGTCGCCCGCGCCGAGTGTTCGCGAGGGGGTAGCCTCAATGGCCTCCTCGCCGGTCTCGAACGCGACCTGTGGGCCGTGATGGGCGAGGTGGCCGCGCCCGGCGGCGCCAAGGAGACGGTCACGCCGGCGATGGTCGCCGCGCTCGAGGCGACGATCGATGCCCACGCGGCGGGACTCGGCAGGATCGACGGGTTCGCCCTGCCGGGCGAGAACCGCCTTGCCGCGGCGCTCGATTCGGCGCGCACGGTCGTGCGGCGCGCCGAGCGCCGTCTGGTGGCGGCAGAGGGGAACGGGGCGGGCCTGGTGCTCGCCTACGTGAACCGGCTTTCGGATCTGTGTTGGGCACTCGCCCGGGAGGCCGAAGACGCCCTCCGGCCCGCCCGTGAGAAGAAAGAAGAGGACTGAGGGCGATGACCGTGGCAGTCGAGGGTGCGGCGGCGGTTCCGGGAGATGTCGCGGCACGGGCGCGGCCGGTGTTCACCGGCCCCGTCGCGCCGGACGGGTCGGAGCCGGCCGATGCGACCCTCCTCGCGAAACAGGGGTGCACGGGCGCGCTCGGCGGGACGGCGACGTTCACCGCCCCCGACGGCGCGCTCGAGGTCGTCGTCGGGATGGGCAAGCTGGGCGAGCTCGACGCCGAGGCGTGTCGGCGGCTCGGGGCGGCGCTCGCCGCCGCGACCGAGCACTGCGACTCGGTCGCCCTGGATGTGTCCGGTGTGGCGCGCGGGCCCCTCGATCCGGCCCGGGTCGGCTGCGCCGTCACCGAGGGGGTGCTGCTCGGCGCCTATCGGTTCACCCGTCTGAAAAGCGAGCCCAAGGTGCCTGACCTGCGCCGCGTCGTGCTCGTCGACCCGGATGGCGTCGGGCTCGGCGCGGGGTGCGCCCGCGGCGCTGTCACCGCGGGGGCGGTGGCGTTCGCGCGTGACCTCGTGAACACGCCGTCCGGTGAGCTCACGCCGGGCGCCTTCGCCGAGATCGCCCGCGACGAGGGGGGCCGGCAGGGATTCGCGGTCGAGATCTGGGGAGCCGAGGAGATCGCCACGGCGGGTCTCGGGGGCCTCGCGGGCGTCGCACGGGGCTCGGCGGAGCCGTCGTGTCTCGTACGGGGCGAGTACCGGCCCGACGACCCCGCGGCGCCCACCGTGATCCTCGTCGGCAAGGGGATCACCTTCGACTCCGGGGGGCTGTCGCTGAAGCCCGCCGTGTCGATGATGACGATGAAGCACGACATGAGCGGGGCGGCCGCGGTGCTCGCCGTGCTCGGCGCCTGCCGGCGGCTCGGCGTCGGCGTGCGCGTGGTCGGCATCATGCCGATGACGGAGAACATGCCCGACGGGCGGGCGATCAAGCCCGGCGACGTCGTGCGGATCCGCAACGGCAAGACGATCGAGGTGCTGAACACCGACTGCGAGGGGCGGCTCGTGCTGGCAGACGCCCTCTGCCTCGCGGCCGAGGAGTCGCCCGACGCGATCGTCGACGTCGCGACGCTGACCGCTGCCGTCGTCGGCGCCCTCGGGAGGCGGATCGCCGGACTGATGGGCAACGACGACCGGATCCTCGTCGCGGTGGAGAATGCGTCTGCCCGCGCCGGCGAGCCGGTCTGGCGCCTGCCGCTGCCCGCCGGCTACCGCTCGAGCTTCGACTCGGAGGTGGCCGACATGAAGAACCTCGGTATCCCCGGTGAGGGTGCCGCCCTCGTCGGCGGGCTCATCCTCCAGGAGTTCGTCGGCACGACGCCCTGGGCACACCTCGACGTCGCCGGGCCGAGCTGGGTCGAGGAGAGCAACGGCTACGTCCGCAAGGGTGGCACGGGCTTCGGCGTGCGGACGCTGCTCGAACTGCTCGCGACGTACGAAGCGCTGGGTAGCGCCGTGGGTGCCCCCGCGGCGGGGAGGGAGTTGCTGCGATGAGTCGCGAGGGAACCGGCGGCGGCGAGACGCCGCACCGGCCGTACACGCTGGCGATTGACGCCGGCGGGACCGGGTTGAAGGCCTCGGTGCTCGACACGGGCGAGCACCTCGTCGCCGACCGAGTGACCGTGCCGACGCCGTACCCGCTGCCACCCGAGCGGTTTATCGCGACCCTCGTCGAGCTCGTCCGCCCCCTCCCGGCCCACGACCGCGTCTCGGTCGGGCTCCCCGGGGTCGTGCGGCGGGGTCGCATGCTCACGGCGCCGCAGTTCGTGACGGAGCGGGGGCTCGGCTCACGGGTCGACCCGGGCCTCGTCGCCGCCTGGTCGGGGTTCGACCTCGCGGCCGCGCTCGCCGCGGCCTTGGGGAAGCCGACCCGGGTCGCCAACGACGCCGACCTGCAGGGTCTCGCCGTCGTCGAGGGCACCGGGCTCGAGTTCGTCGTGACGTTCGGGACCGGGGTCGGGACCGCCCTTTTCTACGACGGCGTGCTCATGCCGCACCTGGAGCTCGCCCACCAGCCGTTCCGCAACGGCCAGACCTACAACCAGCAGCTCGGCGAGGCTCCGCTCCAGCGGATCGGCCCGAGGAGGTGGCGTCGCCGCGTCATGATCGCGCTCGAGAACTTCCGGGTGCTCACGAACTTCGACCACTGCTACCTCGGTGGTGGGAACTCGCGCCACCTGCGGGGAGCCGTGCAGGAGCCGTACACGGTCGTCGACAACCTGGCCGGCATCATCGGCGGGGTGCGCCTCTGGGACGACACGCGTTGGCTGGAGCGGTTCTAGGACCACCTCGGCCCGGGGTGTGGTCCTAGGCTAGGACGCGAGCCAGGCCGGCGCGGCCTCGAGCAGGAAGCGGCTGACGGCGAGCGTGCGGTCGAAGGCGTCGCACAGGAGCTCCTCGCCGGCCAGCACGCGCGCGAGCGAGACGTCCCGGTGGGCGACGATGGTCAGCCGCCGCACCGGGGGGTCCGTCACCGAACCGAAGGAGTCCGTCGCCGAGATCTCGAGGGGGAGCTCGATGCCGCCGATCCCGGCGAGGTCGATCGCGAGCCGCAACAGGTCCGGCCCGTGCGGCAGCGGTGGGATACCCCAGGTGAAGGTCAGCGGGAAGGCCCACTTGTCCGGCGGATCGGCGTCGTCGGGCAGCGCCACGACGGCGTCCTCGAAGTCGAGGAGCGTGCGCGGGTCGACCTCGAGCGCCAGATGGAGGTCGATCGGACCGCCGCAGCCCTCCTCGGGGTGGAGGTCGACCTCCCAGAACTGGCGCAGCGAGTAGGTCTCGACGAAGTGCCGCTCGTCGTGCACGTGGAAGCCGTGCTCGACCGCGTGGTCCTTCAGCTCGGCGACATAGCCGGCGACATCGATGACCGCCATCGATCTGCGAGTGTAGGCGGCGGGCCCGTGGCGCTCGCCGCTCGCCGAACGTGCCCGCCCGGCCGGAGTTCGGATTGCCGTCCTCCCCGCCGGTAACCTGGGCGCGGTGCAGGCCGAGGAGATTCTCGCAGCGTTGTCGGCGGCTGCCTACGCCGTCGCGCGGGTGGTCGCCTTCGAAGACGACTGGTCGTTGCCTGGGGACCGGCCGGGTCAGTACCGCATCGACCTCGTCGCCGATGCCGCCGCCTGCGAGGTGCTCCTCGGCGCCGGCCTCGGCGTGCTCAGCGAGGAGAGCGGGGTGACCGAGGGGGACCGCCAGTACCTCGCCGTCATCGACCCGATCGACGGCTCGACGAATGCCTCCCGGGGGCTGCACTGGTACGCGACCAGCATCTGCGTGCTCGACGAGGTGGGCCCCTACGTCGCGCTCGTCGTCAACCAGGCCCGCTTCTCTTGCTATGAGGCCGTGCGGGGCCGAGGCGCGACCCGCGACGGGCGCCCGATCGCGCCGTCCAAGGTCACCTCGCTCGCCGACGCCGTCGTCAGCGTCTCGGGCTATCCGCCCCGGGACATCGGCTGGCGCCAGCTGCGTAGCCTCGGCGCCGCGGCGCTCGAGCTCTGTGCCGTCGCCGACGGCAGCCTCGACGCTTTCGCCGAGTGGGGGCAGGACGGTCTCGGGGTCTGGGACTATCTCGGCGGCATGCTCGTCTGCACCGAAGCGGGCGCCGCGGTGGGGGAGGCGTCGGGGCGGGAGCTCGTCGTGCGGGCCCACGACGAGCGGCGCAGCCCGGTCGCCGCGGCGAGCTCGGAACTCCTCACCGAGCTCCTCGCTGCCCGAGCCGAGTCCCCCCACCGCCGGCTGCGCCGATGACGACGGCCACCTCCACTGGGGGCGGGTCCGCCCCCTCGGTTCCGCTCGAGGTGCTGGTCGCCGTGCAGGACGGCGACACGGCCGCCGACCAGCTCCGTCATCGCCGGGCGCGACTTCCGGAGCGGAACGTGCTCGCCGGGCTCGAGGCGCGGCTCGAGAAGAACGCCACCGGGGCGGCGGAGCTCGACGCCGCTCGACGCGCCCAGGAGGCGCGCCTCGCCGAGCTGGCGGGCGAGGTCGACGAGCTCGTGGGCCGGACAACCCGGATCGACGACCGGCTGCGCGCCGGCGAGGTGGGCTCGTTCCGTGACCAGGAGGCGATCGCGATGGAGATGGGCTTGCTCGGGCGCCGCCGCGGCGAGCTCGACGATGAGCAGCTCGTCGTGATGGAGGCCATCGAGGAGCTGGAGGTGGAGCTCAACCGGCTCGCGGGCGAACGGGCCGTGCTGGCCGGTGAGATCGCGTCGCTGCGCGCCGCCCTCGGGTCGGCCGAGGCGGCGGTCGACACCGAGCTCGCGACGATCGCCATCCGCCGGGCCGACCTCGCGGCGGAGGTGCCGACGGGACTGCTGGACGAGTACGAGCGACTCCGGGTGCGGCTCGACGGTGTCGGGGTGGCCCGGCTCGTCAACGCTTGCTGTAGCGGCTGTCACCTGGCGCTCTCGGCTTCGGAGCTCGACCACAGCCGGCACGCGCCGGCGGACGAGATCGTCCACTGCGCGCAGTGCGGGCGGATCCTCGTCGCCTGAGCACGCCGGCTTCGGCCCCGCGGCCGCGGTCCCGCCGGGTCAGGCCACGCGCTGGCGGTCGCGCCCGTGGTGCTGCAGGGCGAGGACGATCACTGCCGTGCAGCCCACCGCGAGCAGGAGGCCGAGCCCGAACGAGTAGCCGTATCGCCACCCGAAGACGAGGCGACCGAGGAGCCCACCGAGGAACGTCCCGGCGAGCCCGACGAGAATTGTCGCGCCGATGCCCATCGGGTTCGGGCCGGGAACGACGAGGCGGCCGAGGGCCCCGACCACGAGGCCCGTGAGGATCAGCTCGATCACCAACCAGAACATGGCGCGAGTCTCGCACACCGCTCGCCGGGCGGAAGGTCGCCGGTGACACCGGCCCCGGGACGCGGAACGGTCCGAGCACGAGGCTCGGACCGTTCCAAGTCGCCTCCCGGCCGTTCCGTCCCTGTGGGCCGGTCGCGGTCGACGGGTGCTGTGGCTCCTAGTGGGCGGCCTTGTGACCGCTCGGGGCCTTGCCGAGCTTGCGCTCGAGTTCCAGGACGGCCTCGGTCGTCTTCAGCACCGTGTCGGGGTTGAGGCTCATCGAGTCGATGCCGATCTCGACGAGGTACTCGGCCATCTCCGGGTAGTCCGAGGGTGCCTGCCCGCAGATGCCGGAGTGGATCTTGTTGCGGTGGCATCCCTCGACGGCCTGGCGAATCATCTCTTTCACGCCGTCGTCGCGCTCTTCGTAGTCGAACGCCACGATCTCGCTGTCACGGTCAACGCCGAGGCAGAGCTGCGTGAGGTCGTTCGAGCCGATCGAGTAGCCGTCGAAGAGGGGAGCGAACTGGTCCACGAGGACGACGTTGTTCGGGATCTCGCACATCGCGTAGATCTTCAGGCCGTTCTCCCCGCGGGAGAGTCCGAGCTTGGCCATCTGGGCCAGCACCGCCTCCGCCTCCTTCACCCGGCGGACGAAGGGGATCATGAGGATGACGTTCGTGAGGCCCATGTCCTCGCGGACCCGCTTCATCGCCTTGCACTCGAGGGCGAAGCCTTCGACGTAGGCCGGGTGTGCGTAGCGGGATGCCCCGCGCCAGCCGATCATCGGGTTGCTCTCGACGGGCTCGAAGGCGGCGCCGCCGAGGAGACTCGCGTACTCGTTGGTCTTGAAGTCGCTCATGCGCACGACAACGGGCTTGGGCCAGAACGCCGCGGCGATGGTGCCGATCCCCTCGGAGAGCCGCTCGACGAAGAACGTCTCGCCGTCGGGGTAGCCGCGGGTGAGCCGGGCGATCGTGGCGGCCGCCTCGGGATCCGTGATCTTCTCCGGGTGGAGAAGCGCCATCGGGTGGGCCCTGATCGACTCGCTGATGATGAACTCCATCCGGGCGAGCCCGACACCGTCGTTCGGCAGGAACGACGTCTTGAAGGCGAGGTCCGGGTTGCCGAGGTTGATCATGATGTCGGTCTCGGGGCGCTCCAGGCCCTCGACCTCGGTGCGCACGACGTGGAACGGGATCTCGCCGTTGTAGACGCGCCCGGAGTCGCCCTCGGCGCACGACGCGGTGACGAGGGTGCCCTGCGGGACGGCCGTGGTGCAGTCTCCCGTGCCGATGATGGCCGGGATGCCGAGCTCGCGGGCGATGATCGCCGCGTGGCAGGTCCTCCCACCTCGGTTCGTGACGATCGCGGCGGCGGTCTTCATGACGGGCTCCCAGTCCGGGGTCGTCATGTCCGTGATCAGCACCTCGCCGGCGTTGAAGTCCGCCAGGTGGGAAACGTCGACGATGACGCGTGCGTTGCCCGTGGCGATCTTCTCGCCGACGCTGCGGCCGGTGGTGAGGATCTCGCCGGTTCCGTCGAGGACGTAGGTCTCGAGGCTCGTCGCCTTGCGCTGCGAGGCGACCGTCTCGGGACGGGCCTGGACGAGGTAGAGGAGTCCGTCGAGCCCGTCCTTGGCCCATTCCATGTCCATCGGCCGGTTGTAGTGCTTCTCGATCGCGATCGCGTACTGGGCAAGCTCGAGGACGTCCTCGTCGGTCAGGCAGAACCGCTCGCGGTCGGCCTTGGGAGTCGGGACGTTCCGGGTCGTCACCCGCTGCTCGCCCTCGACGAAGATCATCTTGATCGCCTTGTCGCCGATGAGGCGGCGCAGCACGGCGCGGTGGCCTTGCTCGAAGGTGGTCTTGAAGACGTAGTACTCGTCGGGGTCGACGGCGCCCTGGACGACGTTCTCGCCGAGGCCGTAGGCGCCGGTGACGAAGACGACGTCCCGGAAGCCGGACTCGGTGTCGAGCGAGAACATGACGCCCGACGAGGCGAGGTCCGAGCGCACCATCTTCATGATGCCGATCGACAGTGCCACGTCGAAGTGGTCGAATCCCTGGTCAACGCGGTAGTGGATGGCGCGGTCGGTGAAGAGGCTCGCGAAGCAGCGCCGGCAGGCGTCGAGGAGGCTCTCGTCCCCGTGGACGTTGAGGTAGGTGTCCTGCTGGCCGGCGAAGCTCGCCGTCGGCAGGTCCTCGGCCGTCGCCGACGACCGCACCGCCAGGCTCACCTCGTCCCCGTACTCCTCCTGGAGCTTGCGGTAGGCGGCGATGATCTCGTCGGCGAGGTCCTTGGGCAGCCCGGCGCCGTAGACGATCTCCCGGGCGCGCTTGCCGCAGCGCGCGAGGTCGGCGACATCCTCGGGGTCGAGCTTGTCGATCGCCTCGTGGAGCGGCGCGAGCGCCCCGGCTTCCTTCAGCATGTGGCGGTAGCCCTCGGCCGTGATGGCAAAGCCGTTGGGGATGCGGACGCCCTGGTGGGACAGTTTCTGGTACATCTCGCCGAGGGAGGCATTCTTGCCACCGACGATGGGCACGTCCTCAATCCCGATCTCCTCGAAAAAGCGGACGTATTTGAAGCCGGTCATGTTTGGTCCTCCTGTAGCTGATCGAACTGTAAATGGTCGAGCAATCGGGCGGCGTCGAGTCCCCGCCAGGTGTCCCGCAACGTCGAGATCGCGAAGTGCCGCGCCCCAAGCCCGCCGTCGGCGCGTTGCAGGTCGCCCAGACAATCACCGACTGCGTCGGGGTAGCTCGGCTTGAGCTGCAGCGCCTGGGCGATTTCGAGGCCACCCCAGAGGGCACCAACGAAGGTCGCGCCGGAGTCGGGCTGGAGCCGCATGCCGAGCACCCGGTTCTCACAGTGTCGCACGAACTCCGAGGTGATGGTGCGCACCTCGGCCGAGAGGCGCGAAGGACCCGCGAGTGAGACGGCGACGGCCGTGGTCTCGAGGTCCGGTCCGGGTCTCGCCCAGCCCCCGTGCGGGTCGCGGGTCTCGTCGAGGAGCTCGGCGAAGGGGTTGCGCCCGGCATCGAGAGGAGTCGCGACGCCGAGCCGGTGCAGCTCGGCGACGTGGAGCGCCCCGCGCAGCGTGCCCTGCCAGTCGCGGGCCCGGTGCGAGCGCGCGAGCGCCTCCTCCGCCCCCGCCAGCCACCCTGCGGGGGAGCGGTCGGGCGCGCGGCCGAGGAGGGTGAGCGCGCGCAGCGCCGCCCAGCCGATCGTGAGGGTGGGGTAGCCGCCCTCCTGGTCCTGCAAGCCACGCAGCCAGCCCGCCGTCAGCTCGGGCTCGGGGAACGGGACGCCGAGTAGGCGCAGGCACTCGAGCGCGGCGAGGGTGTCTGGCGCGTTCGGTTCCTCGACACCCCACTCCGGGGTCCGGTAGAAGGAGTAGCCGCCGAGGGGGGTGCGGCGACTGAGGACGTAGCGGCCGGCCGCCTCGGTGTCGAGACGGGCGGTCCGGAAGCGGGACACGTCGCTAAGCAAGTCCGTAGGGGAGCGCCTCACCGGCCTCGATCTCGATCAACCGGTTGTACTTGGCGACGCGCTCGCCCCTGGCGGGCGCGCCGGTCTTGATCTGACCGCAACCGGTGCCGACGGCGAGGTCGGCGATGAAGCTGTCCTCGGTCTCGCCCGAACGGTGTGAGACCATCTGTGACCAGCCCGCCTCGCGGCAGAGCCGCATCGCCTCGAGCGTCTCGGTGACCGAGCCGATCTGGTTGAGCTTGATGAGCGCCGCGTTCGCCGCCCCTGCCGAGATCGCCTCGGCGATAATTGTCGGGTTCGTCACGAGTAGGTCGTCGCCGACGATCTGGACGCGCTCGCCGAGACGGGTCGTCAACCGCCCCCAGCCGTCCCAGTCCCCCTCGGCGAGCCCGTCCTCAATACTCCAGACGGGGAAGTCCGTGATGATCCCCTCGTAGCGGTTGATCATCTCGTCACTCGAGAGCGCTTCTCCGGCGACGTGGTAGCGGCCGTCGCGGTAGAACTCGCTGGCGGCGGGGTCGAGGGCAATGGCGACGCCCTCGCGGCCGGGCGTGTAGCCGGCCCCCGTGATCGCGGCGACGAGTACGCCGAGGACGTCCTCGGGCCGGTCGATCTCCGGCGCGAAGCCTCCCTCGTCGCCAAGTCCCGTCGCGAACCCCTTGTCGGCGAGCAGGCGCCGGAGGGCGGCGTAGATCTCGGCGCCGGCGCGCACCGCCTCGGTGAGGGTGGGCGCACCGATGGGCGCGATCATGAACTCCTGGAAGTCGAGGTTGTTCGCCGCGTGCACGCCGCCGTTCACGACGTTGAAGTGGGGAACGGGGAGGCGGGGCGCGACACCCTCGGGCCCGAGCCCACGCCAGAGGGGTTCCCCGGCGGCCTGCGCACCGGCCCGGGCCACCGCCATCGACACGCCGACGATGGCGTTAGCGCCCAGTCGGGACTTCGTCTCGGTCCCGTCGAGGTCGATGACCGCTCGGTCGAGCTCCGCGAGGTCGGCGAAGGATCGCCCGACGAGCAGCTTGGCGATCTCGCCCTTCACGTTGGCGACCGCGGTGCGGACGCCCTGGCCCGAGAAGCGGCTGGGGTCTCCGTCGCGCAGCTCGTGGGCCTCACGCGATCCCGTTGAGGCACCCGAGGGGACCCCGGCGCGGGCGCTCGTGCCGTCGACGAGCGTCACGGTCACCGCGAGCGTCGGCCGGGCGCGGGAGTCGAGGATTTCGACCGCATCGAGTGTTGCCACTTGCAGAGGCATGGAGGTCCTTTCGGGATCGCTGCCGCAAGCTTTCTTCGCGAACACGCTGCGCACCAGGGCACAACGTCACCATCCACCGAGAACTGCGACCAGTTCCCCTTGGCGATTCTCGTGCGCCGCCGCATCCGTGCCGTTCGTCGGGGGCCGCCGGGGTGGCGGGTTGGGCGGCGGAGGACCGATGGTGCGCAAGACGAGTTTGTGACCTGCTATTTTCCGCTCGGTCCCGCGAAAGGGCAGTCGGTCGGCTTGTGGGGGTCGTCGCCGGCGGGCCCGCAATCTTCGTACCAGTGTCACAGCGGGCTCACGACGAGGTCTCAGATCCGCGGCATACGACTGTGAGCATGATGACGGTGCCGTTAACGCCGTGACCACATCCGCCCTGCCCGTAGTCGAATCTCGTGCTCCCGCCGGCTCGCCGCCCCGCTTCTCGCAGGTGATGTCGATCGTCCGCGCGCACGGTGAGGGCCTTGGGGCCGCGGCCGTGTACGTCGTGTTCGCCCTCTGCGCGCTCGTCCCGGTGGCGAAGATGCTCGAGCCGGACGACTACGCCTACCGAGCATCGATCATCGCGTTGAGCCAGGGCCACTTCTGGCTCACCAATGTTCAGTACATCGCCTTGGCCAAGAACCTCTCCGGCGGCATCCAACAGTGGGTCCACCTCGCCAACGGACACTGGATCAGCGAGAAGAACCCGGGATACCCGTTCTTCGCCGTCGTGTTCCAGTGGCTCCGGATCGTGCGGGTGACGCCCCTCTTCTACGGCGCGATCGGGAGCGCCGCGCTCTACGCCGGTGCCCGGCGCTGGCTGGGCCGCCGGGGCGGGCTCTGCGCGGTCGTTCTCTACTGCTCGGCGGGGGCGGCAATGGTCTTCGCCTGGCGCGCGACGATGCCGACCTTCACCGACGCCTCGCTCATCGCGGCGGGCGCGGGCGCGCTGCTCTGGACCCTGCTCGCCGTGGAGGCGTCGTCCCGCCGGCGCACCGTAGTCGGCCTGATGGGTTTCCTCGCCCTCGAGGGGGCGACGTTCATCCGCTACACGGACGTCGTCGAGCTCGCCGTCGCCGTCGCAGCGGTGTACGTCTTCGCCCGGTCCGCCCGGCTGCGCTGGCGGAACGTCGCGTGGTGGTTGTCGTCGGTCGTTGTCTTCGGGGGACTTGCTCTCGTCTTCGACGCGCTCGTCTACGGTGGCGCGACGGCGACGGGGTACTCGTCGGGCGAGATCACCTTCTCCACCTCGGCGGTGGTGCCGAACCTCGAGAACATGCCGACGCATCTTCTCCGCACGATGCCGCTCGCGCTAGTCGCAGTCGGCGCGGTGATCTGGATCGCCGCCCGGCTCGTCACGGCGCGGCGCGCCGAGACGGGCGAACAGTCGCTGTGCCGTCGGGACGCCTGCGTCGCGGGGTCGCTCCTGGCGGGCTGGCTCGCGATCTGGGGCCTGTACGCGGCCTACACCTGGACGGTGAACATGGGCGCCGGCGGCATCGACTCGGACGTCCACGTCGTGCGCTTCTACGTGCCCGCACTTGGCCTCATGGCGCTGCTCGGCTCGTGGCTGCTGACGCGCATCCCCGGATGGTTCGCGCTCGGCATCGTGGCCGCGCTCGTCACCTCGGGCGGCTACATCTACCAGCAGATGGCGTCATCCAGTCTCGGCCCCGTCGGCGGGTTCCCGGGCGGCGGCCCCGGCGGTCCAGGCGGCCGACTGCCCGGTGGCGGTCGGGGCGGCGGCCCCGGCGGCATTCCCGGCGGCGCACCGCCGAGCGGTGGCCGCGGCAGGTTGCCCGGTGGCATGCCCGGTCGCAGGTCGTCCGGAGGCGCTCGTCCCGCGTCGGGCCGGGTCGGAAAAGCCAGCTGAGGCCCGCCCATGAGACGGGGCGGGACCCAGGGCCGCCGCGGTAACGACGGCTGGCCTCAGGAGAGGTGGATCGAGGTCAGCGTGTACACCTGCTCGAAGGTGTCGGGGTGGTACGGACTGCCGCCCTTGATCGGGACCGTGTAAGGGTGCCCGCTCGTCCGGAACAACGCGATCGGCAGCCGCGCCGCGTAGGCCGACGTCCAGCCGGTGTCCTCGCTGGGCCACCCGTATTGCTGGTCGATGGGCCACGCGGAAGAGTGCGAACCGCACGTCCTCGTGTACTCGGCGGGCGAGCCGGTCCAGCCTGTCCACTTATTGTACGAGGAGTTCACGGCGACGATCACCTCGGATCCGTGGACGAGTCCTGGCGCTCCCGCACCGACCTGCGTGGCACCGAGCTTCCCAAGGACCGCGTTGAATCTCAGCGTCCACGAGGGAGGTGAGACGGAGCAGCCCGTCCCCGGGGTGAAGGGGATGGTGTCGTCCATGGTCTCGGAGCCGCGCACCTGGTCGGCTCCGCTGACCGTGACAGACCAGGTTCCGGTGAGAGTCTCCAGGCAACGCTTGGCGACGCAGTTGTTCACGCCTGACATCCGGACGGTCCCGGAGTACACACCGGGCGGGATCGCCGGGGAGCTCGCCCGCGACGCCGCGCCGAGCGCGGGAGGAGCCCACAATCCCGTTCCGAGCAAGACCGCCGCACACCCGGCAATCACAGCCGTCGTTTTCCGAGGTCGTCTCACGGCCTCTCCCTTCTCTGTGCCCTGCCTGAGAGGTGGACGCGGACCGCGAGGTTGCCGCCAGCCCGGTCCCGGTTCGCCGTCTGCCCGGACGTCGTCAGCGCACCCTCGGGTGTCAAAGGCGAAGCTGAGATGACGGGTTTCGGACGACATGTGTTCGCCCCCGATGTTAGGTTCGGCCAGCGTGGAACGGGCCCCATGACAGAGGGAAAAAGTCCTGGTCAAGGCTCGGCGAGCGTTGGTAGCTTGGTTCTGTTCCTGGATCACCGCGGTTGCGCGGTCGCCGGTTGCCCCGTGGGCACTTCGTAAGGGAGGCCTCCATGATTGCTGCTCGACGAGGTTCTTTCGGATCGAGTACGGCAAGAGCCAGCGCCCGCTGGAGGTGCGGCCTTTTGGCCGTCGCTGTCGCTCTCGGGATGGGGCTGAGCGTCCCGTCAGTCGTGATGGGAGGTGCCGCCGCGGCGCCCTTCCCCCGGGACACGACCCCGAAGCCCCCGCCAGTACCGAAGTACTGGTACACCGGCTCGGAGGACATGAATATCCCCGGAGGCGGCACGGTCGAACTGTTCATGCACCCCGACAAGAAGGGCGTGTTCCACCTCGTCGGCCCGGCACCCCTGCAAACCTCGACCTCGGTGGCCTGCGGTGACCAGGCCTGCGTCTACAACCACCTGGACTGGACGGTCATGGGCGGCGACGTGGTTTCCGGCTGCGGGGCCAACACCACGAGCTGCGATGTGAAGGTCGGGCCCCGGGGGTCAAGTTGGGCGGGCGTCATCAACCGCCAGAACAACGAAGCGCCCTTGATCTTCTTGCTGTGGAACTCGGAAAAGCCGGGCGGCACGATCAGCGGCTACGTGCAAGACGAGAACCACCAGGGTGTGCCGGGGGCGTCGGTGACTGTGACCGGCCCCTCGGGCGGCACGACTGCGGTGCAGGCCGGCACCGGCTTCTACACGTTCGATGTGAAGGCTGGCGACTACAAGGTCGTCCCCTCTGGGGTGCCGAAGGGCGCGGGTGACGCCAAGTACAAGCCTGGCAGCGCCAGCGTGCCGCTGCCGGACGGCGGGGACGCGCGGGCAGACTTCACGCTCGACACGGGCATGAAGGTGAAGCTGATCCTGACGCGGTCTTCGGTGCCCGCCGACGGCACGACGGTCGTGGGGGGAACGCTGACCGTGACCGAGTTCGGCAAAGCCGTTCCCGATGCGCACGTCCTCCTGGAGCCACAGCCGAGCATGGGGTATCAGGCCGCAGTCACCACGGGCCCGCGGGTCGCAGTCTGCAATTCGGGAGTGAGGGTGTGGCCGACCGGCTTGTTGTCGACGCCCAGCGGCAGGTCGATCGACGTCGCGACGGACCAGAACGGCACCTACGACTTCACGCTGACGGTCGGCACCGTCCCCGGCTCATGGGAGCTGCGGGCGGTGGCGACGAACGCGTGGACCGGCGAGCTGACGACCGCCACGGACTACCAGACGCTGGATGTCAAGGCGCCAGGGAACGTCCGCTACGAGGGGTTCTTTGCGGCGCTCTCGGCCCTCAAGGGCGCCAGAGCGTCGAGCGAAGCGGGCAAGGCGCTGGCGACGATGGTCGACAACGCCGCGAGCATCGCCCAAGTCCTCGCGGAGCTGAGCGGTTCGGGGGGTGAGCTCGGCGGACTGGCCTTCTCGCTGGTCAATGCGACGTCAGGTGGCCCCGCGGTCTTCGTGTACGACGACTCCCTGCCGCCCACCGTCGAGAGCAACGGCGACGTCGTCGGTGGCGAGCACACCTGGGTGCTCTCGCCCGGGCAATGGAAGGGTTCGGCCAAGCTCGGGGGCGTCCTCAGCACGGTCATGCAGAGCGGCAGACTCGGGCGGGCCCCGACGTACACGCAATGGGCCAAAGGGACGCCCGTGGCTGGTTGGAGCCTGACCAAGGACCACGCCTCGCTCTCGACTACGAACTTCCAGTACAACGGGTGGGCATATCCCTCCACCACGGCCGGCGTCTGCTACTGAGTCACTGGACGTGCCGAACTGGCCGGCGGGCCGGGCCTGAACCTTCGCCAGGCGGGTCGACACCCCTCGGTGGGTGACCGGCGAAGTCGCCGATGAACCGGGACCGTGTCGGCACGGCTCAGCCACAAGGACACGACCGAGACCCCGAACGCAGACGCGCGGCGTTTCTCCAATTCCGAAAATCGTACCCGCGGTGATCGACGACGTCCCGCGAAGAAGTCTCGCCGACATTTTGTTGGCACCGGAGGGTGACCAAGAAGAAAACCGATAACTGTGCTGGTTAGAGGCCTGGCGCGAGGTGGCAGTATCTCGCGGTGATTCCGACCTGTCGGATATGAGACGCTGAACGTTGCCTTTCAGACAGGTATAGGGACAAAACGGGGGAAGCTCAGCTACGAGACCTGCGACTTCACGATCACGCAGTTACTTGTGCTCGCGAACAACCAGCGCGGTGAAATCGGTGCCAACGCCAACCACCAGCTCGTTTCCGGTCCCGACGAGTATGGCGGGGGGACCGTACCGGCTGGTGAGCGTGTAGGCCAACGGCGGCTCACGGGCGCCAGACTCCGTAATCTTATACCCGATGAGCCGAAACTTACCGGTGGAGGTCTTGTGGTTCCAGCCCAAGTAGCCCATCGTCCAAACGCGCCCAGACGCGACGACAAGCCCGGAGGTCGGCGAGGCACTCCTTCCGATGACCTCTGGCCTGCTAGCAGCTCCGAGTTCAAACACCTCACCGCTCGTCGTGGTGGCGAACACACGACTGAGATCGCAGGCCAGGTACGCGTACCCCGTTTGGGAAAGGCGCCACATCCGCCGCTCGTGGCCGCTGTTCGTCAGATCGAATACCGTGTCATGTTTCATGTCGAGCTGCGCTGCCACGTAGAGGTGGTCGGCGCAGTAGACGATAGGACTTCCTTGCATCGTCAGCATCACGGCAAGTTTTGTAAGCCGCTTCAGCCCTGACGGGGTGACACCCATGACGATCGCGTCGGCCCCATCGGGGCCACCGGAGAGGAAGAACGTCTCGTCGCGATCTCGGGCGATACCCAGGGGCGTGAGGACGCGGAAGGTCTTCTCGACTTTGAGAGTCCGCGAGTCCACCTGAACGATCTGGTTTGCCCCGGTAGTACGCGCTCCAGGAGAAGCGATCCCGCCGACCCACACCTTTGTCCTGCTCGCGGCGGCCGCGAACGGCAACCCGACCGTTGCCGCCTGCGCGACGACCCGGCCCGAAGTGAGATCGACCCGGAATAGCGTCCCCGTCAAAGGCTGATGACTTGCTATTCCACCTGAGGCGACGAAGAGGCTCTGAGTGTTGATGCCCATGGCGTCAGCTGTGGTGATTGGAAGGGTTATGCGCCAGAGGCGAGACACCGAACTCGATGCTGTTTGCCATGGAGCGGAAGTAGCCCGGGGCAGCAACGGTGTTCCGGCTGACCGGGCACAGACCATGCCACTTGCCACTAGAGCGACCAAAGCACAGGCCCGAAGGTGGGCCGCGTGTGCCGCCCTTTTATTCGGGTTGCTGGCGCAAGAAGATCTTCCGTGGTTCACGGCCGCTAACCTCGCTGCAGCTGGTGAGCAAGCTCACCAGCTGACGACTTCATGCACTCATTCCCGGGAGCGACTCTCCTAACTGAACGTGTGACTTGCGAGATCAAACACGTAGGTCTGTCCTTCAGGGTCGGACAGGGTCATCGAAGTCCCGTCGACGCTGACGATCGTTAGCGGAGCGTCCAAGCCTGGAACTACAACGTAGCCGAGCCAGGTGAAGCCGGTGCCGGGCACCAGTCCGGCCATCGACTGGCTCATCAGCGCGACTCCTCCGTAGGGACCAACCGAGGGATTCTCGTCACCCCCTTGGCCGGCGTACACCCACAGCCAGGTCCCTCCGACCTCGCCTCCCCACGCGTTCTGCACAGCAAATGCCGCCTCCGGGAACGGGCCGATCTGTGCATCGATGATCCCGCCCGTGGGAGGCGACCCCGGTTGGTCATCTGGCGGGGTGAGAGTGGCCTTGTCCACCCGGGGAGCGGCTGTCTCTCGGTCGGCTTGCGCCTGCAAGATGGCAGCCTTGGCCGCCGGAAAGCCAGGCGGGAACGTGAGCTGGGGGAAGGCATCCCCTTTGGCACTAGTCGTCGAGATCACCCCGGACAGATATACCCCGCCAACCCCGATCATCACCGCCAGCACCATGGCAACGACCATGCCTCTTCGGCTAAAGACACGACTCTTCATGCGTGCCTACCCTTCTCGAGAACTTTCCCAGCGAAGCTGAGAACCGCCCCAAGTAACCTAAGATCCACCACTTCGAAGTCGCCTCTCAACGGCCAAGACCAGCATCGAGTCACTCCATCTCGGATGAAAGCTGGAGCGAATAGGAGGGCGTCGTGGCCACCCCATAGTTACTCAATGCCGAGTAGAAATCGTTCCACGCCGTGGTTGCATCCCAACCAGACGGATACGTATCAGTGATGCCAAGCCAATAGATCATCCCGTCAGTACTGTTCTGCTTGCCATAATCGGAGATATTCGCCCACTGATCCTGCTGATCAGATACGGTCATCAGTGGAGTTGCCATCGCATCAGCTGCAGCCCAGGCGAGGTAGTATTCCCCCGAGATGGACCAATTGTTATTGCACGGTCCATCTGAACCTTCAGGAGTCCTCACGCAGCCATCAGCCGACCCGTAGTCAGCGTACGGTTCGCTCGCTGTGTCAGCAAATCCTTGGGCCCAATCCTCTGTGTCATTCTGTGTGCTATATCCAGGCTCCAGATCGGATCCTCCGTCAACAATGACCTGATCATAGCCGTCATTGAGCACGTCCGTGTAGATGGTGTTGACGGCATCTCCCCAGGTCTTGCCGCGGGCCGTAGGATCGCTCGCGAAGAACGAACCATAGTTAACGGTACCGATTTCCAAAGCGTCATACGTGTCAGCACTTCCGACGCCTGCCATGTACCCCTCAGCGAAAGCTATTCCCATGTTCTCGACTTGAGAATAGGTCAAGTCAACGTATGTGTTCGGGGTCTCGGTACCCCCGGAGATCTGCCAACCGAAGTCGAGAATAACAGCACTGTCATAGCCCGAACTTGCGTCAGCTTTCCCCTGAGCCTTGCCGTCGCTAAACGCGGTATTCTTATCGTACGAAGCTATGAAATAGCTCGCGGCAGTTGGGGGTTTCGACGGGGTGGCTCCCGCCTCTTGCACGCCGAGAGTAAGCAGGACTACGGGAGCGAGAAGGACGACTGCTACGAGAGCCATCGCCCAACGCCACCCCATTGATCCACGGAGCCAGCTCGTTCGTGTTCGCATTGGGCCCGTCCCTTCGTTGGAAGGCCCTTGCACGGTCTGTAGGCTGCCTGTTGCTTGACTGGAGACCGCGAACAGGGATGATAGCACCACTGCCACGAGATGAGCGGGCGCCCTTGGAAATTGGGTCGTACTGACCGGTCAGCCACCTAAAGACCTTCGTGTAATAGCGCGCGGTCGAGGTCACAGCTTCAGGCCGCAGTGGCGGAGGAAGGCGAAGCAGAGTCGGGCGTCGCTTCCGATCCGACAGAGCCCGTTGTCGACCGTCTCGGCCGCCGCCTCGATGGTGTCCGGGCAAAGGTTTGCGAGCTCGGCGCCCTTCAGGTTGCCCCACACCTGTTCGACAGGGTTCAGGTCATAGGCGTAGGGCGGGAGCGGCTCGACCACCAGCCACCGGCGCTGGCTGGCGAGGAAACCTCGCATGGCCCGGCTGCGGTGCGAGGGGAGCCCGTCCCAGATGAGCGTGACCTTGTCGCCGCCGAGGTGGCAGTGCATCTCAAGGAGGAACTCCATCAAGGCCTCGTCGTTATAGGAGCCCGGACGCATCCCGAAGACGAGCGCGGCGTCGCTCCCGTCAGGACGGAGGCACACCGCCGCCGCCATCGAAAGGCGCTTCCAGCAGCTGAGGTGGTGGCGGAGGACCGGGGTCTCGCCCCGTGGGGCCCAGGTCGCCCTCACCGAGGGGAGGAGGCTGAACCCGCTCTCATCGGAGAAGACGATCCAGGCCTTCCTGGCACGGGCGTATTTTTTACACGGGGCCAGCGCTCGTTCACCCACGCCTCGATGGCCTTGTCGTCGCGCTCGGTCGCTCGGCGTGCCGGACGCTGCCGGCTCCAGCCCATCTGGCGCAGCACTCGCCAGACGTGCCCCGGGTGATAGCGGACCCCGGTCGTCGTCTCGATCACTTCGGCGACGCGCGCGAGGGTCCACAGCTCGGTCGGGTAGCCGTTGGCCCTGGGACCACGGCGGAGCGCCCGGTCCACCCGGGCGAGGTCGGCCGCGCCCACCTTTGGCAGGCGTCCGGCCCGCCCCGCGGCGCGCAACGCCTTCCTCCCACCGGCCAGCCACTTGCCGTGCCAGTCCGACACCGTCTGGTGCGTGACAGCGAGCTCGCGGGCGATGTCGGCCTGGGTGGCGCCCCGGCCGAAGAGGTCCGCGGCGCGCATGCGCCGGGCCTCCATTCCAGCGAAGTCCCGGCGGGGACGCACGGGTTTGACCTTGGTGCTTCTCGGGCTGCTGCGTGATGACGTGGTCATGCGCCATCTTCCCACGCAAGCACGGTTCAGCGGCGTATTATACGAAGGTCTTTAGGCTGTTCCGCTTCGCTACTGGAAGAGCCGGTCAATCGCAGCGAATGGAGGGGCAGGTCGCCGATGGGCTTCAGCTGTTGTCACAGCCTTTCGAGAACGTCAGATTGTCCGACCTGGGACGTTGCTGTAGCCAAGCGAGCGCCTCCCGGTGGCATACAGATCGACGGATCCGGTGCTGGCGCACGCGTCTCAGAGCAACGCGAGGGCCGCCACCCTCTGTCACGTCCCCTATCACCGGGCCTGCGTTGAAAACTCAGCCGCGCGAGCGGGAGGCTGCGGTAGCCCGACTGCGAGAGCTGGGCCGTCCGCTTCGCTCGTCGGACCCACGTGACCTCGGTCGGTTCGGGTCGCGGAACAATCCAAATCGTTCGTTCTGACGCGAGTCTGACGCGGCACACCGGAAAATGAAGGTCACCATGGGTCAATGGCGGCGAGTTAAAATGGCATGTCAAGGGCCATTTTATCTCTCCGCCCGAGTAGGTTGCGGCGAGCCGACCTGTAGGCGGGATTCTGTCCCCGGAACGATCGTTCCGGGGGGTGGCCATCCATCTATGCGGCCTACCTGGGGACATCGGACGGGCAGCCCGTCCCACGCTTGGCCTTGCTCCGGGTGGGGTTTACCGAGCCGACCGGGTCACCCCGGTCGCTGGTGCGCTCTTGCCGCACCGTTTCACCCTTGCCTGTGCCTCGCGGCCATCGGCGGTCTGCTCTCTGTTGCACTTTCCTTCGGGTCACCCCGACTGGCCGTTAACCAGCACCCTGCCCTACGGAGTCCCGACCTTCCTCGGACGAGGTGTGGTGCACCCTGCCCGCGGCCACCCGGTCGGCTCGCCGCCGATGCCATTGTCGCACCTGGAGCCTGTGAGCGCCGACGAGCCGGCAGTCCGCGTCGCCGGTGGAGCCCACGGGTAGCCTTCATCACGTGGTGCCCGACGGCGTGGCCGAGGAGCAGCGCTTCGATTTCGCGCCCGACGGGTCCCCGGCCGGGGGCGCCGGCGCCGAGCTGAAGCGACGGATCGAGGACGTGCTCGCCGCAGCCCAGCGTGCCGAAGAGCGTCGTGGCGCGACGGGCTCCCCCGATCGGGCACCGCGGCGCCGCCCCTCGGCCGCCCCCCCGGCCCGGCCCGCCGAAGAAGGCACCGGGGTTGGGAGCGCCGCCGATCCGGGCGGGGCGCCCGTCGACGGGGCGCTCTCGGTCTCCGAGTTCTATGAACGCGTGAAGGGTGCGCTCGCCCGCGAGTTCACCGATGACGTGTGGGTCATGGGCGAGATCCGTGGCCTCAAGGAGAGCCGGGGACATCACTACATCGAGCTCGCCGACGAGTCCGCGGACCGGGCGGAACGCGCCGGTGTCGCCCAGCTGGAGGTCGTCTGCTGGGCCCGCGAATGGCCGAGAATCGCGGCGGCGCTGGCCGGAGTCGGCATCGCGCTGGAGGTCGGCCGCGTCGTGCGCGTGCGGGGCCGCGTCTCGGTCTGGGAGGGGGGAAGCAAGCTGCGCTTCACCCTCACCGAGCTCGACGTCGAGGCGATGCTCGGCGGGATCGCGGCGGCGCGCCGTCAGCTGCTCCACGCCCTCGAGGCGGAGGGCCTGCTGCAGGCCAATCAGCGTCTCGAACTGCCCCTCGTGCCGCTGCGGATCGGGGTCGTGACGAGCCCCGGCTCTGAGGCGCAGCGGGACTTCGTCGGGCAGCTCGACCGTTCCGGTTTCGCCTTCGCGGTCTTTTTCGAGCCGACGCTCGTCCAAGGTGCCGAGGCGCCCGAGCAGATCGCGGCCGCCCTCGGGCGGCTCGGGTCGGCGCCGATCGACCTCGCGGTCGTCGTGCGCGGCGGGGGAGCCCGCGGTGACCTCGCCGCCTTCGACGCCGAGGCGGTCGCCCGCGCCATCGCCGCCGCTCCGTTCCCGGTGTGGACGGGGATCGGCCACACTGGCGACCGTTCAGTCGCCGACGAGGTCGCGCACCGGGCGATGATCACGCCGACGCAGTGCGGCGAGGCCGTCGTGGCCCGGGTGGCCGAGTACCTCGACGAGATCGGGCGCAAGGCGGGCACGCTCACCGGCCTCGCGCGGGCCCGGCTCGACGCGGCGGCCTACCAGCTCGCGGCCGGTGCCGCCGGACTGCGCCGCGCCATCCGTCACCAGTTCGAGCGGCGGGTGGTCGAGCTCGCGACGGCCGGGTCGGGGCTGACGAGGGTCGTCACGGCGGGGCTGCGGCGCGAGGCCGACGAGCTGACGGATCAGGTGGCGCTGCTCGGGCCGGTGGCGCGCCGTTCGCTCGCCTCACACCAGCACGAGCTCGCCAGGCGGCAGCAGGTGCTGCGGGCCTTCGACCCGCAGCGCCAGCTCGAGCGGGGCTGGACCCTGACGGCTGACGCCGCGGGGCGGCTCGTGCGCAGTGCCGCGGTACTCGCGTCGGGGGAACGGATCACGACGCGCTTCGTCGACGGGGAGGCGCTCTCCGTCGTCGAGTCGACGAGGGCCGGTGGGGAAGCACCCCTTACGAGAACGAGAACGGACGTGGACAGACGATGACGCAGGACGACAAGCAGGTGCCGGACGCGACACCGGTCGGCGAGCTCAGCTACGCGGCCGCGGCGGGTGAGCTCGATGCCATCGTGCGCGAGCTCGACGAGGGACTGGTCGACGTCGACGCGCTCGAGGTGCGTTTCCGGCGGGCGATCGAGATCGTCGAGGAGCTCGATCGCCGGATCCGTGGGACCCGGGAGAAGGTCGACGCGCTCATGCCGAGGCTGGCCGCGATCGGCGAGGAGGGGCCGCCGGTCTGACCGGCACCGGCACGTAGTCTCGCAACGTGCTCCGTTCGGTCGTCGTCGTCGGAGCTTCGCTCGCCGGCCTGAGGGCCTGCGAGGGCCTGCGCCACGGGGGGTTCGACGGCTCCATCACGCTTGTCGGCGCCGAGACCCACCTCCCCTACGACCGGCCGCCGCTCTCGAAGGAGTTCCTCGCGGGCCGGCTCGGGCTCGACCGCCTGGCGCTGACGTCAGCGGAGAAGCTCGCCGCCCTCGAGCTCGAGCTCGTGCTCGGCGAGCGGGCGCGGGCCGTCGACCCGTCCGCCCGGACGGTCGTGCTCGAATCCGGGCGCCAGCTGTCCTTCGACGGCCTCGTTGTCGCGACGGGCGCCAGGCCGCGCACGATGCGCGGCGCGAACGCGCTGGCTGGGGTCATCACGCTGCGCGACCTCGAGGACGCTGAGCGCCTGCGGGCGCTGCTCGGTCCCGGCGTGCGGCTCGTCGTTGTCGGCGGGGGCTTCCTCGGGATGGAGGTCGCGGCGACGGCGCGCGGGCTCGGTGCCGAGGTGACCGTGGTCGAACCGCAGGCCGCGCCGCTCCTCCGGGTCCTCGGGCCGCTCATCGGCAGGGCGATCGGCGAGGTCCACGCCGACCACGGCGTCGACGTGCGGACCAGGGTCGGTGTCGCGGACCTCGTCGGCGGGGACCACGTGGAGGCCGTCCGTCTCGACGACGGCTCGCTCATCGGCGCCGACGTCGTGCTCGTCGCGGTGGGCGTGGTGCCCGAGACCGCCTGGCTTGCAGGTTCCGGGCTGGAACTCGCCGACGGCGTCGTGTGCGCCCCCACGCTGCTCGCCGCCCCCGGTGTCGCCGCCGCCGGCGACATCGCCCGCTGGCCGCACGCGCTTGCCGAGGGGACGGTGCGGCTCGAACACCGGACGAACGCCGCGGAACAGGGCGTGCACGCCGCGGCGAGCCTGCTCGCCGGAGCGGCGGCCGCAGCCTTCGCTGCGGTGCCGTACTTCTGGTCCGACCAGTTCGACGTGAAGATCCAGTCGATCGGCATCCCTGAGGGAACCGACGACGTGCGCGTGGTGGCGGGTTCGCCCGCGGCGCGGTGCTTTGTCGCGTGCTTCGGCCGTGCCGGCCTGCTGTGCGCCGTCGTCGGATTCAACAGCCCCCGTCAGTTGATGGGATTCAGGGTGCTGCTGGAGCGGCGCGCGACACTCGCCGAAGCGCTGGCGGTCGAGCTTCGCTGAGCTGCCGGCTCAGAACGAGATCGCCGACATCGCCGGCACCGTGCGCAAGGCGCGGGAACGCGCGTCGAGCCAGCGTTGGCGGTCGAGTCGGCGGGCCGGCTCGACCACCGGTCCGTGCCGTGCCGTCGCCGTGGCCTCTTCGAGCGAGGCCCACACGCCCGTCGCGGTGCCGGCGAGGTAGGCCGCGCCGAGCGTCGTCGCGTCCTTGACGAGGGCGGGCGCGATCGGCCGTTGGAGCGCATTGGCGAGGAGCTGGAGGAAGGTCGCGTTGGCGGTCATGCCCCCGTCGACCTGCAGGGTCGCGACGCTGACGCCCCCGTCGGTCTCTGCTGCCTCGAGAAGGTCCGCGCCGCGGTGGGCGATGCCCTCGAGGACCGCCCGGACGAGCTCGGCGCGTGACGTCGAGGCGTCGAGGCCAACGAAGGTGCCGCGCGCCCCGAAGTCCCACACCGGTGTGCCGAGACCGCCGAGCGCCGGGACGAAGATCACCCCGCCCGCGTCGGGGACTGAGCCGGCGATCTCGTCGGACTCCGCCGCGTCACCGATCAGGCCGAGCCCGGCCCGGAGCCACTCGATGCAGGACCCCGCGGAAAGCATGATTGCCTCTATCCCCCAGGTGACGCGGCCGGACTCACGCCAGGCGACGATGGGGAACGTGCCGCGTTCGCCCCGGGCGCTGAAGGTGGGGCGGGCCGCGGTGACGCAGTCGAGCATCCCGCCGGTGCCGAACGTCGCCTTCGCCTCTCCCGGTCGCAGGCAGCCCTGCCCGATGAGCGAGGACTGCTGGTCGCCGACGAGCCCGGCGATGGGGGGTTCCCCTGGGAGTGCCGAGGCCGTGGCGACGACGCCGGTCGAGTCGACGAGTGTCGGGAGGAGCGCCCGCCCGATCCGCAGTTCGTCGAGAACGTGATCGTCCCAGTCCGTGGCGTCGTCGAGGATGAGCCCCGTGACAGCGGCGTTCGTGGCGTCGGTGACGTGTGCGGAACCGCCGGACAGAATCCAGGTGAGGTAGCACTCCACGGTCCCGAAGCACAGGTCGCGTGACCGGTCGGCGTCGACGAGATCGAGCAGGTAGGCGAGCTTTGTCGCCGACTGGTTCGGGGTCAGCCGGAAACCACGCGCCGAGAGGGCGAGGCACCGGCCGGCGGTGCGCAGGTCCTGCCAGGAGATCCCCGGGGCGACGGGCTGCCCGGTCTGCCGGTCCCAGACGATCGTCGAGGCGCGCTGGGCGGTGATGCCGACGGCCCGTACGGGCCCGCCGGCCGCGAGGGCCGACCGCGCGACATCGAGCGCCGCGCTGGCCAGGGCGGCCGGGTCGAACTCGGCGACACCGGGAGAGGGGCGCAGGTCTGTCAGGTGCTGTTGGTGCAGGTCACCCACCGCCCCGTCGGGCCGGACGATGGCCGCCCGCACCGTGCTCGAGCCGACGTCGATGACGAGGACGCTCACCGGCCGCAAGTCCTGTCCACGGCCGCACAGTGTGGCACAGCGCCAGGGCGCGATCGCAAGGAATCTCGGCGGCAGGGGAGCTGCACTCTTTACAACAAGCCCCGGGTGGGGCAAAATATATCCTCGTCTGCGCTGCGTTCACCGCGCGCGCCTGCCGACACCTCGGCATACAGCCCGCGGGCCGTTCTCGCTCGAATGTGTCGTAGCGCACGCGCGGACCGCGGCCACCAGAGGATGTGGGAAAGACGCAACGCAAGAAAGTGATCGGTTGATGAAAGCCACGTGGCGCCATCGTTCAGCCTGCCGGGGACTCGACCCGGAGGTCTTCTACCCCTCCTCGGACGAAGAGGCCGAGGAGGCGAAGGCCGTCTGCGTGCTCTGCCCGGTGCGCCAGATGTGCCTGGAGCACGCGATCGTGTGCCGCGAGCGCGAGGGCGTATGGGGCGGCCTCACCGACCGCGAACGCCGCCGCATGCTCCGGCAGCGCCAGAAGTCGGCCTAGGCGGGCCGCCGACGCGGCATTGCGCCGGCCCGGAGGCGCCGGGTCGCGTTCTCCTTGGTGGAGACCGCTTTGTCGGCCGCGCCCTGGTGCAGCTCCCGGCCACGGTCGCGTCGGCGCACCCCGACCCGGCAACCGGCGTCGCCCGACGCCATGATGCGCGGCGACGGGGCGCGATCCGGAGGAAGCGACCCGGCCCGGAGGCTCAAGAACCAGCTCCACACTGTCGTTAGAGGTGGGACTCCTAAGGAGATTGAGGTTCGTGAGGGGAAGATGATTGTGGCCATGGTCGCTCCGATCGGACAAGGGAACCCGGCTGGTTCTCGTCGCGCCCCTGGCGAGTCCGATTCGACGACCCCATGACGGCAACGGTGGCCGTCGCGGCGACCGGTAGCTCTCCACAGCCCTGCCGGCTTGCCGCGGCGGCCTCCGATGCCCGCGCCTCGCGGCGAGTGTCGCCGAGGCTCTAGGCGAGATCGAGCGAGGAAGCGGCACGCAGTTCGACCCCGGCGTCGTCGCGGCTTGCCTCCACCTGTACTCGGGGATGAAGCGCCGGCGTTTCCACGGCGATCCGGGTTACTGGTTCCCTCCGGCGACGGCCGTCGCCTTCTAGGGCGCTGTTGGACAAAGCC
>PLPK01000037.1 GCA_003159795.1 Acidimicrobiaceae bacterium | reverse complement strand
TGCAGGCGGTCGGCCAGCTTGATCAGCAGGACCCGCCAGTCGTGGGCCATGGCGATGAACATCTTGCGGATGGTGGCGGCCTGCTGGGCCTCCTTGGAGTCGAACTCGAGGCGGTCGAGCTTGGTGACGCCGTCGACGACCGCGGCCACCTGCTCGCCGAACTCCTTGGCCAGCCACTTGATGGTCACGCCGGTGTCCTCCACGGCGTCGTGCAGCAGGGCGGCGGCGATGGTCGGCTCGTCGAGCCCCAGGTCGGCCACGATGCCCGCCACCGCGATGGGGTGCGTGACGTAGGGCTCGCCCGTGCGGCGAAGCTGCCCCTCGTGGGCGTTGATGGCCGCGAGGCCCGCGCGACGGATGAGGTCGGCGTCGCCGTGCTCGTGGTGTTCGCGGAAGCGCGCGATGAGACGCTCGACCGAACTCGTCAGTTCACTGTCGGCGGAAGACCGCGATGTGAGGCTCACCATGGAGCCAGCCTAATGGTGCGTTAGCGGCGCTTTGGCTTACGGGGCCGCGCGATGACCCCCCGCGAGGACGAGGGCAGCGTGCTCTTCACGGCCCGCTGGGCGCCCTCGGCACCGAGGCGCGCCGCCGCCGCGGGGGTGAGCATGCGGTGGGTCGCGTCGGTCCTCGACGCGACGCGCAACGCCAATTCCTTGAAGCGCGGCTCGCGTTCCTTCAGGATCGCGAGCAAGGGGCTGGCGATGAAGATCGACGAGTACGCCCCGGTCATCAGCCCGATCGTGAGGGCGAGGCCGAAGTACTGCAGCGTCACCGCGCCGAAGAACTGGGCGCCGATCACGAGCACCGAGAGGATCGGCAGGATCGCGACTAGCGAGGTGTTGATGGAGCGCGCCAGCGTCTGGTTCATCGAGAGGTTGACGAGGTCTGAGAAGACCATCCGGTCGCGCTGCGCGAGATGATGCGCGTTGTCGCGCACGCGGTCGAACACGACGATGGTGTCGTAGAGGGAGTAGCCGAGGATCGTCAAGAAAGCGACGACGGTGTCCGGCGTGACGTCGAAGCCGACGAGCGAGTAGACGCCGACGGTTACGAGGATGTCGTGGAGCACGGCGATGATCGCCGCCAGTGCCATGCGCCACTCGAAGAAGATCGAGATGTAGACGCTGACCACGATGAAGAAGACGATGAGCGCCTCGAGCGCCTTCTGGGTGATCTGGCGGCCCCACGAGGGGCCGACGTGATTGATCGTCAGCTTGGCCATCGGCACGCCGGCGAGCCGCGCGAGGGTCAGCTCCACCTCGTACTTCTGATGGCCGGCCTGATGCGGGGTGAGACCCGCGGGGAGCTTCGCCTCGACCTCGAGGGTCTTCTGCGGTGAGCCGAGTGTTGTGATCGTTGCGCCCGTCAGCCCGAATGACGCCAGCGCGGTGCGCGCCTGGGCGACCGTGACGGTCGAGGTCGGCACGATCCAGGCGTTGCCACCGGTGAACTCGATGTCGAGATTGAGCCCGCGGGTGCCGAGCGAGATGATCCCGGCGGCGATGACGATCGTCGAGAGGGCGAACCACCACCGCCGGCGGCGGACGAAGTCGAATTTCGTCTGGCCGTAGTAGAGGCGCCGCAGGGGGCCGTGGTACCGCGGCGGCCGCGGCAGAGGGACGCTGCCGGCCGCCGGGGCGGGTTCGGCGGCGGGCGGGGTGGGCAGCGGCGCGAAGTGCTGGGCGAGGCGCTCCTCGCCGAGGGTGTCGGCGGGCGTCTCGCGGGTCTCCTCGACGGGCGGTGGCTTGGGCGGCTCGGGCTGTGGTCCAGCGGATCCCGGGAGGATGCGGTCGGGGCTCATTGGGTCGGCTCACTGGCCGCGAGGCCGCGGGCGATCCCCACGTGGCGGGCACTGGCGACGATCCGGTTACGGCCGAGGAGGATGACGAGCGGCCGGGTGAAGAAGTAGGCCGTCGCCACGTCGACGAGCGTCGAGAGGCCGAGCATGAAAGCGAAGCCACGCACCGCACCGACCGACAGCCACCACAGGACGAGCGCGCCGAGGAACGAAACGGCGTCGGCAGAAAGGATCGTGCGGTAGGCGCTACGGAAGCCCTTGTCGACCGACGCCCGGACGGAGTGTCCGGCCCGCACTTCATCTTTCAACCGCTCGAAGTACACGACGTAGGAGTCGACAGTGATGCCGACGGACACGATTAAGCCGACCACCCCCGACAAGTCGAGCGTGAGCCCGTACGAAGATGCGCTGAGCATCGAGATGAAGCCGTAGAGGAAGGCCGCTGTCGTGATGAGGCCGGTGACAACGACGATCCCGAGCGCCCGGTAGTAGTAGATCGTGTAGAGCATCACGAGCACGAGGCCCAGTAGACCGGCGATGAGCCCCGCGTTGAGCGAGGACTTGCCAAGCGTCGGCGAGACCGTCTCCGAGGTCTGGGCGACGAGCGTGACGGGTAGCGAGCCGTAGTTGAGGTCGAGGGCGAGCGTGCTGGCGCTCGCGGAGTTGAAGTTGCCTGTGATCTGCCCGGCGCCCTGGAAGCTCTGCGCCTCGATGAGCGGTGCCGAGACGATGTCGCCGTCGAGGTCGTTGGCGACGAGGGCGTGGTAATAGGTGGCCGCGATCTTGTTGAAGATCGTCCCTCCCGACCCGGTGAGGGTGAAGTCGACCTCCCAGCCGCCGGTCTCCCCTAGCACGGCATTGGCGCCCTTGATGATCGTCCCGTTGGCGAGCGAGGGCCCGAGGACGTAACGGGGCACGCCGGCTACGCCCGACGGGAAGATGACGTTCTGGTGCTCGTACTTCTCGTCATCGGTGATCGAGGTCGACTTGTAGCGGGCGTAGGCGGGGTCGACGGCGTAGGGGCCCGGATCCCATCCCACTTGGGACACGTAGTCCGCCGCGGCGGTGTACAGGTACGGGCTGGGGCACGTCGGGGGGACCTGATACGGGGTGCCCGTCGGTTTCTTCTTGGCCCCGGGTGTGGACGTCGTGGTGGTCGTCGCCTTGGCGGTGCCCGTGGCCGGCGAGTACGCCGGCGCGCCGCACAGTACCGGGCGGAAGTAGAGCTGTGCCGTCGTGCCGAGGACCTTGAGGATCTTCTGAGGGTCCTTCACGCCCGGCATCTGCACGACGATCTCGTCACCCTGGGTGATGATGTTCGGCTGGGTGACGCCGAGGGCGTTCGCGCGCAGGCTCATGATGTTCGCCGCGTTCTGCAGCGTGGTCGAGGAGACCTTCTGGTTCGGCGTGAAGACGACCGAGAGCCCGCCTTCGAGGTCGAGCCCGAGGTGCGGGGACCAGCTGAGTCCGACGGCGAGCGCGAGCATCCCGAAACACAGGAGGCTCGTCAGCCCGACGCTCGCGAGCAGGCGGCGGCGACCCACCTACGCGAGACCTCCCGTGCCATTCGTCGGCGGCTTGCCGGGGTCGTCGGGGTTGTCGGTCGAGGCGGGGAAGTTCCACTGGCCGCCGGTCGAGCCGCCCCAGGCGGGCGTCTCGGGCTGGACGATGACCTGGCCGATGGCGCGGCGGACGATCTCCATCGTTGAGCCCGGCGCGATCTCGATCAGCACTCGGTCGTCAGTCATGGACTTCACCCGGCCGACGATGCCGGAGGCGGTGACCACCTCGTCGCCCACGGAGACCGCGCGCTGCTGGGCCATCGCCTCGCGCTGGCGCTTGCGCTGCGGGCGGATGAACAAGAAGATCCCGGCGATGATCAGGATAAAGACGAACAGGAAGATGGGCGAGCCGCTCGTCTTCTTGGTCGAGGCAAAGAAGAGCGCGTGCAGCACGGGAAGGGCGCTAGCGATCTGTGTCGGCATGGGTCACCCGTCGTCGAGAAGAAAGGGCGCCTCGCACTGTAGTCGCGGACCTGGGGCCGGGAATTGCGCCCGCCGCGCGACTCAGGTGCCGAAGAGGGTCGAGGCCTCGTCGGCCCCGGGCGGCCCCGAGCCGTCACCCCCGTCGGGCGGGACGGGCAGCCCGAGGTGCAGCCAGGCGGCGGGGGCCGCGACGCGTCCGCGGGGCGTGCGCATGACGAAGCCGGCCTGCAGCAGGTACGGCTCGTAGACGTCCTCGATCGTCTCCGGCTCCTCGCCGACGCTCACGGCGAGCGTCGCCAGACCGACCGGCCGGCCGGAGAAACGGACGCAGAGCACCTCGAGGATCTGGCGGTCGAGACGGTCGAGACCCATCTCGTCGACACCGAACACGTCGCAGCCGGCGCGGGCCGCCTCGAGGGTGATGACGCCCTCGCCGCGCACCTCTACGAAGTCGCGCACGCGGCGCAGAAGCCGGATCGCGAGCCGCGGCGTGCCACGGGCCCGGCGCGCGATCTCGGCCGCGCCCTCGGGCGAGCATTCGACGGCGAGCAGCCGCCCGGTGCGCCGCACGATCTCCTCGAGCTCGTCGGGCGCGTAGTGCTCGAGGCGCGTGACGAAGCCGAACCGGTCCCGCAGCGGCCCGGTGACGAGGCCGGTCCGGGTCGTCGCGCCGACGAGAGTGAAGCTCGGCACGTCGAGGCGGACCGAGCGGGCTGTCGGGCCCTTGCCAATCACGATGTCGATCTGGAAGTCCTCCATCGCCGGGTAGAGGATCTCCTCGACCGGCGGGGCGAGCCGGTGGATCTCGTCGATGAACAGCACGTCGCCGGGCAGGAGCCCCGTGAGGATCGCCGCGAGGTCCCCCCCGCGCTGGAGGGCCGCCCCCGAGGTCACCCGCAGGCCGGCCCCCATCTCGGTGGCGACGATGCCGGCGAGCGTCGTCTTGCCGAGCCCGGGCGGCCCGGCGAAAAGCAGGTGGTCAACGGGTTGCTGCCGGCGACGCGCCGCCTCGAGGACGATCGCCAGGTGCTCCTTCACGCGGGCCTGCCCGACGAAGTCGGCGAGCCGGCGGGGGCGCAGCCCGGCCTCAAGCGCCTCTTCGGGTTCGTCGGCGAAGCGCGCGACGGGTCGCCGCGTCTCGTCGCGGTCGACGGTGACGTCGCGGCGGGGGCTCATCGGTGCGGGGCGAGGCTTTGGAGGGCCGCGCGCAGCAGCTCCTCGACGGTCCCCTCGCGGGGCAGCTGCTGGAGGGCGCGACGCACCTCATCGGGGGTGTAGCCGAGGGCGGCGAGCGCCCCACGCACCTCGGCCCGGGCCGAGGGCGCGCCGTCGGGACCTGTCGTGGCCGCGGGCAGGGTGTCCAGGCCGCCGAGGCGCCCCGCCAGCTCGACGATGAGGCGTTGCGCCGTCTTGCGCCCGACACCGGGCACGAGGGTGAGGGCGTCGACGTCGCCACCAGCGACGGCCTGGGCGAGCGAGTCCGGCGGATGGACGCCGAGGATCGCGAGCGCGAGGGCCGGCCCGATGCCGTGGGCGCCGATCAGGAGCTCGAACAGCCGCCGCTCGGCGCGGTCCGGAAAGCCGTAGAGCGTGATCGCGCCCTCGCGCACGTGGGTGTAGACGGAGAGCGCGACGGGCGAGCCGGCTGGCCCGAGCCGGGCGGCGTGGCGGGCCGAGACGACGACCTCGTAGCCGACGCCCGCCACGTCGACGACCACCGCGGCGAGCGCATCTGAGGCGAGGTCGATCTCGGTGAGCGAGCCGGTGAGCGAGCCGATCACCTCCGCACCCCCCCGGGTAGCGCGTCCCGCTCGTCGGCTCGGCAGACGAGATCCTCGTGGCGGCGGGCCGCGAGGTGGCAGAGGGCGAGAGCCAGCGCGTCGGCGACATCGGGTGGGTCGGGCACGGTCGCGAGGTGCAACAGCCGCCTCACCATCTGCTGCACCTGGGCCTTGTCCGCCGAGCCGTAGCCGGCGACCGCTAGCTTCACCTCGTTCGAGGTGTACTCGACGATGCGGCAGCCGCGTTCGGCGGCAACGAGCAGCGCGACGCCGCTCGCCTGGCCGACCGCCATCGCCGTGCGCGCGTTCGTCTGGAAAAAGACCCGTTCCACCGCGACGACGTCGGGCCGGAGCTCGGCGACGAGGGATTCGAGTTCGCCGTGCAGCATCGCGAGGCGCGCCGGGACGGGCAAGGCCGGGTCGCTCGTGATCACTCCGGCGGCGACGGCACGCTGCTCACCGGCCGCCTCGAGGACGGCGCCGAAGCCACAGCGCGACAGGCCGGGGTCGACACCGAGGACAAACACGCGTTCGATTCTATCGAGCACCCCCACCGGCGCGGGGGATGCGCGGCTCAGGCCTCCTCGAGCGAATCGAGAATCTCGTCGGGGATGTCGAAGTTGGCGGCGACGAGCTGCACGTCGTCGTGGTCCTCCAGCAGGTCAAGCAGGCGGAGCACCTTGCGTGCGCCAGCCGGGTCGGCGACCTCGACGGTCGTGGTCGCCAGCCACTGCGACTCGGCCGAGTCGAAGGGGATCTTGGACTCCTCGAGGGCGCTCTGCAGCACGTGCAGGTCGGTCGGCTCGCACACGAGGGTCCACACCGTCCCGTCGTCGACGAGGTCCTGGGCGCCGGCGTCGAGGGCGACCGCCATGATCGTGTCCTCGTCGGAGGCACGCGGGATCGTGATGATCCCCTTGCGCTCGAACTGCCAGGCGACCGCGCCGGGCTCGGCCATCGAGCCGCCGTTGCGCGAGAACACGGCGCGGATCTCGGCCCCGGTGCGGTTGCGGTTGTCCGTCAGGCACTCGACGATGACGGCGACCCCGGAGGCCGCGTAGCCCTCGTAGGAGACGGACTCGTAGCGGACGCCCTCGAGCTCACCGGTCCCCCGCTTGACCGCGCGGTCGATCGTGTCCGCCGGCACCGACGCGTCGCGGGCCTTCTGATACATCGTCCGCAGGTTGGCGTTGGCGGACAGGTCGCCGCCGCCCTCGCGTGCCGCGACCTCTACCTGGCGGATGAGCTTGGCGAAGAGCTTGCCGCGCGCCTTGTCCTTCGCACCTTTCTGGTGCTTCGTCGTCGCCCATTTCGAATGGCCGGACATCGGTCACTCCCTTCCCGGGACGAAGGTCGCGGCCAGCCCCCAATACCGGGGCGCCGTCGTCACAGTTCGCGTAGCGCTGCGATCCGCAGCGACAGGTCGAGCTCGCCCGGCCGTATCCGGCCCGGGGCGTGGCGGGCGAAGGGCGCGCACCACTGCCACGCCGTGAGCCGGTTGACGGCAGGCCGGAGCGCGCCGGGTCGCACGGTGGGTGCCAGGCTGAGCGCCTCGAGCGCGTCGGCGAGCGCCGGCGGGTAGCGGGTGACACCCATCGCCGCGAGGTCGGCGAGGGACTCGCGGTCGGCGGCGACGCCGCGCTCGGCCCAACGGGCGCCGACGGCGCTGAGCGCCGCGACGAGGCCGAAGGCCCGCATCGCTGCGGCCGCCTTGGCGGTGTCACCGCGTTTCACGTGCGCGAGCTCGTGGGCGACCACCGCCTCGAGCTGCATCCGGTCGAGAAGGTCGAGGCAGCCCGTCGTGACGACGATCGTCGCGGTACCGCGACGGCCGAGTGCCAGTGTGTTCGGGGCCGGGTCGTCGACGACGGCGATGGCCGGCACCGGGAGGCCGAAGCCGAAACAGAGGCTCTCAGTGAGGTTCACGAGCCGCGCCTCGGCCACCGGGTCGGCGGGGCGGGTGCGCAAGTCGCGCAGCAGGCGCCGGTGTGACGAGAAGTGCAGGTCGCCGGCGATGAAGACGATCCCGCAGGCGGCGAGCACGGCACCGATCGCGACGCCCGCCGCCGAGAGAACCCCGGACGCGGCGAGGACCGCGCCCGCGACGACGAGGACCACAGGCTTGGCGGTGGCTGCCACTGTGAGGCGGCTGACGCGGGCGTGGCCGAGCGACGGCGGCTCGGGCGGGAGCGCCGCGGCGCGGGGACGCGCGGCGGGGCGCGCCACGCTCCGGCTGCCCGCCGGGCGGGCCGGTGGGGTGCGGCGCTTCGGGTTCGACTTGGTCGGCGCCATTACCTCCCCATCGTACGGGGTCCGCGGGCTTCCGCCCGGGGAACGCCGCGGCGCGCGCGGTCCCCTCCCCCGGTCCCTGCGATAACCGCCGCGTAGCGTGCCGCGTACGCCGCGGCGAGGTCGGTGAAGGAGTGGCGGGCGGCGACGAGCCGGCCGGCCGCGGCGAGGCGTGCCCGCTCCCCCGGGTCGCCGAGCAGTCGGCCGACGCACTCGCGCAGCACGACGGCATCCCCCGGCGGGACGAGGTCGGCCGCGCCGTCGGCGGCGAGGCGGTAGCCGGGGATGTCCGAGGCGACGACGGCTGTTCCTGCCGCCATTGCCTCGAGCAGGACGACGCCGAAGGACTCCCCCCCGAGCGACGGTGCGACAAGCACGTCCGCCGCCACAAGCTGGCGCTCGAGCTCCTCGTCACCCACCGCGCCGAGCCACTCGAGCCGGCCGTCGCCGGCGAAGCGGCGGCGCAGGGCGGCTGCCCCGGGGCCGTCGCCGACGATCCGCAGGCGGAGGTCACCGGGGAGCCCGCCGAACGCCTCGAGGAGGACCGCGAGACCCTTGCGGTGCTCGATCCGCCCGACGAAGAGCGCCGTCGGTGCCGTGGTGGGAACCGGCACGGCGGCTGCGAACCGGTCCAGGTCCACGGCGTTGCCGAGGATCGCCACCTCGCAGGGCCCGACGGCGGCCCGCAGGGTCTCCGCTGCCATCTCCGAAACAGCGACGCGGTCGTCGAGCCGGCGCACCACGCGGGCGAACGCGTGCCCGTAGGCGATGTAGCCCGTACTCGCCCGGGCGCGGTGGAAGGTGCCGACGACCGGGGCGTTGTGGGTGCACGCCGCGGCCAGCGCCGGCCCGGGGACGAGGGGCTCGTGGACGTGGACGACGTCAGCAGCCGCCGCCCCGACCGCCCGCCGCGCCCGTCGCATCGCCCCCGGCGTCGGCGCGACCGGGGCGCGCGAGCCGTTGGCCGGCACGAGGTGCGTCCGCCCCACGACGACCAAGTCGAGGCCGGCGGGTCGGTCCGCCCCGGCAAGGCCGGGGGCGATGACGACGACCTCGTGGCCGGCGGCGCCGAGTGCCCGGGCGAGCCCGAGCACCTGGGCCTGCACCCCGCCGGGGACGGCAAGGTCGTAAGCGGAGACGAGGGCGACCCTCATCGGTTCGGCGCGACTTCGTCGTCGGGCCACTGCGGCTGGAAGATATGCCACTGCTCGGGGCGAGCCCGGATCATCACCTCGAAGGAGGCGACCATGTCACGGGTCAACCGGGCGACGTCGGCCCGGAAGTCACCCGTCCGGGTCGTGTCGAGCTCGGGGAAGAGCGAGACCGTGAAGCGGCCCCGGGGCTCGAGGTAGATCGCGACGGGCACGACTGCCGCGCCTGTGCGCAGCGCGAGCACGGCGGGCCCCGCCGGGACGGGGGTCGCCGCGCCGAAGAAGGTCGTCGGCTGTCCCCCCCCGATCACGTCGCGGTCGGCGACGAGGGCGACTCCCCGGCCGTCGCGCAGATCGGCGAGGAGTCTCGCCGGCGTTGTGCCCCCGGGGCGCAGCACGGTGAGCTCCGCCCGCTTGCGGATCTCGACGAACCAGTCGAACAGCTCCGGCGGCTCGAGCTCCTCGCCGACCGACGTGAGCGGGTAGCCGACCGACGCGGTCCAGACCGCCCCGGCTTCCCAGCAGCCGACGTGGGGCAGCACGACCACGAGCCCGCGGCCGCGGGCCGCGGCGTCGAGGAAGCGCTCGGGGTGGACGACGGTGACGCGCCGGCCGAGCACGGCCGGGTCCGACGCGTCGAGACGAGCCGCGTTCGCCCAGTACATCGCGTAGCTGACGAAGGCCCGCCGGACCGTCCGCCGCAGCGCCGCGGGCGTCGCCCCCGGCCCGAGCACCCGGCGGAGGTTCGCGGCAACGACGGCGCGGCGCCTGCGGCCCATCGCCCAGGCGACGAGCCCGAGGCCGCCGGCGAGGGCGCGTCCGACAGGGCTCGGCAGCACCCGCAGGACGGCGGCGCCGTCTTTGTAGCCGAGGTAGATGAGCCGCGCTCGCGCGCCACTCATCGCGTCTGGCGCCCGGTGCCCCGCGGGGCGGTCAGCGGTCGCTGTCGAACCGGCGGCCGAGGGCACTCGCGCTGCGGTGTCGGCCGGCGCGCTTGTGGCGGCTGGCCGTGGGCTCGCCGGTCGCACCGAACACGACGCGCAGGCGGGTCGACAGCGGGACGAGGTCGCGCCGTCCCCGGCGGGACTGGTCGGCGCGAGGGGACGCGCGCCACGGACGGGTGCCGACGCGGACGGGGGATCCGGCTCGCCGCGTCGCCAGGGTCGCCTGCACCCAGACCCGGCGGAACCGCCCGATGCAGGTCACCGCGGTCAGCGTGAGCAGCGTGAGCAGCAGGGGCACGAGGGCCACCGGCGCGAAGAAGGCGATGAACAGCGTGCAGCCGAGGAAGATGAGGCGCTCGGCGCGCTCCATCATTCCGCCCTGAGCCTGGAAGCCGAGCGACTCGGCCTTGGCGCGCTGGTACGAGACGACGCTGCTCACCGCGAGGATCCCGATCGGCACGAGGGCGGCGTTGGCGTCATGCGCCCGGATGAAGTACCAGGCCAGCCCGCCGAAGATCAACGAGTCGGCGACGCGGTCGGAGACCGAGTCGAGATAGGCCCCGCGGGCCGAGGCGGTCCCCGCCGCCTTGGCGACGTGCCCGTCGAGCGTATCCATCAGCCCGCCGACAATGATCAGCGCGACGCCGACGATGAACCAGTGGTAGGCGATGAGCACGGCAGTCGCCGCCGCGAGGAGCACGCCGGTCGCCGTGATCGCGTCGGCGCCGATTCCGATCGCGACCATCCGCTCGCCGATCGAACGCCGCGAACGCTTGCGGGACAGGGCATCGCCCCCGCTCGCCTTCTTGCCCCGCCGGCCGTCGATCATCGCCCCTCCTGCCAAGGCGCAATCAACGCTACCAGGGACAACGGAAAAGCTGACCGTGGCACGGTTTCCGGCCCGTTCCCCGTCACCGAGGCCAGGCCGCGACGATCCGGCGCCAGCTCTCGGCCAGCGCCTCGGGCAGGACGCGCACCGAGGCGATGGCGGTCATGAAGTTCGTGTCCCCCACCCAGCGCGGGACGGCGTGGAGGTGAAGGTGACCCGGCAACCCCGCCCCGGCGGCGCGGCCGAGGTTGGCACCGAGGTTGAGGCCGTCCGGGCTGTAGGCGCGCTGCAACGCGGCCGCCGCGTCGAGGGTCGTCGTCCATAGCTCGGCGCTCTCTGCGTCGTCGAGGTCGCTCAGGCGGCGCAGGTGCCGGGTCGGCAGGATGAGGAGGTGCCCGCTCGCGTACGGGTAGGCGTTGAGGATGACCGCCGTGTGCGGCCCGCGGTGCACGACGTAGCGCTCGTCGGCGTCGGCGGCCGCGAGGATCCGGCAGAACACGCAGTTCTCGGGCGGACTCCCGCCGTCGGGCTCGGCGGACTCCTCGGGCGGCCCGAAGGTGTCGGACACCGACGTCACGTAGTCCGAGCGCCAGCCGGCCCAGAGGTGGTCGAGGGTCACGTCGCGCCGTCCTCGGGCCGGCCGCGGGTCGCGACCTCCTGGGAAAGTCGGGCGAGGAACGCCTCGAGCGTGACCCCGCGCTCGACCGCCTCGGCCCCGCGAGCGTTCACGCCGACGGAGCCGTCGCGCTCGTCGTCGTCGCCGACGACGAGGATGTACGGCAGCTTCTCGAGCTTGCCGCGGCGTACCCGCGCGCCCAACGGTTCGGCGGCCTCGTCGGTCTCGACCCGGAACCCGGCCCCGGCCAGCCGGCTGGTCACCGCGGCGGCGTAAGGGGCATTTGCGTCGCGCACCGGGAGCACGCGGGCCTGGATCGGCATGAGCCAGGTCGGGAGCGCCCCGGCGTAGTGCTCGAGCAGGATGGCGAAGAACCGCTCGACCGATCCGAAGAGCGCCCGGTGGATCATCTGGGGCCGGTGCCGCTCGTTGTCGGCGCCGATGAAGCCGAGGTCGAAGCGGTTCGGCAGCTGAAAGTCGACCTGCAGCGTCGACAGCTGCCAGCGCCGGCCGATCGCGTCGCGGATGTGCACGTCGATCTTCGGTGCGTAGAACGCACCCTCGCCTTCGGCGACGACGTAGGGGATCTCCGCCGCCTCGAGGGCGCTGCGCAGCGCTTCGGTCGCCTGGTCCCACTCGGCGACCTCGCCGACGAACTTCTCAGGCCGGGTCGAGAGCTCGGCCTCGAACTCGGTGAGCCCGAAGGCGCGCAGCACCTCGAGGACAAAAGCGAGCAGCGAGCGAAGCTCCCCGGCGAGCTGGTCGGGCGCGCAGAAGATGTGCGCGTCGTCCTGGGTGATGCAGCGCACGCGGGTCAGGCCGTGCAGCACTCCGGAACGCTCGAAGCGGTAGACGGTGCCGAACTCGAAGTACCGGAGGGGCAGCTCGCGATACGACCTCCCCCGGTCCTTGTAGATGAGGATGTGCATCGGGCAGTTCATCGGCTTCAGGTAGTAGGTGGCGCCCTCCATCTCCATTGGCGGGTACATGCTCGCCGCGTACCAGCTCAGGTGACCCGAGGACTCGTAGAGCGTCGACTTCGTGATATGCGGGGTCCACACCTGCTCGTAACCGTGGGCGAGGTGCATCCGCAGCGAGAAGTCCTCCATCAGTTGGCGGACGAGGGCGCCCTTCGGGTGGAAGACCGGCAGCCCGCCACCGATCTCCGGCGGGAAGTGGAACAGGTCGAGCTCGGAGCCGAGCCGGCGGTGGTCGCGCCGCTCAGCCTCTTCGAGTCGGTGGAGGTAATCGGCGAGCGCCGGCGCGGACTCCCAGGCGGTGCCGTAGATCCGCTGCAGCTGTGGCAGGCGCTCGTCGCCGTGCCAGTACGAGCCGGCGACGCGGGTCAGCCTGAAGTGCCCGAGCCGGCCGGTCGTGGGCACGTGCGGGCCGCGGCACAGGTCGACGAACTCGGGGGTGTTGCGGTACGTCGTCACGGCCGCCGCGCCGACGGCGGCCTCGGCGGCGAAATCAGGGTCCGCCGCCCCGTGGGCCGTGGCGACTCCCGCGATGATCTCCCGCTTGAATGGCTGGTCGGCGAAGAGGGCGAGGCCCTCATCGACCGAGAGCTCCTCTCGGACGAAGGGCTGGTCGGCGGCGATGATCGCGCGCATCTTCTCCTCGATCGCCGGCAGGTCCTCGTCCGAGAAGCGCTTGGATTCGGGGAGCTCGAAGTCGTAGTAGAAGCCGTCCTCGATCGCCGGCCCGATCGCGAGGCGCGCCCCCGGGTAGACGGCGAGGACCGCCTGGGCCATCACGTGCGATGTCGAATGGCGAATCACCGTGCGGCCCTCGTCGACTCCCCCGGTGATGATCCGCACGAGGTCGCCCTCGGCGAGCGCGGTGCCGAGATCGACGAGGACCCCGTTCACCTCGGCGGCGACGGCGTCGGCCGCGAGTCGCTTGCCGATCGAAGCGGCGAGGTCGGACGCCGTCGAGCCGCGGGCAACCTCGCGCGTCGAGCCGTCAGGTACGGCGACGGTGATGTTCGGCGGCGGATCTCCCACACGTTGACCCCCGGTTCGGCGGAATGCAACGCTTCTTTGGCGCTGCACGTGCGTGACAGCCTAATGGGTCGCCGGAGGCCATCTTTCGACTCATGGTTCGACGCCGAGCAGCGCGCAGGCATGTGAGACGCCTTCGCCCGCCCGGGCGGCCGCGTCGATGGCCCGCAGCGCGCGGGGTGTGTCGAGGTCGTCGTCGAGCCGGGCCCGCACCTCGCCGAGCGCGCCATCGCCCTGGCCGGCCCGCCGCCAGGCGGCGAGACGGACGGTCGCCGCCTCGACGAGCCGTTCCTCCCAGTCGAGCTCGCTGCGGTAGTGATGGTCGAGGAGGGCGAGCCGCAACGCCGCCGGCTCGTAGGTGGCGAGCAGGTCGCCGACGAAGACGAGATTGCCCCGCGACTTCGCCATCTTCTCGCCACCGAGGCGGACCATGCCGACGTGCATCCAGTGCCGGACGAAGGTCTCCCCCGTCGCCGCCTCCGACTGCGCCGCCTCGCACTCGTGGTGCGGGAAGACGAGGTCGGTACCGCCACCGTGGAGGTCGATCGTCGGGCCGAACTCGCGCATCGCGAGCGCCGAGCACTCGATGTGCCAGCCGGGGCGCCCCGGCCCCCACAGCGAGTCCCAGGCCGGCTCGTCGGCCAGCGACGGCTGCCAGAGCACGAAGTCGAGGGGGTCGCGCTTGGCGGGGTCGTCGACCCGGCCGCCGCGCTCGGCGGCGAGGGCGCGCATCTCGTCCCGGGACAGCCCGCTCACCCGGCCGAAGCGTGGGAACGACGACACGTCGAAGTAGACGGCCCCCCCGGCCCGGTAGGCGTGGCCGGAGCTGAGCACCATCCCGATGAAGCCGAGGATTTCCGGGACTGCCGAGGACGCGCGCGGCTCGGCGAAGCTCTCCAACAGGCCGAGGGCCCGCATCTGGCGGTCGAAGCGGGCCGTCTCCTCGGTCGCGAGGTCGAGGTAGTGCACGCCGAGGCTGCGTGCCTTCGCCAGGATGTCGTCGTCGACGTCGGTCACGTTGCGCACGCAGCGCGTCTCGTGACCGAGGTCGCGCAGCCTCCGCTGCAGGACGTCGTAGGTGAGGTACGTCGCGGCGTGGCCGAGGTGCGCCGCGTCATACGGCGTGATCCCGCAGGTGTACATCGTGACGACGCGGCCGGGGTCGAACGGCACGATCTCACGCCGGGCCGTGTCGTACAGCCGCATCGTCACCGCCCGGTCTCCCCCTTCGGCCTCGGCATCCCGGCGAGGCGGAGCGTCGTGTGCGTCCGATAGCGGATGTTGACGTTGACGAGCACCGCCGTCAGAGCCTCCACGGCACACGCCGAGGCGAGGGACCCGGCCCGCCAGGCGCGCAGCCCCGGGATCGACTCCACGAGGCGCACGGTCGCCTCCGCCGCCTGCTCGTCGTCGGCGCAGACCAGCACGTCGGCTTCCATCGCCTGGTCGAGCTCGCCGAGCCGCCCCGCGGGGAGGTGCTGGAAGGCGGCGGTCACGCGGCAGCCGGGCACGGCGGCCTGGATCGTCGCGGCGAGCGAGCCGCGCACCGGGACGAGCGCCTGGAACTCCGGGCCGACCCGGGTGATGGCGTTCGCCATCGACACGGCGACGCGGCCCTCCAGCTGCGCGGCCAACTGGACGGCGGTCGCGACGACGGCGTCCCAGACGGTCGCCAGCACGACGATCTCCCGGCTGGCCGCCTCCTCGTTCGCCGCGCCGGTGATCTCGAGGCTCAGCCCCGGCCAGCGGGCAATGATCTCCCCGGCGGCGGCGCGGGCGCGGTCCGCGTCCCGCGAGCCGAGCACGACCGTCGCACCGGCCGCTGCCAGGCGCGCGCCGAGCGCCCGTCCGGCGGGCCCCGTCCCTCCAACGATGCCGACTTCCATGGCCCTACCCTTCCACATCTCCCCCGCCGGGCACGGTCCGCGCCCGCGGTGTCCTTTGTGCGACGAACGATACGAAACGCGGCATGCGCTGGGCGAGGACCGCGACGCCGACGAGGCAGACGGCCCCGCCGGCGATCACCGAGTTCACCACCCCGATCGCCGCCGCGACGGCGCCGGACTCGAGGTCCCCGAGGCGCGGCCCCCCGGCGACGACCGCCGTCTGGACCGCCTGGAGGCGTCCCCGCAGGGCGTCCGGGGCCTCGAGCTGGAGGATCGTCGAGCGGAACACGGCCGAGATGACGTCGGCGGCCCCGGCGCACGCCAGGAGCACGAGGGCGAGCCCGAGCGCCGTGGCAAAGCCGAAGGCCGTGATGGCGCAGCCCCAAGCCGCCACGGCGATGAGGACGGCGATCCCCTGGCGGCGGATCGACGTCACCCAGCCCGCGCTGGCGGCGCCGATGAGCGCCCCGGCCCCGGGGGCGGCGTAGAGGAGCCCGACGGTCTCGGCCCCGCCGTGGAAGCGCAGCACGGCGAGCGCCGGGAAGAGGGCCCGGGGCATCCCGAACACCATCGCGTTGAGGTCGACGAGGTAGACGGCCTGCAGCACCTGGTGACGGGCGAGGTAGCGCAGGCCCGCGACGAAAGCGGCCGGGGTGAGCTGCGGGCGGACGGCCCGCGTTGTCGGGAACGAGATCCGCAGGATGCTCCCCAGCGAGACGGCGAAGCTCGCGAGGTCGACCCAGTAGGCGATGCCGAGGCCAAACCGGCCGATCAGCACCCCGGCAAGGGCTGGGCCGACGACGACGTTCAGGCTGAACATGAGCTGCCACAGCGCCATCGCCTGGGTGAGCGATCCCCGCTCGACCAGGTCGGCGACAAGGGCCGACCGTGTCGGGCTGTCCAGCCCGGAGACCCCCGCCGCGGCGGCGCTCCAGACGAAGACCGGCCACAGGGCCGGCCGGGCCGACTGGGCGTTGAGGGCGAGCCCGAGACTCGTCGCCGCCAGCAGGACCTGCGTGACGAGCAGCAGCCGCCGGCGGTTGAAGGCGTCGGCGAGCGGGCCGCCCGCGAACGAGCCGAGGAGCAGCGGGCCGAGCTGGGCGAGGCTGACGAGTCCGACCTGGAGCGTCGAGTGCGTCATCCGGTACACCTGGAAGGGCACCGCGACGAAGGTGATCTCGGTGCCGAAGGTGCTGACGAGGTAGCCGGACCACAGCCGGCGGTACTGCGGGTTCGTCCTCAGCGGGCCCGTGTCAATGAGCAGCCGCCCGCGCACCCCCGCAGGCTAGCGAGGGTCCCTTCCCGGTCGCCGGGCCGGCGGCCGGGGTCTCTCAGCGGGCGGCCAGCTCGCGCAGCGCAACGATGGCGCGATCGGCGTGTATCGCCATCCGGGTCTCGCTCTTGATCACCTCGGCGATGCGGCCGTCGGCGCCGATCACGAATGTCCAACGCCTCGTCGGCAGGGGGCCGAGGGCGCGGTGGACGCCGTAGCGGCGGGCGACGGCACCGTCGGGGTCGGACAGAAGCGGGTAGTCGAAGCCGTGCTTCTCGCTGAAACGCAACTGGGTGGCGACGTCGTCGTGGCTGATGCCGACCCGGGTCGCCCCGAGCGCCGAGAACTCGGCGCCGAGGTCGCGGAAATGGCAGCTCTCGGCGGTGCAGCCGGCGGTCATCGCTGCCGGGTAGAAAAAGAGCACAACCGAACCGGCGGCGAGGAATTCGTCGAGAGTGCGCACCTCCCCCCGCTCGTCGGGGAGCGAGAACCCGGAGGCCAGGTCACCGCGTTGCACATGACGAGCCTACCGGGGCCCCCGCTGTTCGCCGAGCCCCCACCCTCCGCCTACGATGCGGTCACCTCGCCAACCGCGGTGCAAGGAGGTGCGATCGTTGAGCAACCTGTCGCCCGGCCAGATCCGGAACGTCGTCCTCATCGGGCACGGTGGAACCGGAAAGACGACGCTTACCGAGTCCCTGCTGAACCTCGCCGGGGTGATCCCGCGCAAGGGCCGCGTCGAGGACGGGACGACCGTCTCGGACTTCGAGCCCGAGGAGGTGAAGCGGCACATCTCGGTCTCGATGGCGATCGCCCCCCTCACCTGGGGCGAGTACAAGGTCAACCTGATCGACACGCCGGGATTCGTCGACTTCATCGGTGAGGTCGAGCTGGCGCTCGACGTCGCCGATCTCGCCGTCGTCCTGGTGAGCGCCGTCGAGGGCGTCGAGGTCCAGACGGAGGCGGTCTGGCGGCTCGCGGCGGCGCGAGGCGTGCCCCGGGTCGTGTTCGTGAACAAGCTCGACCGCGAGCGGGCCGACTTCTCCCGCACCCTCGACGGGCTGCGCGAGACCTTCGGGACCGGTATCGCGCCGCTCGCGCTCCCGATCGGCGCCGAGACGGAGTTCCGCGGCCTCGTCGACCTGCTCGCCGACCAGGCGATCAGCTACGACGGCGGAAAGGCCTCGACCGGCCCCGTGCCGGCCGACATGGTCGACCTCGAAGGCCGCGTGCGGGACAACCTCATCGAGGGGATCGTCATCGCCGACGACACCCTGATGGAGCGGTACCTCGAGGGCGACATCCCTTCGCCGGCGGAGCTGTCGGGGGCCCTCGCGGTGGGCGTGTCGGACGGCACGGTCCAGCCCGTGCTGTGCGGCTCCGCGCTCACGGGCGTCGGGCTCGACCGGCTCCTGGACCTCGTCTGCGCGATCCCGCCGCGCCGCCGGGTCAAGGCCCGTGCCGGGGACCAGTCGATCGAGGTCGCGGACGACGCGACGGCCCAACCACTCGCCCGCGTCTTCAAGACCATCGTCGACCCGTTCGTCGGCCGGATCTCGTTGCTCCAGATCGTCTCGGGGACGCTTCATCCCGACGTCGTCCTCGTGAACTCGCGCACCCGCTCGGACGAGCGCCTCCACGTCCTGGAAGCCATGCGGGGCAAGGAGGCGGCCCCCGTCTCCGAGGCCGTGGCGGGCGACATCGTCGCCATCCCGAAGCTCGCCGAGACGCGCACCGGCGACACGCTTGCGCCGAAGTCGTCCCCGGTCACCGTCGAGTTCGGGCCGGTCACCCCACCCGCCTTCTCGATCGCGGTGAAGCCCCGGACGACAGGCGACGAGGACCGCATGATGACTGGGCTGCACCGCCTGAAAGAGGAGGACTCCTCGTTCGAGGTCCGCCGGGACGACGAGACGCACCAGACCGTGCTCTCGGGGATGGGCGAGACGCACCTGCAGGTGATCTGCGAGCGCCTCCACCGGAAATTCTCCGTCGACCTCGAGACCGAGGACCTGCGGATCCCGTATCGGGAGGCGATCAGCAAGCCCGCCGACGCCGAGGGGCGGCACAAGAAACAGAGCGGCGGCCACGGCCAGTTCGGGGTCGTCCACCTGCGGGTCGAGCCGCTCGAGCGGGGGTCCGGCTTCGAGTTCGTCGACAAGATCGTCGGCGGCGCGATCCCCCGGCAGTTCATCCCGGCGGTCGAGAAGGGCGTGCGCCGGGCGATGAACCAGGGCGGGATCTACGGGTATCCCGTGGTCGACACCCGGGTGACCTGCGACGACGGCAAGTTCCACACCGTCGACTCGTCCGAGGCGAGCTTCGAGATGGCCGGGGCGATCGGCTTCGCGCTCGCCTTCGAGCAGGCCGGTCCCGTGGTGCTCGAGCCGATCGACCGCGTCGAGGTGTACTGCCCGGCGCGCTTCCAAGGGGACGTGCTCGGCGACCTGAACAGCCGCCGAGGCCGTGTGCTGTCGAGCGCGAGCGACGCCGAGGGCGCGCAGACGATCGTCGCGCTCTGCCCGGCGAGCGAGCTTGGGCGCTATGCGGCGGAGCTCCGCCAGCTGACAGGGGGACGCGGGCGGTTCAGCGTCACGTTCGACCACTACGCGGAGCTCCCGTCGCACCTCGCCGAGAAGTTCGAGAGGCGCAAGGTCGCGACCGGCTGACGGCGCTTCGCGGCGGGGCCCCGGGACCGGGGTGGGCGTTCAGCTGAACCGGGTCGGCCAGACGAGCCGCGTGCCGCGGTAGATCTCGCCGATGAACCTGGCGTCGAAAGCGTGGTGGATGTTCACGCCGGCGGGGACCAGGTGGAGCCGCAGGTCCTGCGCGTACTCCGCCGCGACGAGGCGGAAGTCGATCGCGCCGATCGGCTCACCGGTCGGCGTGCTGTGCACGACGATGCCGGACTCGACCCGCCAGCGGAACCGGCCGGCCGGGTCCGAGGCGAGCTCCGGTGGGACGCGGCTGTCGCAGTAGGCGACCGCCTGGTCCTTGTGGCGGTAGGCCCACCAGAACCCGGCGATATCGGCGCGCAAGAAGTCCGCCACCGCCGTCGGGTGGGCGGCTGCGAAGTCCGTGTTAACGACGAGGGAGGCGAACGAGGCCGCGACGCCGTACTTCGTCGGGTCCCAGGCCTCGTACTTGTAGCCGAGCTCGTTGAGCTCGCGGATCTCGTTCGACTTGTAGACCGGCAGACCCATGATGCGGCCCTGGTCGATGATCACCGGGTCGTACGAGACCTGGACGAGTTGCAGCGAGGCGAAATTCACCCCCGCCTTGGCGAGCATCGCCGAGACCTCGTAGGGAAGCGCCCCCTTGATGCCGATGATCTTGCCGTCGAGCTGGCGCAGGTTCGTAATCTTCACGTTGCCAGGCGTGATGAGTTCCGAGATCGCGGTGTGCCCGTAGGCGAGGATCCCTTCGAGGTGGGCGCCCTCGGCGCGGGCGGCGAGGACCTCGCTGTCGGAGCCGAGCGAGCTGATCTGCACCCGGTCGGCACTCACGAGGGCGACGTTGTCGGTGCTGAAACCGGGCTGCAAAACGACATGGAGGCACATGTCCTTGAAGTAGCCCCGACGGGCCGCGACGACGACGTCGGCGATCGACGCCGCCGGGGCATAGCTGTAGCTCGTGACGAAAATGATGGTCCCGGCCCGCCGGTTCGCCGCGCACTCGGCCTTGGAGATCCCGTGGCTCGTGACGCCGGTCGCCGCCGAAGCCAGCGGGGTGTGCCTAGGGGCCGGTGGCTTCGCCACCGCGCCGGCCACCGTGCCGGCCGCGAGCAGCGCGCCACAGCCGAGCACGAGCACCGCCTGAGCGCCACAACGGCGGGTGGTGAACCTCGACACGACCGCCCCCTCTCGTTTCGTGCCAAGAATCGCAGGCCAGTTCGCTTCGCACAAACCGGTCAGGTGTTGTCCGGGTCGACCTCCGCCCAGCGCAGGAGGCGGTGCTGCACGACGGTCACTGCGCCCACGAGCACGACGCCGAGCAAGATGAGCGTGAAGATCGCGGCCCACACCACGTTCTGCTGTTGCAGCGACTGGGCGGCCGAGATGATGTTACCGAGCCCCGCCGAGGAGTTGAAGAACTCGGCGACGACCGCGCCGATGAGGGCGAGACCGGTGCAGACCCGCGTCGCGGCGAGCAGGTACGGCAGGCTGTGCGGCACCCGTAGCCGGAGGAAGATCTCTAGCTTGCTCGCGTTGACCGAACGCATGACCTCGTACGTGGCGGGGTCGATCGCCCGGAACCCGACGATCGCGTTCGTGAAGAACGGGACGAAGGTGACGAGCGCCGCCATGACGATCTTCGGCTGCGGCCCAAGGCCCAGCCAGACGGCGAGCGGTGGGGCGAGGGCGAGGATGGGCGTCACCTGGAACATGACGACGATCGGCGAGAGCGCGCGGTCCATCACCTTGGAATGCACGACCAGGACCGCGGCGGTGATCGAGACGCCGAAGGCGACGAGGAACCCCCAGAAGGCCTCCTGCAGGGTGACCCAAGCGTTGCTGGCGAAGAAGCCGGGTGCCCGCCACAGCTCCCGGAAGATCGCCGATGGGGCGACGAGCTCCGTCGCTGGGATGTGGGTGTAGCGCACGCCGAACTCCCAGCCGCCGAAGAGGAGGGCGAAGGCGACGATCCCGGGAAGCACGGTGCGCACGACGCGGCGGAGCCAGCCCGCGCCCGGCGGTCGCGGGCCGGCGAGCGCGGCGGGCACGGTGTCGCCCCGCCGGAGGAACCGCGCCCGGTTCCCGCTCACGGCTCGCGTCCTTCCCAGCTCGCCCGCAGCGCGGTGCGGACGTGGTGAGCGTGGAAGGAGAACTCCTCGGAGTCCTCCATGTCCTCGGTACGTGGCCGCGCCAGCGTGATCTCCTCGACCGAGGCGACCCGGCCGGGCCGGGCGGCCATCGTGACGACGCGGTCCGACAGGATGACCGCCTCCGGGATCGAGTGCGTGACGAAGACGACCGTCTTATGCGTCTGTCCCCAGATGTCGAGGAGCTGGTAGCGCATCGCGTCCCGCGTGATCTCGTCGAGGGCGGCGAACGGCTCGTCCATGAGCAGGATCGGTGACCCGAGGGCGAAGGCCCGCACGAGGCTGACGCGCTGCTGCATCCCACCGGAGAGCTCTCTCGGGAGGGACCTCGCGAAACTGCCGAGTCCGACCTGCGCCAGCAGTGCCATCGGGTCGCTGGCGGCGTCGCCGGAGGCCTCGGGACCGGAACCTGCCTGGCGGCGCCACGGCAGGCGCCCGACGTCGCGCAGCAGGGTCACGTTGCCGGCGACCGAGCGCCACGGGAGGAGGGCGGGGGTCTGGGGGACGAATCCGAAGCGCTTGGCAGCCCGGGCCTCGGCGGGTGTCGCGTCGCCGATCCGGACGCGACCACCGTCGGGCGCGAGCAGCCCGCCGATGATCCGCAGCAGCGTCGACTTGCCGCAGCCGCTAGGCCCGATGACGCTCACGAATTCGCCGACGGCCACCGAGAGGCTGACGTTTGCCAGGGCGATGATCGCCGTTCCGTTGTGGAAGAAGTGCTTGTTCACGTGGTCGAGGACGATCCCGGCGCCCGCCGGACCGGCTGGCGGGCTGCTCGCCCGTGTCTCGTCGGCGACGGCGCGGTGGATCCGGCGGGGCGTCATGTCAGCTTGGCGACGTAGGGCGCGAGCAGCTTCTCAATCTGTTTCGCCGTCACGTCGACTTCGATGTTCACGGGATCACCCGCCGAGATCGCCCCGAGCGTCGTGTGCTCCGCCGTGTATGGGATCACCGCGACCGAGAAGCTCTCCTCGTCGAGCTCGAAGATCGTGAGGCTGACGCCGTCCACGGCGATGGAACCCTTCTCCACGCAGTAGCGCATGAGCTCACGCGGGATCCTGACGCGCAGATCGGGAGCCGCGGCGAGCACCTCCCCGATGGCGTCGACGTGACCCTGTACGACGTGTCCCGAAAGGCGGTCGGCGAGGCGCACAGGACGTTCGAGGTTGACCGGGTCGCCGGCCTCCAGGCCGCCGAGGGTGGTCCGTCGCAGTGTCTCGGGCGAGACGTCGCTCTCCAGCCAGCCCGGGGCGCGGTCGACGATCGTGAGGCAGGCGCCGTTCACGGCGACGGAGTCGCCGATCCCGAGATCACCGGCGACGAGCGAAGACTCGAAGCGGTAGCGCCCGTGATCGGCACGCAGCAGAACCCCCATCTCCTCGACGATTCCTGAGAACATGCTCCTCCCCGGCAACGTGCCCCGGATGACGCGGCGCCGCCCGCCGATCGCCCGGCCCGGCGGATACGTCCCTCCTGCGGGGACGCAGCTCCGACAGGCAGTCGAAGACTATCCGTCGTGCGCCGGCGGCCCCGGCACGACGCGTCTGTCGCGCTGGGCCGGACCCGTCGGGTTGACGCGGGCACACGGGGCATCCTCCTGACCCAGATTGGCCATGAGATAACGCAGATAGTGGACCTTGGCCCACTCGCTCTATACCATGCGGACTGGCGGCATTGTCGCGACGGCGGTTCTTCGTGGCGGCAGGAAGGAAGGCCCGATGTCCCTCCCGGTGGGCGGTGTGCCGGGATGCGGTGGGCCGGAAGCGGCCGAGCACGGAGAAGACGGGGGGGACAGGGCCCGGAGCTCCCCACCCCCCGACCAGATACCGGTTCGCCCGCGGGCACCCATCGCGCTGCCCGCGGCAAGAAGGAAGGTCCAATGTCGGTCGCACAAGGCAAGGAGTCGTCAGCGGGCGGGGCGCGCGCTGACGAGAAGAAGACCGCTGAGCCAGTAGCCGAGAGTCTGGTTCCCGATACCCCGGGACGGTTCCGCCTGCGTCGTCACGGAGCCCTGCCCGCCGACGAGAAGGAGCGCGCGAAGCGCGAGGCGGGCACCCGGGCCCAAGAGGTCGCGGGCGACGCCGACCAGCTCGATGACCGGGAGGGCAACGGCCGGCAACACCACATGCGCGCGCGGATCTCGGAGCTCGAGACCGAGCTGGCGCGGCTGCGCGAGCAGCCCCCGGATCTCACCAAGTTCGGCGAGACCGAGCTCGCCGTCATGGCGAGCGATGCGGCCGCGAGCATCCTGCGCACGGCGATGCGCGCCGTCGAGGAGGCCGCCGCGAAGGCCCGGGAGAAGATCGAGACGGCCGACGGCGAAGTGAAGACGATGCGCGCCTCGGCTCAGCGGGACGCGGACCTGCTGCGGCGCTCCGCCTCGCAGGACTCGACCCGCATGCGGGAAGCGGCCAAGACCGAGGCCGATGCGACTCGCAAGGAGGCCGAGACGGAGGCCGCCGCCAAGCTGAAGAGCGCGGAGCATGCCCGCGGCTCGGCCGCCAAGGAGGTGACCCGCATCCAGGCCGAGGCGACCGCTGCCGCCGAGGCGACCCGCAAGGAGGCCGAGTCGGCCGCCGCCGCCAAGATCGAGGAGGCGGCCGCCGCCGCCGAGGCAGTGCGCAAAGAGGCCGCCGCCGCCGCCGAGGGGACCGGCAAGGAGGCCGAGTCGGCCGCCGCCGCCAAGGTGAAGCAGGCGGAGGACCTCCGGCGCGCCGCCACCAAGGAGACGTCGCGACTGCGCGATGAAGCCGCCGCCGCCGCGACGACGATCCACAAAGAGGCGGAGTCCAGGGCCGCCGAGGCGCTCTCCAAGGCGCACGCCGAGGCGGCGGCCCTACTCCACGAGGCCACGGAGCGCCGGGACGCGCTCGTCGCCGACCTGGAGGTGCAGCGCCGCTTCATCGTGTCGATGCTGGAGCAGGCCACGGAGCTCGAACGGTCGTTCGCCGATTCCTACCAGCACTTCCGCAAGGTGCTTGACGAGACCGCTTCGCACCTGTCGGCTCCGATCGAGAGGGCGAAGCGCCAGCTGGCCCANNGCCGACTCTGCGAGCCGGTGCCCGTGGTGTTCTCGCCGCCGGGCCGGGAACCCCACCGGGGCGGAGGGTCCGCCCAGGTCGGTGTTGTTCAAACCCCTTTCGGGGTGAGCGGCCGTCGATGTCGCGTGCATTCGGGCCCCTGGGACGATGACCGGATCCAAGAGCCGTGTTCGAGGGTGAAAAGCGGTCTCGCAGATTGGCCTCTGGCCAGACAGACGTCCCTCCTTGTCACTCCCGAGGGCCCACTACGTGTTGTCCCGCGCACGACCGCCCGCGAAGAGAGCCCGCGCAACGTCCAGCAGCGCGAGCACCAGCACGAGACGAAAGGCCCTGCGGTCGTCGCGAGCGTGTCCGGCATGCACTGCAGCCCCGGCGAGGGCGAGCGATGCCACGAAGCTAAGCGTGCCCATGATGTTTGGACGACGAGGCGCGAAGCTGAACAGCCCGGAAGACAGCACGAGGAGTCCTCCAGCAAGCGCAAGACTTTTCTCGCGACTGAGACGCTGAGGCAGACCGAGGATCCCGAGAGAGCGGTCAAGCTCACAGTCAGGCAGGGCGTTCAACAAGTGCGCGGCAACTCCGAGGGTTCCGGCCGCTACTGGCACCCACGGCGGTGGGAAGGAAGCGTTTTCTCGGCTCAGCTGGACGAAGACTGGAAGCAGCGAGAAGGAGAAAGCGTAGGGGACAAAAGAGGCCGGCGTGGACTTTAGGCCGGCGTTGTAGGAGGCAGCGCTGAGCACGGCTGTGAGGTGCGTCAGGCCGCCCGTTCGCCCGTTCGCAAGCGATGCCAGAACACAACAGATCCCTGCGAGCACCGCGGCAGTTCCGACGAGACTCCTGGTGACCTCGCCGGTCGGGATCGGCTTGTCCCGTCGCCCTGCGAGCTGGTCGCGTACCGCATCGGTCCAATCGTTTTGCCATCCAATCGCGAGCTGGCCCGAGGACACCGCGAGGCCGACCCGAATCGCCTCCCGACGGGTACACCCGATCGCGAGTGCATAGCCGACGGCAGCTGCACTCACCGTGGCCACGGGTCCGGGATGACAGGCGCGCGCGAGGCCGACGACCGAACGCGTCGGGCCAGAAGCCATCGCTACCAGCTTCTTGACCACGCGTTCACGTGTGGCTTCGACTGAGGTTCTCATGGCCAGCGACGCTAGTGACAATGGAAGGGCCGCCCGGTACCCATATCACGTGGGTTGACCTCGGGTGTGGGCCGAGCCACACACGGAAGGAGCCGGCCGTTCCATTGTCTCTAGCCGCGCCACTGGGGGTCGGGGTCCGTACCGAATCCGCCATCCCACGGGGGCTCGGCGCCGGCGTCCGAGGGCGCGTCCGGCGGGGAGCTCTGCTGGCGGAACTGGGTCTGGTAGAGCTCGGCGTAGAGGCCCCCCCGGGCGATGAGGTCGTCGTGGGTCCCCCGTTCGACGATGCGGCCCTCGTCGATCACGAGCACGAGGTCGGCGTCGCGCACCGTCGAGAGGCGGTGGGCGATGACGAGCGAGGTCCGGCCGGTGAGCGCCGTCCTGAGGGCCTGCTGCACCGCCGCTTCGGACTCCGAGTCGAGGTGCGCCGTCGCCTCGTCGAGGACGACGACATCCGGTGCCTTGAGGAGTAGCCGGGCGATCGCCATGCGCTGCTTCTCGCCCCCGGAGAGCCGGTAGCCGCGGTCGCCGACGAGCGTGTCGAGACCGTCCGGCAGGCTGTCCACGAGGGCCAGGATCTGCGCCCCGGCGAGCGCCTCGCGCAGCTCGGCCTCCGTGGCGCCGGGGCGCGCGTAGACGAGATTGGCGCGGATCGTGTCGTGGAACATGTGGGCGTCCTGGGTCACCATCCCGACACCGGCCCGCAACGAGTCGAGGGTCACGTCGCGCACATCGAGTCCGTTGATCCGCACGGACCCGCCGGTGGCGTCGTAGAGGCGCGCGACGATGTGGGTGATCGTCGTCTTGCCGGCACCGGACGGCCCGATCAGGGCGACGAGTTCGCCCGGTTCGGCGCGGAACGTAATGTCGTGAAGCACCTGGCGTGGCGCGGAACTCTCCAGCACGGCCACCGACTCGAGTGACGCGAGGGACACCTCACCGGCGCTCGGGTAGGTGAAGTCCACGTGGCCGAACTCGATCGTCGCCGGACCGTGCGGCAGGGTCACCGCGTCCTCACGCTCAGAGATCATCGGCGCGAGGTCGAGCAACTCGAAGACGCGGTCGAATGAGACGAGTGCCGTCATCACGTCGACGTTGACGTTCGACAGCTGGGTAAGGGGCCCGTAGAGGCGGTTGAGGTAGGCGGTCATGGCGACGAGCGTGCCGAGCTCGAGGAGCCCGTGGACGACCATCGAACCGCCCCAGCCGTAGACGAGGGCGGTGGCGAGAGAGGCCGTGACGGTGAGCGAGATGAAAAACACCCGGGCGTAGATTGACTGGAGGATGGCGATGTCGCGCACGCGACCCGCGCGTCCGGCAAAAAGCTCCTCCTCCTCACCGGCGCGACCGAAGAGCTTGACGAGGAGGGCGCCCGCGACGTTGAAGCGCTCCGCCATCGTCGCGTTCATGTCCGCGGCGAGTACGTAGCCCTCGCGCGTGATCGCCCCGAGTCGGCGGCCCATGAAGCGCGCCGGGATCGCAAACGCCGGCAAGAGGGCGAGCGCGACGAGGGTGATCTGCCAGGACAGGATCAGCATCGTCGTGAGGACCATGAGGACGCTCAGCATGTTGCCAATGACCGAGGACAGGATGTCCGTCGCCGCCTGCTGGGCGCCGAGCACGTCGTTGTTCAGCCGACTGACGAGGGCGCCGGTCTGAGTGCGCGTGAAGAACGCGAGTGACATCTTTTGGACGTGGGCATACACCCGCGTCCGCAGGTCATAGATGAGACCCTGGCCCACGTGGGCGGTACAGAGCTGTTCTCCCAACGACAGTCCGGCGTCGAGGACGGCGAGGCCGCCGATCACGAGGGCGAGCACGACGATGAGGCGCGTGTCGCGGTGACCGATTCCGGTGTCGATGATCGCCCGGTATATGAGCGGGATGGCGACGCCGATCGACGAGTCGACGATCGTGAGCCCGAAGAACAACGTCAGTTTGCCCTTGAAGGGCGCGAGGCATCTGAGGATGCGCCGCACGGTTCCTTTCGGGACCTTGCTCCCGACGACCGAGCGGTCCCGGATGAGCGAGCGCATGGAGCCGCCGGAGCCCCGGCCGGCGCCGATCCCCAGTCCCCCGCCGCCGTGCATCATCGCCGGCGCGCCTTCATGCGCCTTCCGGCCGGGCCGGCGATTGCTCCCGCGCCCAGCTGCCCGTCAGTCGCCTCGACCGTGTCGAGCAGTGCTCGCAGCGCGGCCTGATCCGTGGGTGGCAGGCGGCTGAACAGCTCGACGGCGGCTGTGTCCCTGGCCCGGCCAATCTCGCTGTACAGCCGGGTCCCAGTCTCGGTCATGCGTACGAGGGTCGAGCGCCGGTCCTCGGGATCGATCTCGCGGACGACGAGCCCCTTCGCTTCGAGCCCTTCGATGATGGTCGTCGCCGAGCGCGGGACGATCTGGATCCGGCGGGCGATCTCCGACATGCGGAGCGGAACGCGGTTGCGTCCCACCATGCGGAGTGCCCGCGCCTGGGCGTCCGTGAGTCCGAAGGGCGCCAACAGCCTGGCCGAGCCCGCCCGCAGGCGCCGCGACAGACGCGCGACGCTTTCGCCGATCTGCGTGGCCAGCTCGTCGCTGACGGTGCAGGCCGGACTGCCTGGCATGGGGGTTTCCCTCATCGCTGACACGGCTCCATACCGCAATCACTGAGTCTTACTCATAATAGGCGCCAGTCATCCTCGCCGGGACCGTGTCGCGACGCCCGATTCACCCACGGGTCGCGCACCGCGGTCCGACCTTGGCCGGCCGGAGCAGTCGGCGCTGCCGAGTGTTTGTTCGTTGTCGGACGTGTCACCGACTGGGGATCGGTCGATAGTGTTGTCCGCGGAGCAGCGTGCCTTGCGCCACCGGGCAGAGATACCTGGTGAACCCGATTTCGTTCGTACGAGCGAAGGGACGTCCCGATGAATACCGAGCTGACCTGGGCCGATCCCCGTGTTTCCGCCGAGCTGTGCGAGGTCCGTGAGCAGCAACCGTTGGTCCATTGCCTGACGAACATCGTCGTTGCCCAGTTCACGGCGAACGCCCTCCTCGCGGTGGGCGCGTCACCCGCCATGGTCGAGAACGCCAAGGAGTCTGCCGAATTCGCTGTCGCGGCGGCGGCGGTTCTCGTCAACCTTGGGACTCTTTCGGCGGAACGCGAGGTCGCGATGCGTGCTGCCGCCGGTGCCGCGCACGATTACGGCCGGCCGTGGGTGCTCGACCCGGTTGGGGTCGGGGCGCTCGCCCCGCGCACGGCGTTCGCCGGCGAGTTGCTCGAGCTGCACCCCGCGGTCGTCCGCGGGAACGCCTCCGAGGTGATGAACCTCGCCGGGGCAGAGTTCGGAGGCCGGGGTGTCGACTCGCTCGCCGAGTCCGACGAAGCGATCGGGTCGGCGACCTTCGTCGCCCGTGCGTGCGACTGTGTTGTCGCGGTGAGCGGCAAGGTCGACTTCGTGACCGATGGCACGGACGTCGTCGAGGTGCCGGGCGGGAGTTCGATGCTGACGCGGATCACGGGGTCGGGTTGCGCGTTGGGGGCACTCGTCGCGGCATTCGCGGCGGTCGACGACAACGTCCTCTTCGCGACGGCGGCCGCCTCAGCAGTGCTGAAGGCCGCCGGCGAGCGCGCGGCTCGCGGCAGCCCCGGACTGGGCACGTTCACCGTCGCGCTGATCGACGCGCTTGACGCGCTCGCGCGTCACGCGAAACCGTTCTCGGCGTGATCCGTCGCGTGCTGGATCCGACCCTCTATCTCGTCGCGGACGGCGGCGCCTGTGGCGAGCGGGGTGTGGTCGCGACCGTGGCAGCGGCCGTCGCCGGTGGTGTCACCGCCGTGCAGCTGCGCGATCACCGGGCGACGACACGCGAACTCCTCGACACGGCGTCGGAGCTGCGCGACATGCTGGCCGGCACGGGCGTCTGCTTCCTGGTGAACGACCGCCTCGACATCGCCCTGGCGGCCGGGGCCGACGGTGTGCACGTCGGCCAGTCGGATCTTCCGGTTGAGGACGCGCGTGCCATCGCCGGGCCGGACTTCATCATCGGGTGGTCGGTGACGAACATCGCGGAGGCGCGAACTGCTGCGGCGCTTCCGCCGGGCACGGCCGACTACCTCGGCGTCGGACCGATCTTCCCCACTCCGACGAAAGCGGATACCACGCCACCGATGGGCGTCGACGGGCTGCGCGCCGTTTGCGATCTCTCGCTGCTCCCCTGTGTCGCGATCGGCGGCATCACCGCCGACCAGACGGGCGGCCTCTTCGCCGCCGGTGCGGCGGGCGTCGCGGTGGTGGCGGCGATCTGCAGCGCCACCGACCCGCGCCGGGCCGCAGCAGAGTTGCGCCGGCGATGCGGCAGGTGACGTCTCCCTTCTGCCGGGGGTGAAGCGGGGCGGGCCGACGAGCCGGGTGGCGATCCGTTGGCCAAGCGCGAGAGTGCACTAGGTTCAGCGCAGTCGACCTGGAAGGTAGGTGCCCATGACGCAACCTCCGGATCCGAGCGCTCAGCAACCCTGACCCGGCGGTCCTCCGTCGGCTCCCGGCTACCCGCCCTCCGGGGCCCCTGCCGGCGGTCCTCCCTCCGCTCCCGGCTACCCGTACCCGGGAGCACCTCCCGCGGGCTATGGCTACGGCCAATCGGCACCCGGCGCGGTGCCCCCAGGCATGTACTACGACCCTGCAAGCCGCCTCACCCTGCCCGAGGGAGTTGTGCTGGCAACCATCGGCCGGCGAATCGGCGCGTACTTCCTGGCCATCGTGTTGTGCCTGGTCACCCTCGTCATCGGCTACATCATCTGGGGCCTGATCGCCTGGGGTCGTGGCCAGACCCCGGTCCAGCAGGTACTCGGCCTGCGCTGTTGGAATCCGGACTCCGGGCGCCCAGCCCGATGGTGGCGGATGGCGCTGCGCGAGATCATCGGCGGGATATGTGAAGGCTTCCTGTCGGGGATCACCCAGCTCGTGTCATTCATTCTCTTCGTCACGAGGAAGGACCGCCGGTGCCTGCACGACCTTGTCGGCGGCACCGTCGTCATCCACGACCCGCACAGGGTCCTCCCGAGGTAGCCGAGGGGCCCGCCGGGCACACCGACGAGGGATTGCTTTCAGTCTGCGGTGAGGGAGAACGGAACTCGCGACACGCCGAGGACGCTGCTGTCGGCGGCGGGTTCGCCCCGGGACACCGGTCTGGAAAAGGCGGTCGAGGCGGTCTTTCCCTCCTCGGTCCGCATCCGGTGCTGGTTCCACCGGCTCTCGAACATCAGAGCGAAGCTTCCCGACGAAGCCGCGCCCGAGGTGATGGCGCACCTCTACGCGGTCAGAGACGCCCCGACGAGCGACAATTGCCCCGCGTCCTACTAGCGGCGTCCAAGTGTTACCGACCATATCGCCACGTGCGCGATGTCAGGGGTCCAGACCCTCACTTCGACTGTATCGCCTGAGGTTTGTGAAATAGGGAAGTCACGAAAAGGTCCGACACCCTGGTAGACGACACCGGGCTTTTCGTGTCCAATTCGAAACGGCACTTTGACGTCCCAAGTCTTGGACGACCCGGTCGTCGTCGTGCGGGCGAGAAGACGGTTCGTGGTGTTATCCCATACCTCGACGTTCACGGGACCAGCCGCCGAGATTCGGACGGTAGCCAAATAGCTCCCACTGAATTCCCGCCAGTAGTCGCCACTCAAGAGATAACCGCGCCGTCCATTTGACGCGAGGTGCCATCCGCTCGACGAACCAGCACGGACCGGAGTCGCGGCCGTACCGGGAGCCGTCCAAGCGTCGAGTTCGTCGCCTCCTCCGAGAGTTACCGACCGCTGCCCGGAGGGAACTTGCCAGCGCAGCACGTAGACACCCTGAGACGCGGTGACCAGCCTCGCGCCCGGCAACGCCACAACGTCGCCCAACGCCCGCTCCATGACCGCGGTCGGTACGACCTCGATGCCCTGGGCAGGAGACATCACAAACCAAACCACCCGACTTCGAACGGGTATGGTCCCCGGGCCTGTGAAGTCGTAGAGGTTGGTGTGATTGCCGAAGACCCCGGCGAAGCCGTTCGTCATCACGACCTCGTCACCCGCCGGGATGACGTGTTCCGCCCGCCAGATGACCGAGGCAGCCGCGGTCGACGTCCTCACCCATTGCATACGTGTCCTCGGAAACCACACCGCGAACCAGCCCACCTCGTTGGCGATGACGAGCGTGCAGATGACCAGACCCACGACGAAGGTCTTCCGGTGCCTGACCAGGTGAGCGACGAACCCGGCCGTGCCGAAAGCGATGAAGATGAACGCCGGAAGGTTCTGGAAGACCGGGTAAGCGAGAATCTGGCCTCTCACGAGACTGTTGAGCAACAGTGTCGGCGCAGCCATGAAGAACCCGACCGGCGTAAGCAGGCCTAAGAACCCGGCCCCGGAGGGACTCGCCCAGAGGTTCCAGCCGTGCGACACGACCGTTCGGAGCGCGGACATCGGATGACGACACAGCCCGAGAATGACTGAGCCGAACGTCACGTGCAGCGCGTTCCCCCCCGTCGGGCCGAGCAGGTACGCAAAGCCCCCCGGGGCGGCACCCTGAGTGGCGTGCAGCGAACTGAGCGAGAACACCCACAGGATCGAGGCAATCACGAGCAACGCGCCAGGGATCCCGTCGCGCGCAACGCGGCTATGGACACGACTCGATCCCGGGGATGCCTTCTCCTTGCCGCGCGACAGGTACCAGCGGCCCACCGATTGTCCGCTCAGGAAGAGCCCGAGGGAAAGCACGTAGACGACCGAGGCCGCGCCGCACATCGCCGCGGCGAGCGCGTACACGTACCCCCGTCTCTGGTGTCTTCGGAAAGCAGCAAACGCGCAAGCAATGAAGAAGACACCGAAGACCTCCATGTGGATGTCGAACGAGACAACCCAGTAGATCCAAGGGTCACACACGAAAAGAACCACGATCGTCAGCCACGCGGCAACAGCAGCGACCACCTTGCGCTTGACGTCGCGTTCGGATCTCGGGCGCATCCAACGATCGGTGACGAGCTTGTAGCAGACGGCGATCGTTCCCGAGAGCGCAAGATCCTGGAGCCATAGCAACCCCAGCAAGTGATCCGGAAACAGCCAATACAGCGGGGCGAGAAGATAGACGATGAACTCTCCGTCGTTCTGCCAGAAGTAATAGCCGCCCTGCAAGGTGTCTCGTGGAAGCAAATGGCCGTGAGCGATTAGGACCCAGGGCTGAGAGTAGATAGCCGCGTCCCATGTAACACTCGCATGGGAAAGGAGATACCCACTCCACAACAGGAACCCGACGAACTGGGCCGCAATCAGCGCCCATCCGACCCATCGGAGCACGAGAAGAAAACGCCCAAATCTCGCAATGTCCCCAGTCCGCGGCCCGGACACCGGTTCCTGCCGACAAGCTCCTATGCCGTGATCAGAAGTCATGTCGTCCCGACATCGGCCGCGTCCAGGCACCATCCGATGTCGACAGTGGCCACGGCGAGGTGACAAGCCGGTTGACGTGGCACGAGTTTGAACCTCGATCGGTCGATCATCGACGGTGACGAAGGATCATTCGCTCACGAGCGTTGCTCGTTGGCACTGCAGGCTATGCCATCCAACAACGCGTCCGGTGACTCTCATGGGAACCCTCTTGCGCTGCGGTCCGATCAGATGGGACGCCCATCCTGCCAGGACAATGCAGCCCACTCACCCCATTTGGTCGCGTAGAGCCCGTAATGGCGCATGAAGCATCGGAGAGGTTCTGGTGGACCTCAGCGCGCGGTTCCGGTGACCGTCAGCGCGGGTTTCTCAATGACCGTTGGCACTAGGGCGCTGTTGGACAAATC